>NZ_JBEXNN010000026.1:0-83744 GCF_040611115.1 Streptomyces sp. NPDC003038
GCCCCCCACACCCCGCCCCCCCCCCCGCCCCGGCCCCCCCCCCCCCCGCGCCGGCCCGAAGGCCTCCACCCCGTCGGGCCGAGCCCTGCGATCAGCGGAACTTGAGGAAGTTGAAGCCGAGGCCGAGGCCTCCGGCGCCGCCGTTCCCGCCGCTGCCGCCGATCCGGCCGTTGCCGCCGTCTCCGGCCGCGCCACCGGCGCCGCCGTCCTTGAGGCTGTCGCCGCCACGGCCGCCGTCGCCGCCGTTGCCGCCGCGCTCCTTGCCGTCACCGCCGCCGCCGCCCTGGCCGCCGCCGCCGCCCTGTTCGAAGACGCCGATGCCGCCGTTGCCGCCCTTGCCGCCGTTGCCGCCTACCTTGCCTTCGCCACCGCCGCCACCGCCGCCGCCACCGCCGCCGGTCCGCCAGCCGAAGCCGCCGTCGCCGCCCGCGCCGCCGTCGCCGCCCTTGCCCTTGACGCTGGCCCCACCGGCGCCGCCGGCGCCGCCTCCGCCGCCGACCTCGCCGCTGCCGCCCTTTCCTCCGGCCCCGCCCTTGCCGCCGTCCTGTGGGAAGGCGAGGGCGGCAGCCGCGTAAGTCGGCGTCGGAGCCGCCGTCGCGACGGAGGCCGGGAGGAGGACCCCTCCGGAAATCACAGCAGCCGAAGCAACCAGCGTCGCAATGCGAAAGCTCCGACGCTTGGGCCGAACGACATCGTTGGTGTGAATCTTGCGGATCATGGCCTTCTCCTACCATTCAAAGGGATATGTGATTGCCCGGAATTCCCGGGATGCGGTGACGTCGGTGGGATGAGGAATTACTTGCGAGGTATTCCGTCTCTCCTTGTCGCCTCGTTTCCTTTTCGGTGAGGCCCGCACCACAAGTAAGCCCCGACCGGCACACCCCGGTCACGTTCCGGAAAGTCGGGACTTGACACGCCCCAAAGCAGGAGCTAAAAGGCCGCGGCTAGCCAGAACCCGCGGCGGCCGCGTTTGCCACGGATCGGCGGCATGGCAGCCGGCATCGCCGGAGGGGCGCCTCCGGTGAGCGTGGGTGTGAGGGGATGCCGGTGGTGTCACAGGTCAGGTGGTCTTTGGCGCCGGCCCGCGAGGTCGACCGGGCTCCGCCTGGTTCCGGCCGCCCCCGAGCACCCTGACGAGCGAGCTGTCGATCACCGCCCTCGACAGACCGAGGCGGCCGTCCGCAATTCGGTGGAGGTTCTTCGGCCCTGCGCGATGCGGGCAGCACCGGTGGGGAGTGCGACCTGTCCCGCCACAGCCGTGAGGACCTGGACACGGTCGCCCAGGCCCTCAGCAGGCGGCCACGAAAACGCTCGGCTGGGAAAACCCAGCCGAGCGCCTGCCTAAACTGCCGACCACCACACGTCAGTGATCACGTGCTGCGACGACCCTCGGAATCACCTCAGTCACTCCGGCGAGGGTCATCCGGACTGCTCCTCGTTGCCGGGCTCGTTGCCGGGGTTCTGGCCTGGGCCGTTGCCGGGGTTCTGGCCGGGGTCCCTCCCGGGCTCGTTCCCGGGGTCCTTTCCGGGGTTCTGGCCCGGGTCCTTACCGGGCTCGCTTCCGGGGTCCTTACCGGGGTTCTGGCCGGGGTTCTGCCCTGGGTCCTTCCCGGGCTCGTTGCCCGGGTCCTTGCCGGGGTCCTTGCCGGGGTTCTGGCCGGGGTTCTGGCCGGGGTCCTTGCCGGGGTTCTGGCCTGGGTCCTTGCCGGGCTCGTTGCCCGGGTCCTTGCCCGGCTCGTTGCCCGGGTCCTTGCCGGGGTCCTTGCCGGGGTTCTGGCCTGGGTCCTTGCCGGGCTCGTTGCCCGGGTCCTTGCCCGGCTCGTTGCCCGGGTCCTTGCCGGGGTCCTTGCCGGGGTTCTGGCCTGGGTCCTTGCCGGGCTCGTTGCCCGGGTCCTTGCCCGGCTCGTTGCCCGGGTCCTTGCCGGGGTCCTGGCCGGGGTCCTTGCCGGGGTCCTTGCCGGGGTCGTTGCCCGGGTCCTTGCCGGGGTCCTGGCCGGGGTTCTGGCCTGGCTCCTTGCCGGGGTCCTTGCCGGGGTCGTTGCCCGGGTCCTTGCCGGGGTCCTGGCCGGGGTTCTGGCCTGGCTCCTTGCCGGGGTCGTTGCCGGGGTCCTTGCCGGGGTCCTGGCCGGGGTCCTTGCCGGGGTTCTGGCCTGGCTCCTTGCCGGGGTCCTGGCCGGGGTTCTGGCCTGGCTCCTTGCCGGGCTCGTTGCCGGGCTCGTTGCCGGGGTCCTTGCCGGGGTCCTGGCCGGGGTCGTTGCCGGGGTCGTTGCCCGGGTCCTTGCCGGGGTCCTGGCCGGGGTTCTGGCCTGGCTCCTTGCCGGGCTCGTTGCCGGGGTCCTTGCCCGGGTCCTGGCCTGGGTCCTTCCCGGGCTCGTTGCCTGGGTCCTTGCCCGGGTCCTTGCCCGGGTCCTTCCCGGGGTCCTTGCCCGGGTCCTTACCTGGGTCCTTGCCCGGCTCGTTGCCGGGGTCCTTCCCGGGGTCCTTGCCCGGGGCCTCGTGCTCCTTGTCCTTGTCCTTGTCCTTGTCGGGGAGCTTCTCCACTGATCCCGGATGGGGCGGGGGCAGGACCGGGTACGGCGAGTCGGGGGTTTGGCCCTTCGGGGGAGGGACCTCGTGGTCGTGCTTGCCCTCCACGTCGCCGCTCGGGCGCTCGTACCATCCCTTGCGGTCATGGTCGAACATCGTGACGGTCTTCACCGGCTTCTCGGCGGGTTTGACCGCAACGAGGTCGGAGGACTGGAACGACGACCACTCCTTGCCGTTGTACGTCTGCTGGCCCTTGACGGCGACGGGCGGGGTCAGAGGGTTGCCGCAGGCACAGCGGACGCGAGGTACGGCGCGGTCGTCGACCAGGACGGACGTGCCGGCCTGCAGGACGGCCTGATAGCTGGTGGGCGCCTCGGCCTTGTACCCGTGGTTGGTGACCCGGGTGTCCCAGCTCAGCCGAACGGGCGTCAGCGACCGTAGATAGGAAGGGATCTCGGGCTGCTCGATGCCCAGGGGGACGGCGAAGGCCTTCCCCTTGTCCGTGTGCTGCGTGAGGAACTTGATCTGCTTCTCGACGTCGCAGCTCGCGACGTTCCGCGTGCCCCCGTACAGCCCCGGGTGCGCACCGTTGACCTCGAGGGTGCGCGTGCCGCTCGTGCCGCCCTTCGCCTTGCCGGGGGCTGCGGGCGTGACTTCGGTGTCCTTGGACACCGTGGCCGTCGAGGGGGTGAACGGATCGGGGCCGGCCGCCGAGGCGGCCTGGAGGAAGACCTCTCCGCCGGCTGCCTTCTCCCCGCCCATGACGGTGAAGGCGAGGACCACCGCCGTCGCCATCACCACCGCGGTGCTGGCACTCAGCACGGTTCTGCGCGACCGCCACCCGTGAGCCGGCCCTCCGTGGCGCCGGCCCGGCTCACCGGGCTCGCCGCTGCCGGCCGGCCCCGGCGGGGGCGGAGGCCCTGGTGGCGGCGGTGGCCCCGCTCGTGGCGGAGGCGCCGGCGGCGGAGGCTGCTGATTCGTCGGCCGAGCGGACAGCGGACCGGACGGGGGGCCGGTCGGGCGCTCGGACGAAGGAGGTAGGGAACTCACGACACTCTCCCCCCGACGTAGGACATCGGGAAAACGACGGCTATCCGCATCTGCTCGCTCCTTATCGCCATTATGGCCTCCACGCCTGGAGGCGTGAATCATGGAAATTCCGCTCCCGCGAAAAAAGGTGAAGAGGCGGCCGGACGGGCCCGTCTCTTCACGAGTTGACGCGGGTGGGCCGGCCGCTGTGCGTGAGCCCACGTCTTGAGTAAGCCCCTGGCCCCGGGTCGCGTCATGTCGCGATTTCTCGGGGCTTGACAGGTGACAGTGGCCCCGCTGGGCAGATGTGACCCGGCCAAGGCCAAGGCCAGGGAGTGGCGAGGGGACGGCTGCCGCCGCCGGCTGAGCAGGCCGGCCGGCCGCGTCAAGGGTCCGGTACCCGTCACGGTCGAGCTCATCGGGATCGTCGAAGATCCGGGTCGGACAGCCAGGGCCGGCCGACGGCCCGTGCGTGCGGTAGCGCACTCGTTCCTGTCAAGACACGAATTTCCGAGACATGACATGCGGTCTTTCGGCCGTGCCTAGTGGACCCAGTACCTCACTCGGACAGCGTGAGGCCGACCGTCGGCCGGAAACGTTCTCGCGCCGAACTGCCGCACACCGACATGGGAGAGGCGAGTGGCGATGACTTCTGAGAGCAGCACGGTTCGATGCGTGCGGAAAATGACCACGGGCTGTGTATGCGCGCTTCGCGAGAGCTGTGGATCACGTACGTCGGCCCTTCAGGAAGTCAGGCGCTGGGCGGCCGCAGATCAGGTACCGGCAGAATCCGACGGTATCTCCCTGGCCCGGTCCGTCACGGAACACGTGCGGCGGACAGGAAAGCATTTCCTACCGGAGCGAATGCTGGCCCAGTTGAGTGATATCCGGCATCGGCACGCCACAGGCCGCCCGTTCCTCAACGCTTTTCTCGACTGCATGCTCGACAAACACGAGGGGCGTTTCTGGAATCGCACCTACCTCGCGCTGCCGGTCCTGGAGCTTCTCATGGAAGAACGGCATTCCGCGCTGAGCGCGGACCGGATGTCCACCATGCTCATGTCCGACGTCGTTCGTTTCGAGATCAAGGCGGCAGGCGGGTCGCGCGAGGGGCCCGGCCGGGGCCGGCCGGATCCGGCGACGCTGGGCCCGCGGCTGCGGCATGCCCTGCGGTTCGTGACGGAGGGCCTCGGCCGCTCGGAGGCCGGCGACTTGCCGTCACGGACGGCGCACATGCCCCAGTCCCGCCTGGAAGATCTCGTCGATCACCTGCCCCCGCCACCGGCGACGGATGCCTGGCGGTGGATCGACGTTACCGTCCAGCCCGTCTACGTACTGCATGACGAGTACTTTTTCATCCGCGTCCTCCAGACCCACGAAATGCTCTTCACCGCGATATCGGCAGACATGAAGGCAGCCATCGGGGCATTGCGCGCAGGGCACCTGGAAGAAGGCGTGGAGCGAATAGACCATGCGGTTGCGATGTTCGAACGCGCCGCTGCACTGTTCCGCATAGTCGCCACGATGCGGGCGGAGCAATTCTCCGCTTTCCGGCAGTACACCCAAGGCGCCAGCGCTATTCAGTCCGAACAATACAAACGGTTCGAGAGCCTGTGCGGTGTTCCGCCCGTCCCGCGCCTGCGCTCGGTCGCCTTCACGAGTGTGCCCGCCGTACAGGCCGAGGCGGAGCACGCCGGCCATGACACCGTTACCCAGGCATATCTCGACCTCCGCGGCGAGGGAGGTTCCGGCCGGGCGGAGTGGAACCGCCTCGACGCGGCGCTCAGCCGGTTGGAAAGCAGACACCAGCGGTGGAAGTCAGCCCATCGCAGCCTTGCCGTGCGCATGCTCGGCGATGCGCACGGCTCGGGGTACACCGATGGCGTTCCGTACCTGACGCAATGCCTGGGGAACCGGCTGTTCTGGCAGCTGGGCACGAGCCTTTGAACCGTGCCCCGTCCGCGCCCTGGCCCGGCACCCGAGCCCGCGAACTCCTCGCCCGATGCTGGGACGTCCTACGCGCGCGTGTCCCCTCTCTCCTTGGAAAAGGGCCCCTGGCGCGATGTCGGGGTGCGGCCCCCGTCGCGGCCCTGATGGCCTGGGCCGCACCCCGTACGGTCGAACGTACTCTCGTACCGGCCGGCATGCGTTCCCCGGCCCGGAGTGCGTCGACTCGGGTGCGGCATGTACAGGCATCCGCTCCGGTTCCCGCGACCGCGTCACCGCCGAGGACGTACCCGGCTTCGGCGCGGGCACGGCCCCGGCGGCGGAAGAGGGTGGGTGCTGAGATCAACCAGCCCGTGCCCTGACCAACCGGTCATGAGCCCGCGGTCACCGCACGGCCTTCAGTCGTCCAGGCTGATCTCGAACACCGTGTACTTGTCATGGCGGGTGAGTCTCGCTTCACCTGTGGCGCCTCGGTAGGCACCGGTCCCTCCCAGCACCGCGGCGGTCCAGGTGTACGGGCCGGGGCCCGAGCGGTCCTGCATGGATCCCATGTTGATGCTGCCGTCTTTGGTCTGTGCGATGCCATGGCAGTGGGAGACGAGCCCGCCCCGGGTGACGTGGACGACGCTGCACTGGGAACTGGTCTCCCCGATCCTTCGACCGGGCTTGCCGTCTTTTGCCTGGTAGAGCTTCCGGTAGATGGTCCATGTGTCACCGATACGCGCGGTGGGCGTCTGCGTACTGGTCTCTTCCACTCCGATCCAGTGCAGCACTTGTCTGTCCAGCTGGGCCGGCCGCGGGTCGGACAGGAACGTGAACGCGCTCGTGGCCAAAGCCACGGAGACAGCGGCGGCTGCTGCGAGAGCACGGCCGGAACGGGAACGGAGCATCAGACCTCCAGGGCACAGTCGGGGGACGGGGAACCAGATCGCGCTCGGCCGATCCAGTGCCAGCCCACCTTGCACCGCCGCGAGCGGTCCGTCGTTCCCCGGCCGGACGACTGTCACTCGTACGGCCACACGCAATGCCTCCCATGGCCCACGAAACGGCCACCGCCCGGCCACCGCCCGGCCCGGCCCGTCAGGGCGAGCGAACCAGCGAGCTTCCGCAGCGCGCCACTACGGCGGCACGCTTCCGGTTCAGGCGATTCCCACCGTGTACGCGGCACGGTATCCGGCGCCCTCGGGCGCGGGGGCGAGTGTGAGGGCGGCCCCCGAGTCCTGGTAGCGGTCGTCGCGGGTGTTGGGGTGCTCGGGGACCCGGCGCTGTGCGTAGGGCTGGCGCGTGTACACCTTCTTCAGCAGGTCTTCGGGGAAGAAGAGCTGCGAGGAGGTTTCGGTGCGGTTGTCGGGCCGTACTTTGAAGTGGATGTGGGGAGCCAGTTCCGCGTACCAGCCGGGCACGATGGTCCGGAACGTGCACCGCCCGGCGCTGTCGGTGATCTGGGTACCGCGCAGGAACGTGGCGCCGTCACTGGAGTAGTCACCCGCCGCGTCGGCCTGCCAGACGTCGACGGCGGCGCCCTCCAGCGGCCGGCAGCCCTGGGAGGTCCGGACGATGGTCAGGTCGAGCCGGAAGGGCACGCCCTGCCGGTCTTCGGTGATGTCCGAGCGGACCCGGTCGAGGTCGAGGTAGTAGGGCCCGGCACCCCACTCGGTGGTCAGGACACAGGCCGGCGTGGTCGCGCCCGACCGAGGCCTGCGGGGGGAGGCATGCTCCGGCTCCTTGACGGCGGCGGCCGGCGCGGCGCAGGCGGCGGCCAGTGTGGCCGCCGCGGCCGAGCCTGCTGCCAGGAGAACCGTACGACGGCTGGTGGGGGAGGTGTCGTTCTCGGCCATGGGGAATCCTCGGGGTGATATCGGGCCGTCGCGCCCCGACGGCCTGCCGGCACCAACCTGCCCGAATGCGCGGGCTGCGGCCATCACCGACACGGCTCCCTGTCGGCCGGCCGAGTTCCGCCCGCGCGCACGGTCCAGGCCGCCGCCGAGGCAGGTCCGCCCGCGCGCACGGGCCCGCACCGCCGCCGAGCACGGCCCACACCGCCCGCGCGCACGGGCCCGCACCGCCGCCGAGCACGGCGGCGAGGCCCCTGCGGCCCGGCCGGACCGGGGAGTTCGGCCTGCACGACCCGGCGGCCGTGCCGGCGGAGCCCGGCTTCCACACCCGCCCGGCGTCGCGGGAGGAAGGAGTCGATGCCCGGCGAGCGCCCGCTCCGCGTGCTTCTCTTGCTGAATGGATATCTCCGCTGGACGTCCTCACCCGCTCGGCGCGACCTATGACGGCTCCGGGACGAACTTCGCCCTCTTCTCCGACTGCGCCGAGACGGTGGAGCTGTGTCTGATCGGCGATGACGGCGCCGAACGGCGCGTGCCCCTGCCGGAGGTGGACGGCGGGGTCTGGCACGGCTGGATCGCCGGGGTGGGGCCCGGGCAGCGCTACGGCTACCGCGTTCACGGCCCCTGGCGCCCGCAGGAGGGGCTGCGCTGCAATCCGGCCAAGCTCCTTCTCGACCCCTACGCCAGGGCCGTAGACGGCCAGATCGACGGGGACGCTTCCTTGACCGGGCACGACCCGGAGGACCCGGCGCGTCCGGACGGCCGCGACAGCCTCGGTCACGTACCGCTCGGCGTCGTCACCGATGGAGGATTCGACTGGGAGGCAGACGCGTCGCCCGGCCACGCCTTCCACGACTCGGTCATCTACGAGGCGCATGTCAAAGGGCTGACCCGCCGCCACCCCGACGTCCCCGAAAACCTGCGCGGCACCTACGCCGGCGTTGCGCACCCTGCCGTCATCGGGCACCTCAAGGAACTGGGCGTCACCGCTCTGGAACTGATGCCGGTGCACCAGTTCACCCAGGACGGCTTCCTCACCGACCAGGGGTTGACCAATTACTGGGGCTACAACACCATCGGCTACTTCGCCCCCCACAACGCCTACGCGTCCACCGGCAGCCGCGGCGGCCAGGTCACCGAGTTCAAAGCCATGGTCAGGGACCTGCACCGCGCCGGGATCGAGGTCATCCTCGACGTCGTCTACAACCACACCGCCGAGGGCAACGAGAACGGCCCCACCCTCTCCTTCCGCGGCATCGACAACCCTTCCTACTACCGCCTGGTCGACGACAGCCCGGCCCACTACTTCGACACCACCGGCACCGGCAACAGCCTTCTGATGCGGCACCCGGCCGTTCTCCAGCTGATCATGGACTCGCTGCGGTACTGGGTCACCGAGATGCACGTGGACGGATTCCGGTTCGACCTCGCCGCCACCCTCGCCCGTCAGTTCCACGAGGTGGACAAGCTTTCAGCCTTCTTCGACATCGTCCACCAGGACCCGGTCATCAGCCGCGTCAAACTCATCGCCGAACCCTGGGACATCGGCGAAGGCGGATACCAAGTCGGCAACTTCCCCGCCCTGTGGAGCGAATGGAACGGACGCTACCGCGACGCGGTCCGCTCCTTCTGGCGGGGCGACGAGTGCTCCCTGCCCGAGTTCGCGGCACGTTTCGCGGGCTCCGCCGACCTCTATCAGCCAGACCGCCGGCGCCCGCGCGCCGGCATCAACTTCATCACCGCGCACGACGGCTTCACCCTCCGCGACCTCGTCTCGTACGAGAGCCGGCACAACGAGGCCAACGGGGAGGACGGCCGCGACGGCGAGGCCGACAACCGCTCCTGGAACTGCGGCGCTGAAGGTCCCACCGACGACCACGGCATCCTCACCCTCCGTTCCCGCCAGCAGCGCAACCTGCTGGCCACCCTCTGCCTGTCCCTGGGCGTGCCGATGATCTCCCACGGAGACGAGCTCGGCCGTACGCAGCAGGGCAACAACAACGCCTACTGCCAGGACAGCGAACTGACCTGGATCGACTGGGACCTCAACGACACCAACGGGGAGCTCCTCGCGTTCGCCCGGCGCGCCCTCGCCCTGCGCCGCGACCAGCCCGTCCTGCGAAGGCGCCACTTCCCCCAGGGAGCGCCGTCGCACGAGGCGGCACCGGAGGCCGACATCGTGTGGCTGCGACCGGACGGCGACTGCATGGGGGTGCAGGACTGGGACCGGCCCGAGGCCCGCAGTATCGCCGTCTACCTCTGCGGGGACCACCTGCCGGCGAACAGCACGCCAGCCGCCTCCCGGCGGCCGGATTCGCTGCTGCTGCTGTGCAATTCCGCCGATGAAGGCGTCACCTTCCGCCTTCCTCCCGCCGCCTACGGTGAGACGTGGAGCGTGGTTCTCGACACCACCGGTGGCGACGACGTGCAGGACGAAACCGAGATCAAGGCGACGGCGACGACGGTCCTGCCTTCCCACAGCCTGCGCGTCCTGCGCCGCCCGGCGAAGACGCCGTGAGCGCCGGACCTCACGCCGCGGGACCGGCGTACGCTGCCCGCTGGGTCGACCACCCCCGCCGGCACCACGGGAAGCCGGTATGGGCTGCGGACCGACTGTCTGACGCGGCCGTTCGGCGGCCCGGTCGGCGGCGGTACGGGGGCTACCGTGGACCGGCATGAGGAAGGATGAGGCACCACATCGCCCGGGCCCGCACCCGGACCCGGACCCGGACCCGTACCCCGGACTGGTGCCGGGTCGGCGCCGGTTCGTGTGGGCGGTGACCGCGGCGACGGCGGTGGGAGCCGGGCTGGTGTCCGGCGATTCCGGGATGTCCACCGCCTCCGTGGCACGGCGGGCGCGGCCGGCCACGCCGGAGACGGCCCTGCGGGAGCTGGAGGCGGGCAACCGCCGCTGGCGCACCCTGCACGAGCGGCACCCGGACGAGGGCCGAGCCCTGCGGCGGACGCTGGTGGGCGGGCAGCACCCCTTCGCCGTGGTGCTGGGCTGCGTCGACTCCCGGGTGCCCCCGGAACTGGTCTTCGACCAAGGGCTGGGGGACCTGCTGACGGTCCGGTCGGCGGGGGAAGTCCTGGACGAGGCGATCCTGGGCAGCATCTCGTACGGCGTCCTGGAGCTGAGCGTGCCGCTGATCGTGGTGCTGGGCCACCAGGGCTGCGGGGCCATCGCGGCGGCCGTCCTCGCCGACGAAGGCGGCGACGCCCTGCCGGCCCACGTCCGCTACCTGGCGGACCAGATCCGCCCGGCGATCGACCGCACGCTGCCCGGCGGCGCCCGGCTGGACGCGGCCGTCACCGCGAACGTCCGCCGGGTACGCGCACGGTTGGCGGCCGAGCCCGACCTGGCGCCCCGGATCGTCGCAGGGAGGCTGGCGGTGGTCGGAGCCCGCTACGAGCTCTCCACCCAGCGCGTGAACCGCATCGACTGACCGGCCCCACCCGGCCGGGCCGGGCAGCAGACGTCCGACGGCCTGGTCCTCGACGGGGCGAGCTCGTCGCGTGGGACAGCGAGGGGCCGGCGCCGCCTGCGGCCGGAGCGCCTGCGCCCCGGCCGCCAGAACGCCGGGGCAGCGGACGGCCGAGTTCCCCCAACTTCCCCTGGAGAAGAAGCAATCCCTGCCTTCGGGGACGGGAGCATGCCAAAACCTCGTAGGCTGCGGGAGCGGGGAAGGTCGCGGGAGGGGGATCCACATGTCCTTGCAAAAGGGTGCCAACGTACCGGTGGCGAGTAACGGGGTCCGGGTGGAGCTGGGTTGGCAAGCAGGTCCCGGAGCCCCTGATGTGGACGCGTCGGCTCTGTTGCTGACGGCGGCCGGCAAGGTGCGGTCGGACGAGGACTTCGTGTTCTACAACCAGCCTGTGCATCGCAGTGGTGCTGTGCGTCACGAGGGCAGGCGCCAGGACGGCACGGGCGCGCTCGAGACGATCGGGGTGGCGCTGTCCGCGGTGGAGCAGGAGATCGGGACCGTGGTGGTCGCGGCTTCCACCGACGGCACGTTCGGTCAGGTGTCCGGCCTGTTCGTGCGCGTGCTGGACGCGGAGAGCGGCGCCGAGACGGCGCGGTTCGACGCCACCGGTGCCACATCGGAGACGGCGTTCGTGCTCGGGGAGCTGTATCGGCGCAACGGCGCATGGAAGTTCCGGGCGGTGGGCCAGGGATACGCCTCCGGCCTGGCAGGGCTCGCCACCGATTTCGGTATCACCGTCGACGAGCCCGCCTCACCTCCGCCGGCGCAGCAGGCAGCGCCCGCGCCGCAGCCCCCTGCGCCCGCGCCACGTCCCACCACGCCGCAGGTTCCGCCGCCCGCGCGTGCCCAGCCCGTACGGCTGTCGAAGATCACGTTGACGAAGGCAGCGCCCACGGTGTCGCTGACCAAGCAGGGGGCCACCTCGGGAGGCATGCGGGTCAATCTCTCCTGGAGCGCCCCCAAGCCGCCGCGTAGCTGGATGAAGAAGGGAAAGGACGCCGTCCGGCTGGAGGACGTCGACCTGGACCTCTCCTGTCTGTGGGAGCTGCAGAACGGAGCGATGGGGATCGTCCACCCCATCAACAACCAGTTCGGCTCGTTCGACCAGCCGCCGTACATCCGGCTGGACCAGGACGACCGGACCGGCGGCAGTGAGGCCGGTGAGAACCTCATGATCAATCTTGATCACGCGGCCGAGATCAAGCGCATCCTGGTGTTCGTGGTCATCTACGCCGGGGCGTCCAGCTTCGCGGGTCTGCACGGGGTCGCCACGCTGTATCCGCCCACCGGTCCGCCGATCGAGATGCGCCTGGACGAATGCACCGTTCCTTCGCCGGTCGCTGCGATCGCACTGATCGAGAACGTGGACGGGGAACTGATCGTCCGGCGAGAGGCGAAGTACCTCTTGCTGCCGCCCGGCATCCTCAAACAGCAGGCCGCAGATATCGAGTACGGCTGGGGGATGACCTGGCACCCGGCCGGTAAGGACTGACCGACTTCGCCCGTCGCCGCGCGCGTACGGGTCCCGCACGGCCGACCCGGTACGGACGGGCCCCGACCTGCTGCTGAGCGCCTCGCCCGGTTCCGGCCGGTCGGGGGCGCTCTGACGCTCGCACACGGGCCGCCTGTGACGAAGCAGGCTTGTTGGCAAGGGGCGGCGTGGGTTGTCGCTGGTCAGCAGGCTCTGACGAGCTCCATCAGCCGCACGGGGTCGGCGCACCTCGTTGTCCCAGGCTGGGACGTTCCGACTCGGCGCAGGCCCTCGGCCCCTCGCCCCGACCGGTACCACCGTCGACGCGGTCTGCCCCGGCTGGTTGTGTTCCTCGGTCAGGGCCAGATGCTCCCGATGGAACATCGCCGAGCGGTGCGCGTCCAGGGCGGCCGCGAAGTCGGTGACGGCGCTGAGCTGGTCCTGGCGGTGGCTGTCGGCGCGCTGCTCGGCGCGTGCGGTGCGTGCCGAGCGGTGCTGGAGGAGTCCGGCGGTCAGGGCGCCGGCGAGGGTACCGAGTACGGCAACGATCGAAGGCCATATGGACATCAGGTGCGGGTCCTCTCGAGTAGTCGGTTTCGGTGGTGAGGTCGGCGGACAGCGAGGTACGCGGCGGCGCCTTCGGTGGCCGGGTTACGCCTGCGGCGCTCCGGAGCGGTCAGTTTGCGGCTGGGGTCAGAGATTAGGAGTCCGGGGCCATGATCACTTGCTCCGAGCCGACCAGCACACGAGACGGCCGGAAGCAAGTACCAGCGCGCTCCCAGAACTCAGCAACATGTTTCTTGTCGCTCACGGAGCGTTCCAGCGGTGACCGACAAACGTTGCTGGCTCCCGGCGGTAAAACCACCTGACCGAATGCCGGGACGTCCTCCAGCTCCACGTCTAGGCGCAACCGCGAGCCGCATGCAACTGAAGCGGCAGGCACGGCCTGCGGAAGTGTCCGAGGCGGCGTAGCCGTCATGCCGGAACCACTGCTGCCCCTGCCGCCAGCCTGGGACCAGCTCCTGGTGATACGCCGCTGGCTGGAGCTGACCCTCGCCCGCGTCGATGAAAGGATCACCGCAGTCCGGGCCGCCGAAGAAGAGCAGGCCCGCCGCCGACCGTTGCCCCAGCTGCCCAGCTGGTGGATCGAGTACGGCATCGGCGCCGTCCGGAAGCCGGATCGCGTCCACACAGGCGCCTGCCGGGTCACTAGCCGCGGCCGGGCCGCCACCCGGGAGTCGGTCCTGGAGGTCCTGCGGACCGTGCCTTCGGTGATTGCGTGCCCGCTCTGCCGCCCCGACAGTGAGCTGGGCCTGCTCGATAGCTGATCGAGGCGGGACGGTTGCAGGATTTGATGAGCGCTGTCGGCGTCAGGGAGGCGGGCCTGTCGGCTTGATCAGCTGGTTGATCAAGTTGTTGTTGGCGCCGCCGCTACTCATTGCGTAGGGCTTCGACCCGCTGCACGAGGCCGATCCGCACCTCGGCACGCCACGCGCACCGTGGGGTACGAGGGCGCTACTGGGCAAGCACGGTGAACCTCTCCTCAAGCATCTGGCAGAACACCGCGATGCGAGGCTCGGTCGACGGGATCACGGGTACGAGGCTGCGGAGGCCAATGATCAGCAAGCGCACCTGCCCAGGAGGGTCAGCGGCGTCCAGAAACTCCGCGAGACACTGCTCGGCCTGTTCCCAGCGCCCCCAAAGGCAGTAGGCCAGGACGAGGTTGTCCGCTTCGAAAGCACCGCGCTTCTCGGCGGCGGGAGAACCCAGAAGTTCCACTGCACGCGTGAGGTGGTGGTCGCCGCCCGGGTGACCGAGCGCGCACATGGCGACGGCCGTCTCGTAGTGAGTCCATGCGTCATCGGCATCGAGCTCGATGGACCGGGTGAGGTCGGCGAGCGCTTCGGCGTAGTGGCCGAGCAGGCGGTGCGCTACACCGCGGGCGGTGAGCGTGGAGGCATCAGCGGGACGGAGTTCGACTGCGAGACCGTAGTCGGTCAAGGCCTCCTCGTACGCGCCCAGCATGCGATGGCAATCGCCCCTCCTCCTGACGGCCCAGCTGTTGTCCGGACTGATCTCGTGGAGTCGGTCGAAGTCGGCAAGAGCCTCCTCGAACCGGCCTGCATTGGCCCATGCCGTCCCTCGCAGGTGGAAGACCCATGGGAAGTTCGGCTCGTATGCGACGGCGTGATCGAAGTCCGCCAGCGCATCGTCGTGCCGCCCCATCGCCTGGAGGGCGCTGCCACGGCCGGTGAGGGCCCAGGCAGACCCCGGGTCGAGCTCGATGGCGCGGGTGTAGTCAGCCAGGGCATCCTCGTACCGTCCGGCCGCTCGGTAGGTCTCGGCTCTGTGCGTGACGGGCCAGGCACCGTCAGGACTCAGCTCAGCTGCCCGCGTGAAGTCGGCCAAGGCTTCCTCGTGCCGTTCCAGCTTGCGATAGGCGAGACCACGGCTTGTGAAGGCCCAGGCAAGCCCCGGGTCAAGCTCGATGGCCCGCCCGAAATCCTCGAAGGCCTCCTCGTAACGCTCCATCGCCGCATAGGTGCCACCCCGAATCGCCAACGTCTGGGCCTCGTCTTCGGGTGCGGTCGTGAGGAGGCGCGTGAAGTCGTCCAGGGCTTCCTCGTACCGGGCGAGCGCATGGTAGATGCCGGCCCGTGCAGAGGTTGCCCCTTGATGGTCCGGAGCAGTTTCCAACGCACGATCGACGTCTGCCAGGGCCTCCTCGTACCTTCCGGCCACACGGTACAGAGTCCCCCTGCTGACCAGGCTCATAGCGTCGCTTGGATCGAGTTCTATGGCCCGGGTGTAGTCGGCGATCGCCGCGTCGTCTTTCCTGGTGAGTTGTTGAGTCAGGGCCCGGCCGTACCACGCGCGCTCGGCCAGCGGGCTCAGGGTGATGGCTTGGGTGTAGTCGGCCAGGGCCCGGTCGTAGTCCCCGGCGACGCGATGGTCACGGCCCCGGAGGGTCAGAGCCGATGCTCGGCCTACGGGGTCCAGGCCGGGGCGGGCCAGGAGCAGGGTCAGGGCGGCGATGCCTGGGGCAGCCTCATCCAGGGCCGCGCGTAGTTCCTCAGCCCACCCGGTCAGCTCCGGCGAGTCCGTGTCGAAGCCCGCCCCGGCCAGTGCTACGGCCCAGCGGCGCAGGGTGGTGATTCCGTGGTCGTAGGCATCGATGAGTTCGCGCAGCGCGGCCGGGAGGGCGGCGCGGGGATCGGCGCAGAGCCGGTGGTAGGTCTCCTCCAGACGGAGACCGCGCCAGGTCTCATCCGACCACCACCCCGCGGTGGGGGCTGTTGCCTCCTCAAGGTGCTCGCGGCGGTGGCGGAAGGTATCAGCCAGCCGTGTGTGGAGCTGCTCCCAGCGGACCGGCGACTGCCTGCGCTGCAGGCGCAGCATCGCTCCGCGCACCACTTCGTGATAGCGGCAGTGGCCCGAGCGATCGGTAACGAAGGGCATCGACCGCAGCCAGCCGAACAGTTCGGAGGCTTCCTCCTCGACGGCCGCCCGGTATACGTCCTCATCCAGCTCCCGCGGGAACGCGCAGGCCAGGGCGGCGGCCCGACGGGCGAGGTCGGGCTCCCACTTCAGGAACCGCTCGACGGCGGTGCCGCTGGGGTCCCCGATCTCTTCCACCGTTCCCGGCTGCGTCTCGGCCAGGGTGGAGACCAGAACCGGTAGTCGGCCCGAGAGGCGCAGGATCACCTCCACCACCCGCTCGTCGGTGACCCCCTTGCCGGTGAGGAGCCGGCGCGCCTCGGTCTCCGTGAAGACATCCAGCGGCCAGTCGGTGACCAGGTCGTGCCAGTCCTCCCAGGTACGGGCGGCCAGCCGGGACTGACCGGCGAGGGTGACCAGTACGTTCGCGGGGAGTTCCCCGTACCGTTCGGTGCCCAGAACATCGGGCAGCCACGCGTCGAGCATCGGGCCGGTGCGCTCGTAGGTGTCGAAGAACAGCACGATCCAAGGGTGCCGGCGTGCCACCTCGGTGAGTTCCTCGAGGAATACCGGGGTCAGCGCGTCAAGTGGGGACAGGACCAGCTCCACGTCGCCGTGGCTGCGTAGCCGGGTGCTGAGAAGGGCCTTGACGCGGTCCGCGCCGGCGGCGACCTGGTTCGGGTTCACGGCTCCGGTGAAGGCGCCGACTCCGGGGATCATGCCGAGTCCGACCAGACCCAGCTGCGAGGCGATCACGCTGGACGGGGAGGGGGACGCGGACGGGGCGGCGCCCACCGCCGGGTCCGAGGCTGCCGCGGCTGCGGCCAATCCCGCGTCGGCCTCGTGCCGGCGCTGACGATAGGTGGCCAGCAGTCTGTCGAAGCCTTTCAGCGCCAAGCTCTGCTGGGCGAACTGCGCGCTGATGACCTCCATCGTTTCGACCACGTCCGCGACAGACTCGTCCACGTACGCGGTGACGGCCCCGGCCTCGCGGGCGATGGTCTCCAGCTGCCGCACCAGGGTCGATTTGCCGACCCCGGCCGGGCCCCGCACGTGGAAGAGAAACTGAGCCGCCTCCTCCGGGGACTGTCTGAGGGCGTCGCGGAACGCGCCGACCTCGCCCTGCCGCCCGATGAAGCCGACGGAACGCCGTCGCCGAATCAGTTCCTGCCTCGAAGGCCCCCGCCCCGCCATCTGTCAGACCCTTCGGTACGCCACCGGCTGTAGGGACATGTTGTCGCATGGAGGCGGATACCGTCCGGCGAGCATAGGAATCCCGCCGAAGAACGAATGTCCTTCTCGCAGGCCACGTACAGGGCGGTCGCCTGTCCGGCAGTCCGGTCCAGGGCGAACCAGTCGGGGGGCGGAGGAAGGTGTCAATCCGGCCAGGCTAGCGGTACGTGGACGGCGCGCAGAGGGTCGATGAGGTCGGGGAACCGCTCCTCACGGCGTGCCTGGGCGAGGCGGGCGGACAGGCACCGGTACGTCGGCGCGGTGTGCGGGATCAGCGCTTCGAAGACGAGCCGGTAGTAGGCCTGCCGCAGGGTGCAGCCGCCGACCTAGCTGACGGACGCCACGAAGTTCACCCAGTGGACCGTGAGCAAACCCGGCCCCACCCGAGCGCAGGCGAGCCCACTGCCTCCCCGGTCGACAGGAACGCTCAACGGCGTCGACCAGAAGGCGCTGTCGCGGTGCCTGGCCAGCGACCCGGCCACCTGCCTGACCTCAGTACCCGGCCTGTCCGCATGCGTGCAGACCGCCAAGGTCTGCAACGCCGCCGCGCTCCAGAGCGCCCCCCGCTCCTCCGCGCGCGCGGACAGCGCCCCAGGGGAAGTTGCTGACATCGGCGCCCTCGCCGCCGAGTCCTTCGGGGTTGCCCAGAACACCCTGCGCGTGACCACGGAAACCCGAGCCCCCGGCGCCACAGCCACGTTCGGCCTCAGCTCGCAGTCGCCTGCCGCCAGTAACACCGCCGTGGTGACCGTGGAGTCCTCGGCGCCGAACCACGGACTGGAGCAGCGTGGTCTGACCTTCCAGGGCTTCCGCGCTACCTACTCGGCCAGCACCGGCCAGCTCCTGGATGCCTGCTGGGGGCAGCTGTGCCGCTCCTGACCACCACCGCCGTGACCGCCCCGTCCATAGCCGAGGAGCCTTCCGTGCCTGACGGCCGCCCGTCCCTGCCCGGCTGACCCCGTCGGCGCCGAACCGTGACGATGGTCCTGTCCACCGTGCTCATGCTCGCAGCCGGCCTCGGAACAGCTGGTCCAGCCAATGCAGAAACGATTTCGCAGACCGGTCCGAATGCGACGGCCGCAGTCGGTCAGGAGGAGAAGGACCTGCGCACCGAGTGCGCCGCCCATCCGGAGGCCAAGACCCGCAAAGGCTGGGTCAAGAGCCGCTTCGAGACGTGCGTGCACCAGCCCGTGACCCTCAAGCTCGTGGACGACAAGCGCCGCCTGAGGGGCGAACTCTGGTTCGACCTGTGGATCCTCGGTTTCTCCTACGACGGATCCCGCCGTGTCGACTACACCAGCAGTATCGAGAACATCCGCACCAAGGCGGTTGCCGGTGAGAATCCCGCGACGTGGAAGATCGAGCAGAACTTCAGCCACACGATCAACGCCTCGGCCAGCGGCCCCAACCCCCAGATGACCAAACCGGCC
This sequence comes from Streptomyces sp. NPDC003038, assembly GCF_040611115.1. NCBI lineage: Bacteria > Bacillati > Actinomycetota > Actinomycetes > Kitasatosporales > Streptomycetaceae > Streptomyces > Streptomyces sp. NPDC003038. The sequence goes on from NZ_JBEXNN010000026.1 coordinate 18,395, forward strand.
GTCACCACCCGCAGTGAGAACATCGCGCAGTGGACCGCCAAACCTTTCTGGCAGCTCAACTACACCTCGCCCGACACCGGGAAACTCGATCCCGTTAACACTCAGGTCGTCTTCGGGATGATCACCCTGGGCATGCGGGTGTCCTCACCCACCGCAGTGCCCTGGACGGATCCCGTCATGGCGTACTCCAGCGTCCGCTTCGACTACGCCGGACCGACTGCCGGCAAGCACAAGGGCACCGTCTTCGCCGAAGCCCGCGTCGAACTCGTGATGAGTCTGAAAGACCCTGCCGTCGACCAGAGCGCCCGGCACATACTCGACGCCCAGCAGCTTCCCGAGCGCACCTTCCCTTCCTGGGCCGGCAAGGCCGTGCCGGGAGCCACCGAGCCCCTCCACCGCCTCATCGACAAGGACAAGCAGGAGAAGAATCGGGAGAAGGCCATCGCGACGTGCAACGATGTGTGGGGTGATTACAAGGGGACGAGGCTCCAGTGCGACGAGTACCCCTTCGCTTCCACCAAAGAAGGCGCTGCCGCCCCGGGAAACAGGTTCTGGCCAGGCTCATCGACGGAACCGGCAATGAGACAGGCGGCCGAAAGCTCAACGAAATGTTCACCCTGAACCGCATTCTCGACGGAGACGCGTTCTACGTGAAGATCACTCCCTGAGCAGTGACGGAGTCCCCAGTCTCTCATCACCGAGTACAGCACCACCGCCCGACCGGACCGCAGGATCGTGGAGGTCTGCGACTCTGACGCCTACCTCGGCGACGACGAGGCGTTGCAGAAGCGGCTATCACCTCTATCTGCACAGCCTTCAACCCGACATCGAAGTACAGGTCACCATCAGGGTCTGGGACACCCCCCAGAAGCCCCCGGAAGACGCTGAGGGCACGGTCCCTGTCTCCCTGGAATCAGAGACGGGCCAACTCGTCGTCAACCAGCTTACCTTCGGGCCGGCGGGCATGATGGACCTGCCCCGGCCCGGCGTCTACGACGGGCACGCGGCATGGAGCGGACGAGATGCCACGGCCGCCTACTACGACATGTGCCTCCAGCGCGCTGTCGATGAGCAATGGGGCGCGGAACAGATCGGAGCAGCGTGGAAACAGTGCTTCACGGCTGAGCAGTACACCCTCGACCTCTGGTTCGTAAGGGAATCCGAACCCGAGGACGAGGACGGGGACGAGGAATAGCCTTGGGGACTGCTCCCCCAAACACCAGGTAAGGCCAGTGACTTCCGTCCACCCGCGCGGGAGCACGGGCCATTCCATCAGCCGCCTGAACATGGAACCATCAGGTTTCCAGATTGCCTGCTGCGGCCCGCCGGCCCTGCAGGGCTCCTGCTCCAGACCCGGCATCCGGGTGCTGAGCGCGGGCCGCACGGTCGTCCTGATCACCCACTGGCCGCCTCCGCCTAGGCAACGTGGACGGCGGCTCTGGACAAATAGGGTGACTTCCTCGACTGCGCCGACGGCATCCGATCCGTGTAGGTCCAAGCGGCCCTTCGCGACATGAGCGTCCGCCTGCGGCGCTTCTGTGCGACATCCCGCGAGTTCCCCTATGCCCTGCTGAGCCCTTGTCCCTGTGGCCAGGGTGTTCGACGAAGGCGGTGACGAATTCCGCCTCGGCCGCGACGGACGTCTCCTCGGCCTCTTGTTCGGTCATCCCGGCGGCCTGGAGGTTCCTGCGCAGCTTCACGCGGTCGAGGACGGCGTGCCGGTAGAACGTGCCGGTGATCAGGGACTGGTAGCCGGTCATGCCTGCGCCCGCGTCGTCGGCCGCGTCGAGGAAATCCAGCGCGTTCTTCTTGCGGTCGAGCTTTGCGTCGTCGGCCGCAGCGTAGAAGTCGTCCACCTGTTCCGCTTCGTGGACGGTGAACGCGTGGCTGCTCTGGACCGCTCCGTCGACGTTCGGGGAGTCCGCGATCTCGGCAAGGAAGCGCCCGTACAGGGCGATGTCGATGGCGTCCCGCGGGGCGAGCGCGGTGAGAACCGCCGCTCGGGTCTCGGCCGGCACCGGGGGCAGCTTGGCATTGGCCGTCGTGGCCTCGCCAACCTCGTCCGCGGGTTGCTCTTCCTGCCCGGCGCTCTTGCGGGCACCCTTCTTCCCCTTGACCGCGGCCGCTGCAGCTTGCGCCGCCAGGTACTCCTGGGTCCAAGACCGGACCGTCTCCGCATGCCCGTCGATGTGGCGCGCGATGCGTGTGCCTGCGTCGGCGGGGGCGAACAGCAGCACACGGGTCAGGTTCGCGACGGTCTTCTTCGCGGGGTCCCCGAACTTCAGGCCGGTGGCCTCGATGACCGCGCGTGCGGTGCGTACGGCCTCGTCCATGTCCCAGCCGTGTTCCGAGGCGAGTGCGCGTGCGGTGATCAGCGCCCACTCGCGGGTCCGGAGACCGGTGCTGCGGCCGGCCAGAGCGCCGATGCCCGCGTTGGCCCGGTTCCGGGCGTGGACCCGCTCCGCCCGCCGCCGCGCCTGACTCGTGATCATGTGGCGTTCTGCGCCCCCGTAGACAATCGACTTGGGCGCCCCGTTCTCGTCACGGACCGGCAGCACGGCCACCAGGGTCTCCAAAAGGTGCAGGGAGAGGAACTGGCTGCCGGTAGAGGTGGAGTTGCTGGTCACGTGGTGGAGTCCTTCTGGAGGGAAGAGGCGGCAGTAAGGGTGGTGGAACGGGCGGCAGCCCGGGCCGCAGGGATGTGGAAGTCCACACCCCACGTGTACGGAACGCGGGCTTTGCGGTCGTGCCATCGGTTCAGGTCGTCGACCAGTTGCGCCCAGGACGGCGGCTGCTGTTCACAGGCCCGCAGGCGCGCGACCGCGTGCTGAAGATGGCGCCAGGGGATGCGGCGGCTCGACACGATGCGGTCGACGAGACGGGCGGCGCCCGGGTCATCAGGCCCCCGCCCGACCTGGCTACCGATACGGCGTGCGGCTTCGCCGAGGCTGCCGTAGCCGAAGGCGGTCTTCGGCCGGCCCTGGTGGTACACCGCGAACAGGAATGCGACCTGACCGTAGACCTCGTGCTGGGCTTCGGTCGGACTGAACCACAGGGCCCGATAGTGAGGTCCCCGCTGGACGCGGGGACGCCGGAGCTCGGCGAGACTCGCGTAGTCGTGGTTGTGGACGAGACTGGCCAGCCAGGCCGTGAGCGCGACACTGCTTTCACTGGTACCGGGGCCTGCGCCGGTCCTGATGGTCATGCGGTCTCCCCTCGTAGCTCGGCGGGCGCGCTCGGCAGGGCCAGCTCGTCGTCGAACCGCCTCAGGGCGGCAGCCCGCGCCTTCGCTCCCTGCGCAGTCCTGGGCAGCGGATCGAGGCACTCGGCAAGGAACTTTCGGGCGGCGCTCGCCACCGTGGCCGCGTACTCGAGAAGGGACGCTTGGACGTCCTCACCCAGCGTGGTTTCCTCCATGAGTACATCGAACGGCTCCCGCGTCGCCGCCCAGTGCTGACCGCGGGCGTCGAAGCGCGCGATCTGGCTGTTCTTGTCGTTCGGCTTCGGGTTCGGGTAGGTCACGCTCCACGCCGCGTACGCCGCCTTGTACAGGGCGGAGGCTAAGAACTCGGCAATGTCCGAACCGCGGTAGGAGGCGAGGTACAGCTTGGCCTCCAGGCCGGGGGCGAACGGGGAAGTGCCGTCGACCCACGTGATGGCGGTGGCCTGTTTCGCCACAAGCCCGACCGTCCACAGCTCGATGCGGCGCGCTGGCTGCTGGCCGGGCTCGGGAGCAACGTCCTCGGCCGGGAAGAGCGCCAGCCTCCGGTACAAGGTGCCACCGTCGTTCCTGCTGATCTCGGAGCGGGCCTCGGCCACAGCTGCGTAAAGAGCATGGGCCTGGCGCCAGACCGCCCGGGTCGCCGAGGCCCACAACGGCTTGCTGGTACCGTCTGCCTTCTTGGCGTACACGGCGTCCTGCAGGTGCTCGTCCGTCAGCACGAGTAGCTCGCCCGCTCCGAGCAGCACCCGGTCCACCTGATCCCCTGCAGGGGTCGGGCGCAGCAGAATCGACCGACCGAGATAGCTGTGCAGGTCGGCAGGACCGGTGACCGGACGGCCACTCGGCTTGGCCTTGAACCCCCGCCGCTCCTTGCCTTGCGGTCCAGGTACGGTTCAGCTCCCCGGGCGCCCCGGAAACCGGAGCCAGGTTGAGGCGCAGCGTCTCGCCGAGAGTGTCCCCGAGCGCGATCACCCGAATCCGGGTACCGAGGCGGGTGGCGGCCAGATTGGTGATGGTGGCCCCGAGGGTTGCCTTGCCGGAGATCCGGGCGCGTCCGGTCGGCCCGTACACGTGCTGGGTGAGCATGGCCCGGAAAGCCTCGGCGACCGGCAGCGGGCTGGCATGCTCCAGATGATGATGGTCAAAGAACTGGTTGTAGTCGCCGACCCGCTCGATCACCAGCTGCGCCGGACCGGCCCCGTGCTCGTCGAGAAACGGAGCGAGCAGCGCGTTCTGTCCCAGAGGCTCCACGGGATGGAACAGGTCCCAGATCTCACCTTCGGGGCGCTGGGCGAGCCACTGGGCAGCAGGCCGGAGGGCGTCTTTCTGATCCACCCAGGCGGGCCACTGCGAAGCCGACTCCGGATATGTGCCGGAGGCGTAGCAGATCGCCAGTAGGAACTCGATGACCGCGACCTTCTCACCCGGCGTGGCGCCTTCCACACACCGCAGGACATCGGCATCGTGGAGCAGCTCCACCAGACTCAGATCGACGAGCCGGTCATCGACGGTCAGCACCGGGACGCAGGGAGACTCCCGAGGATCCCATCGGGGGCGAACGCCCCCTTCGCGCAAGGCGCGTAATTCAGCCACGTTCTGTCATTTCCCCGTTGCTCGTAACAGTTCCTGCTCGAACGGGACAGGACGCTAGCAGGCAGACGCACCCGAAACGACAGATTCAGGAAATCTCTAAATCCGCTATGAGTAAGCGCAGTTGAAGGCTGACGCCCCTCTCATTCCCGGCCTCCCAGCCTGCTCCGCCGTATACCGGAGGCGGGCACTGCGCCTCTGCGAGGGGGACTGCCTGGGAGTCCCCGCTTCGGTATACACCGCACCTGAGGGGAGGGTCCGCCGTGAGTGGTCTACCGTCGGGCGTGCACCGCGTCGACCCCGCGCCCGCGGGGATGGTCCCGGCTATGAGCTGCGCCGCGTTCGCGGTCCGGGGTCGACCCCCCGCCCGCGGGGATGGTCCGATCGACGGCATCCTTGATGAGACCAAAGACATGTCGACCCCGTGCCCGCGGGGATGGTCCGGGGTGCGGGGAGTGCTGGCTCCCGGGCAACGTGTCGACCCCGCGCCCGCGGGGATGGTCCGGTGACGAGCAGGGAGAGGCCTGCCGAGATGGCGTCGACCCCGCGCCCGCGGGGATGGTCCGGTGCTGGCGACGTACCCGCAGCCGACGGAGGTGTCGACCCCGCGCCCGCGGGGATGGTCCCTACCTCGACGGGGAGATCGACGGCCTGCGCTAGTCGACCCCGCGCCCGCGGGGATGGTCCGGCGAAGGCGCGCCGGGCGGCCAAGGCCGACCAGTCGACCCCGCGCGCCCGCGGGGATGGTCCGATGCCCGCGATGAGCATGCTGGATGTGACCGCGTCGACCCCGCGCCCGCGGGGATGGGTCCGTCCGCTATGGAGCGCCTCCTGCTCCTCGCCGACGTCGACCCCGCGCCCGCGCCCGCGGGGATGGTCCGGCGCACCCGAACCAGTGGGCCGGGATTCGAACCAGCTCGCCCTGGGCCGGGCCACCGCGGCGTTCCGTGAGGCGGTCGGTCAGCCGGGCATCGCGGCCGCGTTCGACGCGGAGTTCGGCGCACCGCCCGCGTCCGGCGGATCCCGGGCGGCCTGACCCTTGGAACTGCACATCGACATCCGCTGGCTCCTGGACCGCCAGGAGGAACTCCTCGGCAAGGACCTCGGGGTCCTGGACTACTCGGGTCTGGTCGCCGCGGTCGCCCGCCACCGGGTCAACACCCCGTCCTGGGGGACGGACGAGCCGGACGCGTACTGGCGGGCGGCGGCGCTGCTGGAACAGATCGTCCTCACCCGCCCGCTGCCGGCCCGGAACGAGTACTTCGGCTACGGCGTCGCCGTCGCCTACATCAAGGCTTTCGGCAAGGACATCGACGCCGCCTTCGAACTGTGGCGCGACCTGATCACCGACATCCGCGCCCTGCGGCTGACCGTGTACGACGTCGCTGACCGACTCCGATCCCTGCGCCCGGCTGCCTGACCGGCAGGTGCCCAGCAGCCCTGTGCTGCGTGTGGGCTGTGAGCGGGGGGGCCTTGACCCCAGATTTTGACCACGTCTATGCGGCTCGGGCCAGGGTGTCACGAGGCTGCCCCCGGACCCTGCTCGATGCGGTCCAGCAGGGGCTCTGCCCACTTCGGGAGGGCGGACGCCGCCGGGCGGGGCGGGCGGGGGTCGGAGGTGATGCCGATGCCTCCCGCCGGGGCGCCGTACACGAACCGCTGGGACCACCCCAGCCAGGAGCGGACGAACAGGTTCGCGCTCCACGCCAGGGCCAGCGCGCTGCGCAGCCCGGGGACCTCGTACCAGTAGCTGGTGAGCACCACGGCGCGGGAGACCGCCTCGTCCGGGTCCCCCGGCCGGGAATCGGCGGTGAGCCCGGCGGCCAGCACCGATGCCGCGAACCGATTGTCGGCGAGCAGCCCGCCGCTGTCGCAGACGACCGCGTCCAGCAGGTCCGCCGGGAGGCCGGCGGCGGCATGCTCCAGCCTCGCCAGCAGCTCGGGCAGGCCCGGATCGCCGGCCGCCTCCGGGTCGGGAACCACCCTCAGGTCGACTGGCAGCCGCTCGTCCCCCGTGCGGGCCGCCAGCAGGTGCACGTACGCCAGCGCACGCAGGGTCTGCCAGCGGCAGAGCGTGTCGAGCAGCGCGGTCCGGGAGCTGCGGAAGGCGAGGCGCACCGGCCAGTCGGCCGCCCGGACGTCGTGGCCGAGCGCCCGCAGCTCCGCCGGCACCGGGGCCGGGAAGACCCTGCTCTGGCCGGGGTCGTAGGACGGCTCGGCGCGGTAGCCCGGCCAGCCGGGTGCGGGATTGCGGGGGGTACCGCTGAGGCTACTCATTCACTTCGTCGTCCTTCGGGGTCCGCCACTTCGCCGTGTCCTTGCCGTCCCGCGGAGTGACGTAGTTGGAGAGGTCCTCCGGCTCGATGTGGTACGCATGGATCATATGGTCCTGGCGGATGATGGCCACCGGCCTGGACGGGTCCAAGCTCTTGTCGATGATGATCCGCGCCCCCGTCGCGTCGTCGACGTAGTTGGCCGGCGATTGCAGATGGCCCCGCAGGTACCTCTCCAGTTTCACCTCGTCGTTCCCGATGCCCTTCAGGTAGTGGTTGTCCTTGCCGCTCTCCGCCTCGTTGAGCTGGTGGTCGACGCCCTGCGCCGCCCGGGTGCTGTCCGAGTACGGGGCCAGCCCGAAGGGGTCGCACCACCCGTGGGGGTTGGCGACGTACGCCACCGGGTTGGGGGCCGCCGCCAGGCCCAGCGGGTCCGGGCTCAGGTAGCGGGCGGTCTCGGGGTCGTACGTGCGGAAGTAGTTGTGGTGCAGGCCTGATTCGGCGTCGAAGTACTGGCCGGGGAAGCGCAGCGGCGTGTAGGCCGTGGCGTCCCGGTTCCAGGCCGTGGATCCCCACAGTGTGGAGCGGCTGCGCCAGGCCAGTCCGCCGCGCTCGTCGACGAGTTCGGCGGGCGCGCCCACCAGGTCGGTGACGATGGCGTAGAACCGCTCGTCCACCACATCCTGGCCGGCGCCCAGGATCCGCTCCGTCTGCGCGAGCGGCTGCAGGCCGCGGTGGTCCCAGGTCACGGCGATCCCGCCGGCCTCCTGCGCCGCGGTGCCGGTCCGCTGCTCGCACAGCACGGTGCCGTCCCAGGTGAAGACCGTGCGCTCAGCCACCTCCAGGCCGTCGGGCGTCATCCGTTCCTTCGCCGTCCGCCGTCCCAGCGGGTCGTACGTGTACCGCCAGCGCGTCCCGTCCGGGGTGGTGACCGCCGTGATCCGGTCCTCGGCGTCCCACTCGTAGCGCCAGGTGTCGGGCCTGCGCGAGAGCCGGGCCTTCTGGCGGAGCACGACCCGGCCAAGGACGTCGTACTCGTGGCGGACCCGGCCCGCGCCGATCAGCCGGGTGCCCTCGTAGGTGCGCGGTCCGGTGGCTTCCTGGCCTCTGGGATGGGCGCCGGGCCAGTACGCGGAGGTCTGGTTGCCCGCATCGTCGTAGGCATAGCGCTCGGTCCAGTTCCCGGCGTGCACCGCCGTCACCCGGCCGCGCGGGTCGAGATCGAAGCTGCGCGGGCCGGCCAACAGATCGTCGACGCCGGTCAGGCCCCCGTCGGACCGGTAGGTGTAGCCGCGGCGCTGCACCACCCCCTGCCCGGCGCCCGTGAGCCGCTGCTCCACCAGCCGGCCGGTCTCGTCCCACGCCTGGTCGAGGGTGACGGCGTCGCCGTAGGTACGGCTGAGCTCCTGGCCCGCCGCGTCGTGCATGAAGCCGATCCGGCGGCCGGACGTGGTCAGGGCGTCGCACCGGCCCGCGGCGTCGTACGCCCAGGCGGCGACGGCCCCCGTCGGAGTGGTCCGGCCAGTGCGGCGCCCCATGGCGTCGTAGGTGTAGGTGAGGGTGCGGCCGTCGACCGTCTCCTGGAGGATGCGGCCCGCCCGGTCCCGCAGCCGGGTCAGCACGCTGTCCCCGCACACCGCGACGGCGAGCCGGTCGAAGACGTCGTACTCGTACGTCGTCACCGTGCCGCCCGCGTCCTTGCGGACGGTGTGTCCCAAGGCGTCGCGCTCGTACGTGATCCGCTGCCCGAGGGCGTCGGTGCGGGTGACGAGCCGGCCCGCCGGGTCGTAGGCGTAGTCGAGCACACGGCCGTCGAAGTCGGTCTCCCGGATGAGCCGGCCCGCCGGGTCGTAGGTGTACTCCCAGGTCATGCCCTGCGGGTTGCGGACCCCGGTCAGCCGCAGCTCGGCGTCGTACGTGTAAGCGTGGCGCGTGCCGTCCGCGTCGGTCCGGGCGGCGAGCAGGTCGAAGTGGGTGTACTCGAAGTGCACCCCGCCGCCGTCGGAACCGTCCGTACGGGTCAGGCAGTTCCCTTCGCCGTCATACGTCCACGAGCGGCGCCGGCCGTGCGGGTCTGTCCGGTGCAGCGGCTTGCCCTCCACCGTCCATTCCATGCGGGTGACCGCTCCCAGGGGGTCGGTGACCGCCGTGACCCGCCCGAAGGCGTCCCGCTCGTACGTGGTGGTGGCGCCGAGCCGGTCGGTGACGGCGAGCGGTAGCCCGGCCCGGTCGGTGCGGATCCGCGTGACCGCCCCCCGGGGGTCGGTGACGGTGGTGAGGTGGCCGCTCCCGTCGTAGCCGAAGTGGGTGACCGTCCCGTCGGGGCGGCTGACCGCGGTGCGGTTTCCGCGCTCGTCGTAGGTCTGGCGGACAACCGATCCGTCCACGGCGACAACCTTGACCGGCCGGCCGAGGTCGTTGTACTCGGCGCGGGCCTCCCGGCCGTCGGGCCTGACGTAGGAGACCATGCGGCCCGTGTCGTCGAAGGTGCTGCGGGTGGTGTGGCCGAGCGGATCGGTGTGTGCGGTCCGCCGACCGCCGCTGTCGTACTGGTACCGGGTGACCGCGCCGAGCGGGTCGGTCTCGGCCACCACCCGGTAGCGGTCGTCGATCAGGTACTGGCGGGTATGACCGGCGGCGGTGGTCACACGCGTCACCCGGTGGTGGGTCTGCGGGTCCACGTCGTCGTAGCGGAAGGTGAGCGCGATGTGGCCCGCCTCGCCGGCCTCGGCGATACACCGGTCGAGGTCGTCGTAGGCGTACTCATAGCGGCGGTCGTTCGTATCCGTCCAGGAGGTGATGCGGGCGCGGTCGTCGTAGGTGAACCGCAGCGGCAGACCGGAGGAGTTGGTGACCTCGGTCAGGTTCCCGTCGGTGTAGCCGTACGCGAGGATGCGGCCGCCGCCGGACAGGTGCAGGGCGGTGATCCGGCCGCCTTCGGTCCCGAAGTGCAGCCGATAGCCGCCGGAGTGGGTGAGGCCCAGCGGCGTGCCGTGCTCGTCGTACTCGAAGACGACGTGGTTGCCGCTCGGATCCTCGAACTGGGCGATCGGCGCGATGCCGTTCTCGGTGCCGTCGGCCGGCGGGACGAAGCGGCGGACGGCGCCCGTCAGCGGGTCCGTCAGCGTCCAGTCGCCGTCAGGGGTGCGTGCCAGCAGGTGGCGCGGGCCCGACGGCGACACCGGCAGTACGGGCACACCGGGCGCGGGATGCGGATAGCCGACGAGGAGACCGTCCTCGGAGACCAGGACGACGCCCTTGGCGTCGATCTCCAGGTGCTGGTCGATCGTGGAGGACCAGGTGGGGCCGAACCAGCGGCCCGCCCGGTAGCCGGATTCCGCACGGCGCGTGAACGCGAACGGGAACGTGCCGGGCAGGACCACGTCCGTCTGCGGGAGGTACATCCGGCCGGTGGCGAGGTCGACGGGGTCCGTGCCTTCACTGGCCTTGTCCGGGTCGGGCCGCTCACCGTGGTGCGGTCCGTTCCTGTCCGTCTCCTTGCGGCCCGGGCCGTCCAGGTCGTCCAGGTGCCGCGCGGCCGAGCCGCCCTTCTTCGCCGCGCCGAGGCCCTTGGTACCGGCGAGTTCCGGGAGGAACTTGCCGACGCCTTCGGTGGGGTCCTTCATGAAGTCGTCGAGCATCTTCTTGCCCGTGCCTATGGGGTCGTTGACCGCCACGAGCAGGCCGGCGACCGTCGAATTGAGGTTGGTCCGGTACTCGGCGGGGTGGGTCAGGTTGTACGGGTCGAACGGGGTGACTGCGCGGACGAAGTTGGCGAGGCCCGCCGTGCCCTTGAGGACGCCGCCGGCCAGGTGGGTTTCCGCGATCTCCAGGTAGTCCACGCCGTCTTTGAGCTGTTCGGAGTACGAGGGCTTGGGAGGGGCGGCGTCGCGGGCCGCGCGGACCGCCGTGCGGGCCGTCTCCGCGACCTCGTTGCGCTGGGTGCGTGCGGTCTGGAGCTTGTCGTCGGCCGCCTTGAACAGCGGACCGGCGGGGTCGGTGAAGTCGTCGGCCGGCCGCGGCGGCAGCGTGTCCTTCTCCGCCTTCACGGCGGCCTTGTAGTCGGTGATCGACTTGTCGTAGGCGGTGCGCGCGTCCTGCGAGACCTTCTTGGCGTGGTTGTAGTCCGCCAGGGCTTCCTCGGCCTGGCCCTGCGCCCACTCCACGGTGTCCGCGAACCGGTTGATCGCGTCGGCGGCCTTGCCGAACGCCTCGGCCGCCTTGAACCAGCGCGGCGGCTCCTTGGCTATCGCGTCCCGGAACGCGTTCGCCGACGCGCCCTTCAGACCGTCGCCTTCCAGGGCCTTCAGGCCGTTGCCGACGAGTGTGAACGAGAGCTCGAAGTCACTGAGGTGCGAGACCTGCGCGCGGATCTTCGACACACTGCCGTAGACCAGCTTGTTCGGGTCCTCGGTCTGTCCGAGCTCCAGCTCGGAGACGTCCGCGCCGAGCTGGTTGGCGGCCGAGCGGCTCTTGTCACGGACCCAGTCGCCCGCCTTGTCGAGACCGACGTCCTCCGCCACGTCGGCGACCTTGTCGCCGCCCCATTCGATCAGGTCACCGGCGTCCTCGGCCCGGTCCTCCCACGAGTCCGGTACGAAGTCCCTCACGCCCATCAGTTACCGCCCCCGCCGGCCTGGTCCAGCAGATCCTTGATCGAGCCGATCCTCCCGCTGGACGTCAGCTTGTCGCCCGTGTCCGACCAGGTCTTTTTGATGTCCTCGTCGCTCTTGTCGAAGGACTCCGCGCTGTAGTCCGGCTTGTAGACATCCGCCCGCCAGATGTCGTCCCAGCTCTTCTTCTCGATCTCGTCCTCGCTCGCGTGCGGATTGCCGTACGCGGCATTGGCGACCACCTTGAACGCACCCTGGAGGTACTGCTCTTCCTCCCACACCGTGCCCGCCGCGATGCCCAGGTTGCCGGCGAGAGCGCTCGCGTTCTGCACGAGACTGCGCACGCCCCACTCCCAGCGCTCGCAGAAGTCCTCGAAGTCGGTGGCCAGGCCCGCGTGTCCGGCCTCCATCCCCGTCATCGACAGATCGCTGAACCCCGAACCCATCGAGGCACCGGCCGCATCCCCAGATTCCCGCAGCTCGGCAATGGCCTTGCGCAGACCGTCCTGGATGTTCTTGACCGCTGTCGGCGAGACCTCAAGATCCGCATCGCCCGCCATCAGACGACATCCGCACGATCGGGCTCGGCATCCACGGCATACGCGTCGGGCACGATGCCCACGACCGGCGGGAACAGCATCGAACCGTCCTCGTCCGCGACATCGACCGCCACACCGGTCGGACCGTCGACCGTGGGGATCACCGCGTCGACGAGACGGGCACCCAGGATCGAGAGGTACTCCCACTCACGCGCACCAGCACCGGCACCGCGCGCCACCGCGAAACGGGCCAGAGCCTCCTCGTCCGTGAACGCGTAAATCCAGCGGACACCGCCCTGCCACCCCGACATCAGACCGCCGCCATCGCCCTCCGACAGCGGCACGAGCAGTGCGGTGCGGCGGAATTCCCCCAGCAAGCGGCCCGAATGCCCCGATCCGCTGCGCACGGCGGATATCTCCTCGGCCAGTCCCATGAAGTGCCCCCGTTCTCCGAGGGTGCCGGACTCGACAGCCCCCAATTCGCACACGCTACCCAATCGGTCGGCCCCCACCGAGCATCGGCCCCTGCTCCGTGCGGTCGCCCGTTCGAGGCCGGGTGGAGAAGGGTCGGAGGGTGCGTCATCGTGTGGCTGCCGACCGGTCACGGTCGTGCGGGAGTCGTGCAAGGGTGATCGCGCGCAGCAGCCATTCCACAGGGCCGTACCGGTGTCGGGCCATCAGTCCAGTACTGAGGGCGAGTTGCCCGGCGTACAACACGAGTGACCCGAGAATGACGACGGCTGGGCTGAGGTGGTCGTACAGGGCCAGGCCGTAGCCGGTGAAGACGTGCTGGATTTAACCTTATCGGGTCTCGTGTTTTCGGGATGTGTCGCGGAGCCCGGTACCCAACTGCACTGGTTGTTGGGGCCGCCCGGGTGTGGGCGCGTGCGCGGCCGGGGCATGGTCGCAGACGGGATCCGGCCGGCAGGTCGGGCCGCTGCCCGAACGGCTGGCCGCCCTCCTCGTCGAGACGGCCGAGCAGCTGACCGCCACCGTCGCGGACGCGCCGTTGGCCGCGCTGCGCGCCGCCGGGGTGCTGGAGCGGATCGCCGCCCGGGTGGGCAGGGAGGCCGTCGGCGCGCTGTGCGACGACGGCATGCCGGCTGAAGTGGTGGCCACCGCCCTCGGCACCACCCGCTCCAAGGCCCTGGTCCTGCTCCTGACCGCACAGGATGGGTAACGGCAAGCACGACAGCGTCGTCATGGTCGAGCCGGCCCTCACCCAGCTCACGAAACTGACCGCGAACGAGACGCACCGCCTGGACCGCGCGATCGTCACTATCAGCGTCAACCCCGAGCTCGGCACGGAATTGCCCGGCACCCTGCTGCGGGACTACGCGGACGAGATCGACGGGGTACGGGTGATCTACTACGTGACCGCCCTGCGGACCATCACGATCGTGGCGTACATCGAGGCCTGAACACCGAACAGCAGCACCCGGACCCCGTACGTGTCCGAGACGCTACTGACAGCCGGTGCCCAGCCTTCTGGACGAACGCGATCAACGCTGCTGGACCCACCAGAGGACCCAACCCATCACGAACGTGCCGAAGGCGGTCGCTGCTCCGCGGACGATGCCGTGTCCGGCGGTGCGGGTCAGGGACCGCAGCGTTTGGCGGCGCTTGCCGAAGCGACGCGGGGCGCTGGAACGCAGGTCCCGCCGGGTCGACGCCGGCTGCCCGAAGCCCTGAGGCGGGATGCCGTCCACCCGCTGCTGGTCCTGCTCCTGGGTCGTGAAGATCTTCATCGTCTTCTCCCTCGTGTGGGTGTTGCTGACAGGAGCAAGGGAGCCTGGCGGAAGTGAGGTTCAGCGAGTACTCATTCCACTGAACGGAGCGTCAGGTCAGGTCAGACCTGTTGAAATGACCGTTCAGAGAAGGTTCAGACTGAACAGGGAGACCCATGGGGGACACGTCGGCTCGTGACCTGCTCGCCGAGGAGCTGCGGAACCTGAGAGCCTCGGCCGGCCTCTCCCTGGCGCGGATCGAGGAGCAAGGGAAGAAGCAGCCCCGAGTTGTGAGGCTGGGGAAGTCGAAGCTCAGCAGTTGGCTCGCGGGTGTGGCAGTACCCGAGGCCGACGCGCCGTTCCGCTTTCTGATTCAGCTGCTCGAATCCCGAGCCAGCCGAAGTGGTGTGCCGTCCAAGGGTCTGCCGTGGTGGCTGGACTTGCGGCAGAAAGCGGCGAACGAGCGAAGCGCGCTCAAGGCGGCAACGCCTGCGGTTGGCCGTGCTCCGTCCGCCACTGAGAATCGCATATCCGACGGGGCTGTGGGTACTTTCACGGAGCCTGCGTCCAACAACTCAAACCTCTTCGAAGTTCTTGTTTGCGCGGTTGAGTGGATCGATCCTTCGTCGCCGTCGGTTTCACCGGAGCGGCGACTTCAGGATGTCGTCACTTCGGTGCTGGGTAAGATGAGTAGAGGGGGGAGTAAATCTTTATCGCCAAGAGAGTGATAGTGATGGAACGCTACTCGTTTTCCGGGCTTCGGATGATGAGGTGCCATCTCTCGCCAAGGAGCTGCTTGAAAGTTTTGATGACATAATTCGAAGGGCTCGGGGTGATGGTCGGGGTAGGGATGGATGCCCGCAGCTTAGGGTGTTCATGCACTCTGGATTCTGTCGCATAGAAAATGGCGACTATACGGGCGGGGTTTTTGGCGAGATGCGGGCGCAAAGGCATGGTCACGCTTTTCGAGACGCGCTGAACGGAGACCGCATCGGGGTTGTTGCGTTCATGAGCGACGCTGCATTTCCGAGAAGAACAGATCCTGCTCGCGATGACTTGGGAGCCTGGGTGAGCCTCGTGAGTCAGGTTGGATCCGAGTCTCCGATGAAGCTGTGGGTAAGGACGGTGCCGCCACCGGGAACCCCGAAGTGCCTTCTTATTGCCCGTTTTTCGAGCGGCGATGGGTCTGCTCTGGATCGCCGTTCTGTTGTAATTTCGGAGCTTACAGCTTCCTTGAATGAGATCCAGGAAGCTCCTCCAGAAGGATGGTCGGATCCGATCCTGGAAGTGGGTAGTTGGGCGCAGGACGGAGTTTCCGTTGCGGTCCTCGCAAAGCAGCCTGCCGCCTTCCTGGTCGGGTATCTTTTGCCCTACATGACCAGGCGACTATTGATTCTCGGTCAACGGGGTTCTTTGAACATTCAAATGAATGCCGGGATTCACACTGTGGAGGATGCGATCAATGGTGATGACATCTCATTCGTGACTGCTGCTCGTCTCGCGAGGGGGGCTCGAATGGTGCGCGGCGGAATTCCCGAGAGCGATGCTACTTCTGTTTGTTTGGTGTCCACGCAGGCCCGCTCGTCAGCCGTTGATAACTTGACGGACTTCATCGATCCGACAAGATATATGCAAATCCCGGAAGAGGGGTTGGAAGAGTCGCTAGACTCGTGGCTATTCGTTCCGTACGCACCGCATATCCAGTAAGGGGCCGAAACGCGGCGCTGGCCGTACAGGGTGGTCCGGCGGTGCCGCGCAGGACAGGTCCGGACCGCCTTGACCCAGGCCAGACTTCGGATAGCCGGACAGCGCCCGCTGCCGCGTCCAGTCCGGCCTTCCCGGGCATCACGCCGCGGTGGGGGAGCGGCCCGGAGCCGACGGTAGGCGGAGATGCCCGCCCTGCACGCTCAGACACTCTGCACCCGCCGCAGACGCTCCCGTGACCCTGAGGGCTCGGCGCGGGCGACGGGGGTCCGGGCGCGGTTGCTGCGCCTGTTAAGGCGAGCGGCATCGACGCCGCCGGGCTGCCGGGGGAGTGGCAGGAGTTCGAGCGGATCGTCCTCCACGGCGTTGCAGGACTCCCGGCCCGGGGGAGTACCCGCCGCCGGTCCGAGGCCGCGTGAGTCGACTTACGCGGCTCCACATCGTGCGCACGACGCCCCCATGGGGGGCAGGTTCGGAATTCGGGCTGGGAATGAGGACAGGGCCGGCCCGGTGTGTGCGGGTCGGCCCTGTCGCGTGCGGCACTCGCGCTGCAACGCGGTGCTGCTGTGTCCCTGTCTGCGAAGCCATCAGCATTCGAGGGGTTCCGCCGGTCTCCCAGCGGGTGGTGTCCCCCACGGTGGCCTAGGTCGTCACGGGAGGCAAGTTGCGTTTGGACGGGTGTGAACGAACTGCGGTGTTGGGGCGCCGTTGCAGGGTGTTTCCCGGGGTTCGATGGAAACGATCGTTGGCGCGCGCCGCAACGATCGTTTACGCGACCCACTGTTTTCGCTGGTCAGAGGCATTCCGGCCGCGGCCTTTCACGCGTGAAACGTATGGACGCCAGTGAACGAATGAACAGGCATTTCACGCATTTGGGATGGCGTGTGGCTGGTGAGGCTTAGGCCGTGAGAGCCGGTCCTGGCATCCTGGTGATCCCGGAAGGCGACTGCAATCGCCCCCGGGAAAGCGCTACTTGGCGCGAAGCCATCAACACGAGGGGGAGCGGGTTACCGCCCCCTCTCGCCGTACCGAGGGGAGCCGGGCTGCGCCCTGCTCCCGGAACGAGGAGTTCCGTATGCAGGAACAGAGCCGTGCGCAGGGCCAGGACCGCCGGCGTGAGGCGGGTGCCCGGCCGGGGCCGGCGGGCGGGATGACGCTGCCGCAGGCGGCGGTCGTGTGCGTGGTGCTCGTCCTGGCCGTCGTGATGCGGCTGTACGGGCAGATGCCGATGCTGGAGATCTTCCAGCTCCTGGCCGGCGCCGCCACGATCAGCACGCTGATCGTGGTCACCGTGACGCCGGGCGGCCGCGGCAAGGTGGCAGCGGCCGTCCGCGGCTTCGTCCAGGCCGGCCGGTAGAAGGGGCTCGGGATGGGACGTCCTGAACTTCCCGTGGACCACACGGTCCCCACCCGCGGCGTACTGGCCGAGGCGCTGCGCGCGCTGCGGACCGGAGCCGGGCTGACGTACGACGAGCTGGCGGTGAGGACCGGTCTGTCGTCGGCCACCCTCAAGCGCGCGGCCTCGGGCCGGACCGTGCCGTCCTGGGAGACAGCCGAGGAGTTAGCCTCGGCATGTGGCGCCTCTCCGGCCGTTCTCCGCCCGGTGTGGCTCAAGGCTCGGATTGCCGAGCGGGGGCGCCTGAAGCAACTGCGGCGACCCCGCGCACCGGAGCTCGCCACCACGTTCGGCGACCTGGGCGAGGCGATGGAGTACTTCTACGAGGCGGCCGGCGCCCCGCCCCTGCGGCAGCTCCAGAAACAGGCGGGCGGCAGGCACCTGCTGCCGGTCAGCTCGGCCGCGCGCATCGTGAACCGGCAGGCACTGCCGGCCAGCCGCCAGCAGTGCCTCGCCTTCCTCACCGCCTGCGGACTCCCCGACCGCACAGCCGAGCGCTGGGCACAGGCCTTCGACCGGATCACACGGCACCGCGACCTCGAGGCCGTGCTGGCCATCAGGATGGAGGAGTCCAATCACGTGGTTCTCCACCCGCAGCTCCACCGGCAGTTCGAACGGTATGTGCCGCGGCTCTCCGGGGGCATCCGCGTTCGGAAGCCGGAAGTCATACGGGAACGCACCTGGGACCGGGAACACCTCAGCAGGCAGCTCCTCCCGCGAAAGTCGCGAGCGGCCTGATCGCTGCCGCCGAACCCCGCCTCCAGCCCAGCCCCAGCGTCTGACGGGGCCGGCCCGGCATGTGCTGTGACGGGGCTGTAGTTCTGCGGTAGGTGGGTGGTTGTGGCCCGCGTGGGGGTCCCGCGACGTCCTGGACGCGGTCCTGGTCCGCCCGGACCTGGTCGCTGAGATCAGCGCCGACCGGTCCATCGACCAGGGCGGAGTTTTCCGGCACCCGCTCCGGTTCCAGCGGCTGCGCCTGGACGTCACGGCCGAGGACGTACCCCGGTTCGGGCAGGGCACGGCTGCGGCGGCCGACTGACCGGCGCACCCTGCTGCCGGTCTCCTCGTTGGCCGGGCATGAAGATTCTCGCTTCCTCCACACTCGCTGTCGCGGCCCTGCTCCTGGCCGCCGTTCCAGCCTCAGCCGACGACACCCCCGGCGCCAACAAGGGCGCCATCGGGCAAGGCAGCTCATCGCTCGGCTTCGGCGCCGACGGCACGGACGGGGACAGCGGTGGCGGTCACGCGTCATCGAACCGCCACCTCGTGAAGACGGGTGACCCGGGGGCCCTCTCCGACCTGGTCAACAACCTGTCGAACCCGCAGCCTCAGTGAACACGCTCTGAGCCGGCCGACGGCCTCGACCGTCGTCCTGCGGCCCGCCTGAGCGGGCGCCTCCGACGACCCCAGCGCGGGCCGCCACCACCTGGTGGCGGCCCGCGCTGTCGTGTGCCCGGGGCCGGCCCCGGTTCCCCCGCAGGGGTGAATCGGGCCCTCGCGTACGCGTAGGCGGCTTGTGCGGTGTGCCCCCAACTCGCCCTGAAATCGGAGCTATTGACAACAAACAGGATCTTCCGGGATGTTTCGGGCACGGCTCGGTGGTCGGGCCGGTCGATGTGCGATTGGAGTGCGTTTCATGACGCGTTCGGTGCGTGAGGAGTACGACGAGTACGCGGCTGCGTCCCGGCTGCGGGTTCCGGTGGCGGCCTGGCGGTGGGCTACCGGTTCGGGCCTGGTCCCGCTGGCGGACGTCGGCCCGGGGCGGTGGTCGCGGGTGGTGGTGGAGGCCGCAGACGCGGAGCAGATGCGTGCGGCGCTGCGGGGCCCGATGAGTGCCGGAGTGGCGGCGGACCGGTTGACGGAGGCCTTGGGCGTGCCGCTCCCGATCCTTAGGCCGCGGGTGACGGCCTCGGCGGTCGGCCGCCTCGTGAAAGCCGGTCTCCTGGTCTACCTCGGCGGGGACCCGGAGGTCCCCGACGTCCACCCGGACCAGGTGGCCGCCCTCGGCCGCCGCCGGGACCTGCCCGCCCTCCTCGACCGGCACGTGCCCCTGGGCCCGGACCAGGCCGCAGTGCGCCTCGGCGTCCGCCGTACCGACTTCGACCAGGTGGTGCGCCTGGGTTGGCTGTCCCCGGTCGGCTCCGTGGACATCGACTACAAACGGCAGGGCGGGGCGACCACGGTCCCCCTCTACTCAGCCGAGGACGTCGCGCTCCTGGAGGTGGTCCGCCCCTCGGTGGACTGGCGGGCGATGCGCACCGTGGCGGCGGGCCGCCGCTCCCCGCTCGCCGCCCTCGACCCGATCGCCCAGGGCCGGGATCGGGCGTTCCTGGCGGAGGTGGCGCGGATCGCCAGGGTGGGCCGGGCTGCGGTGGTGAACTGGCGCCGCCGGCACCCCGACTTCCCCGACCCGGTGGCCGGCACGGACGTGCACCCGCAGTTCGACCGCTCCCAGGTGGTTGCCTGGCTCCTCGCCCACGACAAGATCGAAGTGCCCACGGGGCCGACGGTCGCCTCACTGGTGCTGGCCGGCCCCGAGGGCGCCACGCATCGGTTCCGCCTCGATGACCCGTGGCTGACCCTGGCCGATGACGCCGAGGGCGAGGACTTGTTGTCCGGCTGGTCCACCGACGACGACGCCGACGCGCTGGCCGAGCTAGCGGCCGGGGAGTTCGGGGCATCGGTGCGTCGGCTGACCGCGCCGGGCACAGGCCCGTTGGCGGTGCTGGGGGAGGTACGGGTGATCGACCGGTTCCGCTCGGGGTCGGGCGGCCTGCGGGTGACGCTGGCGTGGCCGTCCGGCCTGCGGGGCACCGCGGAGGGGTCGGCGGCCGAGGTGGTCCGCCACGGGATGGCGTACGCCGGGCCGGGGGAAGGGTGTGTGTGCAAGCGCCACGACTGTGGGGGAGTCGTCCCGGTCTCCTGGTGCCCGGAGCACGGGGACGCGCTGGGCCCGGTGATGGAGTGGCATCCAGGAGGCGGGATCCGCTGCGCGGCGCTGGCCGGACAACGTACCGAGTTGCCCGTCCCGCGGTGGCGCCCACGCTGCGCCCGGCGGGCGGGAACCGGCGGTCAGAGGCCCTGAAGGGGCGCAGGGCGCAGCACGGGCGACCCCGCCCCCAGCGCGTCACCGGGATACGTGTCAACGGCGCTGTACGGGGCGCTGCGGGCCCTTCCGGTGCGTGTCCCGACCTCCTGGTGGCTTTGCGCTCTGCGCCGGGGACGGAGTGCCACCCCGGCGCCCGTTCAGGCGCATGCAGACGTGTGGGGTCAGGTGCTTGGACACCCATCCCTTCGTTCCCCACCGCAGCCCGGTCTGGGAATCGCCCTCCAGCTCCACCTGGTAGAAGCCCTTGCGCTCCTGGAGGATCTGGACGCTGTCCTTCGGGGTGAGCAGTCCGATCGCCGTGTGCCGGCTGCTCGGGCCCGTACGGAGCTTCAAGTTGGTGGAGGGGTGGTAACCGCAGGAGTTCCACACGACCGTCACTGCCGGAACAGTCGCGGGCACGGCAGCTGCGGGGGCTCCAAGGGCGGAAAGCGCGGCCAGGGTGCGCAGACGCGGTGGGCGCCCTTCGAAGCGAGCGCGCCCACCGCGGGGACGTCGGGGGTGTCAGCGTGTCTGCTGCCTGATCAGGTCTTCCAGGCTGCCGGTCGGCAGGACGCCCTCTGGGCTGAGCTTGTCGACGGCCGTCGGCAGGGACTGGGCGATCTGGTCGGCTGCCTCCTGGGGGGAGACGCCGGTCTGCTCGGCGACCTTCTTCAGGGTCTCGTCCGGCAGTGCCTGGTCAATCTGGGTTCCGCTGACCGCCTTGTTCTCGCCGGTGCTGACCCAGGAGTTCGCCTGGTCGGCGATGCCGGACTTGCCGAGCATGCCCATCAAGCCGTCGAGCGGGTTGCTACCGGCATTGGCGTGGCTGCCACCACCGCCGACGAGTGCGCCCAGCAGCGAGCCGAGGATGTTCCCGGCCCCGCTGTTCTTGTCGCCGCCGCCGAGGAGGCCGCCCAGCAGACTGCCGAGGTCGTTACCCGCCATGATCGCGTCCTTACATTGGAGAGTGCGTTCGATGTGTTCGCTCCTGCCTAACGAGCGGTTCAGACACTGGTTGTTGGTCGAAGCGCCAGTGGTCCGTACGGGCCTCCGCCTCACGGACTCCGACGACACCACTGCCTACTGACAGACCTCATGACAGAACCACTGACAACCAGTGGCAGACGACAAACGTCAGCACCGCACCACCACAGCACTTGTCATGGCGGCCTCACAAACAGGCACTTAGGGCCGGGTGGGGGTGCGGGCTTTGTGGATGAGGCGTTCGGCGGTGCGGGTGCTGATGCCGTAGTGGGTGGCGAGCGAGGCCGGGGTGACGGCCGGCCCGTCGCCGGTGTGGGCGGCGGCGAGCGCGGCGGCGATTTCGGGGACGCGGGCGTCGGGGGGCGTGCGGCGTGGTGCGCGGCCCTTGGCGCCGGGGGTGCGGCCTTTGTACTGCGCGGGCCGGACCGCGCGGGCCTCGGCAGCCTCGCGGGTCCACCACCACCGCCCGTGCAGCTCGACCCCGGGGGGGAGCCGTCCGGCGGTGACGTCGGAGTGGATAGTCGTGGTGGTGAGCCCGGTGACGGCGGCGACCTCGGAGTCGCTCAGCAGGTCCTGCCCGTGCGGTTCTTGGGGGAGGGGCGGGACGGGAAGGCCGGCGAGGTGGGCGTCTGTCTGAGCGGCGTCGTAGAGCAGCGGTCGGGCGGATCCGGGCAGAGGCTTCACCGCTGCGGTGAAGGCGGCGTGGTGGTGGCGCCGCCAGGAAGAGACGGAAACACCGGCGCGCGCGGCGACGTCGTCAAGGGTGAGCGCGGGGCGGCCGTGGGGGATCACAGGGGGACTCCTTCGAAGTGGGGTACGGGGCGGGTCCCGGTACGGGTGCCGGCCGGGGCGGTTTCGGGCCGCCGGCCGGGGTCAGACGGGCTCTAGACTGGTCGTGCTTCCCTTTCGGCTCTTTCCGTGCCGGTGTTGGTGGGAGCGTAGGGCCGGTGGATGCCGTCGCCCCCGTTCGCGGGGGTGTCCCACCGGCCCTTTCCCGTGCCGCGGGCTCCCCGGCCGGGGAGCCCGCCGAGACAGCGTCAGGCGGCCTGCGGCCGCAGGTGTTCAGGACGGCGGCCAGGAGCGCGGCGGTGTCCGCCTCGTACGCCGTCTCCTGGTCGTAGGTGTCGTGCACGATCTCGTACCCGTCATCCGGGGTACGGCAGCACGCCAGCCACCCGGCGTGCTCAGCGGGGGCGTGGTGGACCGAGACGTCGTCCCCGGCGAGGGGCAGGCCGCTGACGGTGATGACGGCTTGACCCTCGCGCAGGATCGTGACGTAGGAGTCCGCGCGGTCGACGCAGTGCTGCGCGGCGACGCCGAGCGCGGCGAGCTCGGCGCGCAGGTGCGCGCTGACCGTGGTGGCGGCGGTGTGGGGCGTGCTGGTCATGGCGGGGCCTCTTCTCTGGTGTCGGCAGTACGCGGTCCGGGTGTCGGCCGCCGGCCCCGCCCGGAGGGGCGGGCCCGGCGGCGCCGGTGTGTCAGTGGCGGCTGCGGGCGGCCCTCACGTGCGCGAAGCGCTCCTCCTCGGCCTCCTCGGCCCACCTGCCGTGCGCGAGCGTCACCACCGCCTCCGCGCACATCCCCGCCCACGCGGCCCAGTCCAGAACGGCCGCCACCGCGCAAACCACCCGGCCGGGACGCCCGTCCTCACCGAGGGACAGCAGGTTCCCCGCCATGCTCACCATCGCCCGCTGCTCGCAGGCGGCGGCGTCGAGCAGCACCCGGGGGCTGATGTGGCCGTCGGCGCAGTGGAAGAGGTCGGCGAGCAGGCCCGAGGCGACGCTGACGGCCTCCACGGCCTCGATGCGGCCACCGTGGTGGACCTCGGCCAGCGCGCGCCCGATCTCGGCCCGCTCGGCGGCGCTGGGGATGCTGCCCGCCGCCACAGCCAGCTCGGTGTGCAGGTCGGTGATGACGGCGCCGTTCTTGGCGCGCTCCGCGTTGGTGATGGGGTCGAAGTTGATCGTCATGGGCATGTCCTTCCGTTTCGTGTTGGGCGCCGGGGCGGGGTGCCGTTCCCCTTCCCGACAAGAAATAGATTGCAGCCTTAGACGATCAGGCGCAAGGTGAGAGCCCGCGATCCGGCCGGAGTTCACCCACGCGGCCCATGCGAAAGACCGGCGCAGCTCGGTGACACGCACCCGAGGGTGGGGCGCTGCCCGGGGCCGTCCACGGGATCGTGTGGGCGGCCCCGGGGCCGAGAAAGGCTCCACGGTGACGTTGCAACCGCCAGTTGAGCCGATGCTGGCGCAGGCTGCGGAGTCGGTGCCCACCCTTTGGGGATGTGTCGTTGGCACAAGAACCGATACGAGCGGGAGAGGACGGCCCGGCGGGGCACGGCTGCCGGAGTCGGCCCGACACCACCAGGTTCCCGAAGACCAAGGGCTGAACATCGCGCGAGGGTGAGGATGATGCGCCCGTGCGGCGAGGTTGCTGAAGGTGATCACAGGAACTCTGTCGGTGAAGGAAGATGTTCCGGGCTGGCTGCCGTAGCCGGTCAACCTGCTGACGAAACGAATGGGGCCCCATGTCGAACATCCCAGCCGAACTCCGCTTCACCGAAAGCCACGAATGGGCCCGCCTCGAAGCCGACGGGTCGGTGACGGTTGGCCTCAGCGATCACGCCCAGGAGGCCCTGGGAGACATCGTCTTCGTGGAGCTGACCGAGGCGGGTACGACCTTCTCGGCCGGAGATGCGGCCGGTGTCGTCGAGTCGGTCAAGGCCGCCTCGGACATCTACGCCCCGGTCAGCGGCGAGGTCATCGCGGTCAACGAGGAACTCGGCGGCAGCCCCGAATTGATCAACGTCGACCCCTATGGCGCGTGGGTGTTCAAGCTCCGGCCCGCAGATCGCACCGAGCTCGACAAGCTGCTCGACGCCGCCGGATATAAAGCTGCAATTGGCGAATAGCCCCCCGACAGCCATGCCCGACCTCGGCTAGCGATGGTCAGTCCTCGGCCGGATTGCCGGAACCGAGGGTGCGCCGGCCACTGGCGGCGCCTGGCGGCCTGCCGGTCAGCTCCTCGGCGGACGGGGTGGTTGCGGGTCCCTCGGCGGCGAGGCGGGCCCGATGCGCGGCCGAGGGCTGCGGCGGGGGAGTAGCGGGGCGGGGGCCGGTGCCCAACGGGCGGCGCTCGATCATCCGATGCGCGTTCCCCGATCTCGTCGCGGCCGCCGAGCAGCTCCCGCACGGCCTGGTGGTTGGAACAGCTGACGCCGAACGCGGGAGAGGGGAGATCACCAATGCCGTCGGCGGTAGCAGGGGTGGCGGCCACGCGGGTGGTCAGGGCTGCGAAGCTTTACAGTTCCTACTCCGCTTCGCCTGACAGTTCCACCTCGGCTGACTCGTTCAGTACCGGAATCCTGTTTTCGCGGGCGTCGACGTGAATGAGCTGCACCAAATCATTGAAGGCATGCTCGCCATCGTCGTTGGCGCGCGGCGTGCTCATCAAGATGTCAGCCAGATCGGCGCCGCCGCAGTGGTTGAGTGCACTGCCGAGCGGAAGACCGGCGAGGTTGCCGTTGGCCGTGCCGGTGCCTTGTGTGGCGGCTCCGTTTGCACGGGCTCCCACGTTGTAGTTGGCGCAACTGGTCCCGAAGGCCGGGGACAGGAGGTCCCCGATGCCCCCGGCCGAGGCTGGTGCTGCGACGGCAAGGCCACCGCCCAAGGAAACGAAGAGGCACCCAAAGGCAGCTGCGGTCCGATGCTTGATCACGGCCGTTCAACGACAGCTCTCGGTATCCGTCACCATCCGCACGCCAGGCGTCCGTCCAGCACGTGGCGTTCATGTAGCCCTGGCAGTCAGGCACGAGGGCACGCCCCCCCGTGGCCAAGGATGACGGGGTGGCGATGTACTGCGAGGGTCTTGACGATGGAGGACGTTCCTGGGTTCGGGGCGGGTCCGGTCGCGGCCGCCGGCTGAGGGTCGGCCGCCCCGCCGTTGTGCAGCGCCGCCATGGGTTGGTGTGCAGTGGCGTTTCGGCGGTGTCGGGTGCCTCGGGAGGGTGAACCCGCGGGCTGGGGGCTGTTGCTGACGGTGGGGGTGCGGCTACAACCGCCCTGTGATGATCATGATGCGGGCCGCCCTTGCGGCCGCCGCTGCTCTTGCCCTGTCTCTTCCCGTCACTACCGCGGCCGCGGCGGAGGAGCGCGCTGTGCCGCAGGTCCTTCCGATCGGTGTGGCGGTGTCTGCGCTTCGGGTGGCGGTGGAGGACCGCACCGGCTACCAGCGCACCTCGTTTCGGCACTGGAATGCGGGGGCGAACCCGTCCGACGGCTGTAACACCCGGGCGGAGGTGCTGATCGCGGAGGCGGTCCAGGCGCCGGAGGTCGGGCCGGGCTGCACGCTGACCGGGGGTGTGTGGTGGAGCTATTACGACGAGCGGCCGGTGAAGCTGGCTAGGGCGCTGGACATCGACTACATGGTCCCGCTCGCTGAGGCCTGGGACAGCGGGGCCTCGGCTTGGACGGCGGCGCGGCGGGAGGCGTATGCGAACGACCTCGGCCAGGCGACCTCCCTGGTGGCGGTGACGGCCCGGTCGAACCGGCAGAAGGCGGATCAGGACCCGGCGCAGTGGCTCCCGTCGTCGGCGGAGGCGTTGTGCCGGTACGGCGCGGAGTGGACGGCGACCAAGCTCCGGTGGGGTCTGGCGGTGGACGAGCTGGAGCGGGACCGGCTGTGGGACATCGCGGCCGGCTGTGGCGGTACCGAGGTGGAGTTCACCCCCGCCCCGTAGCCGGGGCGCAGCAGGACCGAGGGCCGTCCCGTCCCCCGTGAGGGGTGGCGGCCCTTTGGTCCTCCGGCTGAGAGACCGCCCTGGCTAACCCCGGGCCGCCACCACACACTGGGGTGGCCGACACCGCCATCGACCGGAGCGGCGTCTTTCGCCAACCACTGCGTTACACACGCCTGCGCCTGGACGTCACTGCCGAGGATGTGCCCCGCTTCGGCGGGGGACGGGCCGCAACCGCAGGTTGAGCGAAGGCACTGCGCGACAGCCGCCTCGGCTTGTTCAGGTTTCCGGGAGAGGGCTCGCGTGCGGTCGGCCCAGTAGCACCACACATTGCGATCAAGAGGGTCGACGCCGCCAAAAGGTTGCTATGTCTACTCATTGATGGGTCACCTGCCCGCGCCCCTGGTACCCCCCCACGGTGATCGTCATGGCGAGGCGGCACACCAAATTGGCTCGCGCGATCAAGATCGGCGGCCAGCCGCCCCTGGGCAACGATCAGCCCCTCTGGGCCCGACCCGTCCACGATCCAGCTGCCTGACGGCGATCTGAACGAGCCCATGTCACCGGGGTCGGCCACACCGTCGGGCCCGGATACCTCGCTTGGCTCCCCGGCCATCCGTCCCTGACGCCGCACCCGAGAAGGCTGAGGCACAGCCCGAAGCCATCCACCAGAGCCTGTTCTGACGCCGACGCTGCGCGGCACCAGTCGCTGACCGCGCCTTGTGTGCAACCACGGTTACACCGCTTACTGGACAGACCCATCACCTCACCGTAAAGGGGGCGATGTTCTATTGGAGCGTCGGTCAGGCTTCCTGGCCGCGTGCTGGGGGGGGCGACTGCAGAGGATCAGCCGTGGCCGGTCTTGTCCGGCTGGTCCACCGGTGGTGTCAGGCCGGTGTGGGTGGCGCAGAAGGCAAGGGTGTCGGCTGCCAGATCGGCCCAGCGGGAGGTGGTGCGGAAGCCGTGGCCGACGTCGGCCTCGGTGCGCAGCAGGACGGGGCGGTTGGATGCCGTGGCGTGTTGGAGGGCGGCGGTGAACTTGCGCATGTGTGCTGCGCCGACGCGGGGGTCGACGCGGGCGCCGGTGAGGAGGATGGCCGGGTAGCGGGTGGCGGGCTTCACCTGGTGGTAAGGGGAGTAGCTGAGCAGTACGTTCAGGTGTTCGGGGTCGTCCGGGGTGCCGAACTCGGGTGCCCACAGTGGGCCGATGCCGAAGCGGGGGTAGCGGATCATGTCGGTGGGGGCGTCGGAGCAGACGGCGGCGGCGTAGCGGTCGGGGTCGCGGGTGAGGGCGACGGCGACGGCCAGGCCGCTGTGGGAGGCGCCTTTGATGGCCAGGCGGTCGGGGGTGGTGATGCCCTCGTCGATGAGGTGGAGGGCGGCGGCGGCGAAGTCGGCGAAGCAGGTGGGTTTGTTGATGCCGCTGCCTGCTGCGTGCCAGTGTGTGCCGTGCTCGCCGCCGCCGCGGACACCGGCGATGGCGTAGGTTCCTCCGGCCCGCACCCACGCCATGATGGTCGGGGAGTAGGCGGGTGCCGCCAGGGCGCCGAATCCGCCGTAGGCGGTCAGGAGGGTGGGCCGTGGGCCGGTGGCGGGTTCGGGTGGCTCGATCAGGTACAGCCCCACCGGGGTGCCGTCCTCGGAGCGATAGGTGAGCTGTCGGACTACCGGTTCCGCGTGCGCCGGTGTGGCGGCGGGGGCCGGCTCCTGCGCCACGCAGTGGCCCTGCCGGGCGCAGAAGCGGTAGACGGCCGGCGGGGTGATGAAGTCGGTGTAGGTGAACCAGACCTGTCCGGTGTCGTCGGGGGGTGCGCTGAGGTTGCTGATGGTCCCCGGTCCGGTGCCCGGCGTGGGTACGTCGGTCAGCTTGTGGCCCGCCGCGTCATGCACGGCGAGGCGGGCCGCCCCTGCGCGCGTGGTGCCCACCAGCAGCCGCAGTTCTTGGCTGGAGGGATCGGTCAACGCGGTGCACGACGTCAGCAGGGCATCCGGTTCCGGGGTGATCAGGGTGGTCCAAGAGGTGCGGTGGGGGTCGGCCGGGTTGACGGAGCAGACCCGGCCGCGCGGTGCTTCGGCATCGGTGACGGCGTAGAGCATCCCGCGCGGGCCGTATTTCAGCAGCGCGCTGGTGCGCTCCTGCGCGCCGTGGTGGATCAGCCGTAGCTCGGGTGCTTCCGGCTTGGCGGCCGTCTTGGAGAGGTCGGCCAGGCGCAGGTCGTTGCCGCTGAGAGCACCGGGTGCGGAGCTGATGGTCAGCCATCGGCCGTCCGGGCTGATGGCCACCGACAGATGGGGGTGAGGGGTCTCGAAGACGACCGGATCGCTGTCGGCATCGCTGCCGAGGCGGTGCAACCGCACACAGCGGGAGGCGGACCCCGCGCAGTGAGTGATGTAGTAGAAGCCGCTCTCATCGACCAGCCAGGCCACAGGAGTCGGGCGGCCAGGTCGCAGCGGGCCGTCCACCACCTGCCCACTGGCCACGTCCAGTACCCGCAGCTCAGGGCTTTCGCTGCCCCGGTGCGTGAGCTGGCAGGCGAGAAGCCGGCCGGTCCAGGAAGGCCTCCATGCTGTGAGGAAGGTCAGCCCGGCCGGGTCGATCGCGAGGGGATCGACCAGGACGCGTTCGTGCTCCCCGCCCACCTCGGTGGCGTCGGCCACCACCAGTACCGGCAGCTCCGCGTCCGCGTCCCGGCGCAGGAAGAACCGCAGTGTCCGTCGGTAGACCGGCGGCGTCGCCACCGGCGTCAGCGTCCCGCCCAGCTCCTGCAGCTCACCCAGCAGCGCGCGGAAGTACGGCCTGCTCGACCAGGACGGGACATGCTCGGCAACCAGATGCTCCTGCTCCGCCAGCCACCGCCCGCACGCCGCGTCCTCGTCATCCTCCAGCCACCGGTAAGGGTCAGGTACACGCCGGCCGTGCAGCTCATCGGTGACCGGCAGGCGACAAGCCGCGGGATAGGCCAAGGGGGCATGGGACGGCGGCGAGCATTCCGAAACCGGGCTGCCCGCCGCCTGCCTCGTGACACTCAACGCCGTCAGTCGGTCCCGCCCGAAGCCAACTCCTGCCGCCAATCCGGCAGACTCAGAACCTCATCGGAGAGAATGAGCCAAATAGAAATCAGAGGGGTGGGCAGTTCGTCCATCACATACTCCTCACGCCAGCACGGTGCATTTACACCATATGGTGCCTGACCGTCAGTACCCCGTGACAAGGTCCGTCCGGGTGACCGAACGGAGCGTCAGAGGGAAGCTGTCGGCCCTTTTCGTGGTGTTCGACGTCTTGCAGATCGACGGCCGGGAGCTGCTGCACCTGCCCTACGTGGAGCGCCGCGCCCGCCTGGAGGCCCTGTTCGCCGACCACGCCCTGACGGCCCCATGGACCCTGTGTCCGATGACCACGGACCCGGCCAAGGCCCGCGAATGGCTCGACTCGTGGACCGACTGTCCGGCGTAGAGGGCATCCTCTGCAAGCCCCAGACCAGCCGCTACATGCCAGGTCACAGGGGGGCGTGGACCAAGGTCAGACGACGGGACACCACCGAGGCGATCATCGGCGCCACGACTGGCACCCTCACCCGCCCGCAGCTCCTCGTCCTCGGCCGCCACGACCAGGACGGCCGGCTGCGCGCGGTCGGCCGCACCGTCCCGCCGCGCACGGAGGCGGCCCACCTGGTCGCCGAGCACCTGACGGCCGCCGACCCCGGACACCCCTGGGAGGGCGTCACGTTCGCCGCGACCTGGGGGAGCCGTGACGTCCTGGACGTGCGCCTGGTCCGCCCCGACCTGGTGGCCGAGATCAGCGCCGACCGCTCGATCGACCGGGGCGGCGTGTGGCGGCACCCGCTGCGCTTCAAGCGGCTGCGCCTGGACGTGGGTGTTGAGGATGTCCCGGTGTTCGGGCAGGGCCCGGACGTCGCAGCCGGCTGACGGGTGAGTGGTGAACACGCGGCCTCTGCACGCGGGTGCGGGCGCCGGCTGGGGCGGGTAGCCGCCCTTCACTCCTGCGGGGCCGGTCGGGCATCTCCGCCCGGCTGTCGGCCCCGTGGTGGGAGGGTGCGTGCATGGACGCTGCGTGGTGGGATCGGCGTGTGTACGGGTCGGAGCCGGATGATCCGGAGCCTGGTCCGAGGCCGGGTCACGACTACGTGGAACTGGTGGGCGGCCCCTTGGACGGCATGCTGCTCGACGTGACGGGGTGGCGTCCACAGGAGGTTGTGGACGGGGCGCTGCTCATGTCGGAGCACGGCCACTTCGGGCTGGCCGGACGATCGGAGTACGTACCGGCCGAGCCGCCCGGCTCCGCTGACGTGGGCCGGTTCGTGTGGCGGGGCGACGTTCCCCTAGACGAGTGGATCCGAAGTCGGGGATGATCAGTGGCATGCGGACGGTCCTGCACGGAGCCCTGGTGACGCTTCGCCCGTCGACGGTGGGCGATATCCCGGCTCTGGCCGCGATCCGGACCACGCCTGAGGTGTACGCGCGCTGGCGGGGCGGCGACGACCTGACGGCCGCGGTGGCCGAGGACCTCGAAGATCGCGGGGCCCGGACCTTCTCGGTCGAGCACGGCGGCAGGGTGGTCGGCGCTATCCAGTGGGGCGCCGAGGACGAGCCGGACTACCGGCATGCCAACATCGACATCTATCTCGACCCGGCGGTGCACGGGCTCGGCCTTGGCACTGACGCCGTCCGCGCCCTGGCACGCCATCTGATCGATGATCACGGATACCGCCGACTGGTGATCGACCCGGCCGCCGACAATGCCGCCGCCATCCGGTGCTACCGCAAGGTCGGGTTCCGCCCGGTGGGCATCATGCGGCAGTACGAGCGCGGCCCGGACGGCAGCTGGCACGACGGGCTGCTGATGGACCTGTTGGCGGAGGAGCTGGAGTAAGTCTCGTTCGGCTCCACCAAGGCGGCGAGGGCCTCAATGATCCGTGTGTGACGACAGACCTTGAGACACTCTTGACCGCACTCTATGTGAAGATCGACGACGAGATCGCAGGTACGCGGGTCGGGGTGCACACCACGCTTAGCACCCCGTAGAGCCCCCAACATCAAGGAGTGCGCGCCACCTCACATCCGCGCCGGGATGTTCAGTATCTGACCGCCAATCAGGCAGACAGGACCTCGGGCGGCGCGGCAGGATGGTGGTGCGGCGCGCGGCGGTGCCGGCCGGCGGCCGACGGGGAGGGGACGATGGAACGGTTACGCGTCACCGGGTTGACCTATCTCGGCGGGCATCCGCGACACCCGCGCCTGATCGAGGGTCTGCGGCTGGACGTCGCCCTGGCGGGCCTGTCGGTGGGACGGCCGCTACGCAGCCTGATCTCCGTGAGCTGGCCGTCACTGACCTGGCTCTACGTCTTGACGGTGGGGGACGTCGAGGGCAAGGCGCACAGCTGGGAGTTCCTCAACTTCCCGAACCTGACCCGCGCATGGGAGGCCGGCGACGCCGCAAGCGTGATCGGGCTGGGCATCGACGACGCCACCTGCTGGCTGCTCGCGCCGCAGACGCCTGTCCGGGAGCTGAGGACGCGGCTGGCCTCCTGGACGCTCAGCGCCGCCGGTGCCCAGCGGAAGCCGGGCACGGGCGATGCGGGCACGCCGGAACAGGTGGCTCTGCAGGCCCTCGCGGTGTGGCGCGCGGCCGACCTGGGCCGGGAGCCGCTGACCGACCGCAAGACGCTCAGCTACCGGCTCACGGTCGCCGAGCAGCACCGCCGCGGCGGCGACCTCCTCAGCGCGCTGACGCTGCTCCAACAGCTCGCCACGCAGGCAGTCGAGACCTTCGGCGCAACGGACCAGGCCACCATCGTGGCACGCAATAACCTCGCCTTCGCCCTGGCCGCCGGCGGTTTCCGGCACGAGGCCATCGAGGCGTACTGGGAGATCCTGGACGACCTGGCGGCCGCCAGGATCGTCGACCAGACCAAGGCGGAGATGTTCGCCCGCCAGAACCTGGCGCGACTGCACGACCCCCACTGGCACCCCTGACAGGCATCGCCGCCACGACGGCCGGCCGCGCGACGGTCTGCGCCAGAGACGGCCGACGGCTACCGACCAACGGTGACCGGCGGTCTGGCCGGGCGCGGCTTCAGATCGACTCCGCGTGGGCCGGTTACCGTGCTGGCGACCTCACCCTTCCTCCCGTTCCCTCGCCGCCTCCAGCAGTTCGGGGTACCGAGGCGAAGAGCCTGCGGCTTGCTCAGGGTCCGCGAACGAATGCCAGACGCGTTTGCGATCTCCGAGGTCTCCAGAGCTCCCCAGGGGTCCAGCACCCTGCCCAGCATGAGCTCGACAGCAGCGTCCAGGAGTGCGGCCTCAGCCTGATCCGCCGCCAGTCGGGCCTGCACACACGTTCCGGATGATCAAGCAGACGCTGGGTTGGACCCGCCCGAAGCTCCGCACCCCCGAAGCGGCGGACCGGTGGTCCTGGCTGGTCATCGCGGCCCACCCCCAGCTCCGCCTCGCCCGGCCGCTGGCCGCTGACCTCCGCCGTCCCTGGGAGAAGCCCGCCGAGCCCGGTCGGCTCACCCCCGCCCGGGTCCGCCGGGGGTTCAGGAACCTCCGCCCGCACCTACCCTGTCCGGCCCGTGCACCGAAACCCAGCCGGCCCGGTCCCGGCAGGCCGCTCGGCTCGAAAAACCGTCACACCGCCACCCGATACGACGTGGGCAAGACGGTCAGGCGACCCGAGACCATCGCCGGACGTGACCAGGCCAGACCATAAAGAACAAGCTGAGACCGCGTTTGAGATCTCATTCAAACGCGGATAGGTGACGGGGGTCGTCGCCCCCTGTTGTCCCAGGTAGCGCCTATGGTTCCGCCCGTGAGCGTTCCCGAGACCATCCCGATCAGACACGAACCTGACTACCGCACGAGCACCATCGGGCGGTGGCAGGGCGGCCAGTTCTTCGCCTCGGTCACTGCGGCCTTCCCTGAGGGCTGGTGCGGCGACGACTGGCAGTCCCAGAGGCGTTGGTGCGCCGTGCTCCATCGGTTCGACGGGGCCGGCCAGCACCTGGACTCACGTATCCAGTTCACCGGCACCACGGCGGACGGCGAAAGGAAGTCGATCGACGCCGCCCGGCTGCTGCTTGCCGAGTGGCTGAACGCCCTGCCGGAGCGGCAGTACCAGGACATCGCGATCGCGCCCTTCGAGGTGCGGTTCGAGGGAGCCCTGTTCGGCCTGGTCGTGGAGGAAGACGTGGACGAGGAGGACGAGGAGGACGAGGAGGACGACGGTATATGGGCCGAGTTCTATCCCGACGGCCTGCGCTTCAACGCACCATGGAACGGTTGCTACGACACCTGAGCCGAGCCAGCGAGGAGCCGGGGGCCGCTCCGGACGGCGACTCGGCCCCGGGCCAGCCGACGCACCATAACGCCGATCATCGCCCAGCGGATCATCGTCTCCGCGTGGGCCGGGCTGGTCTCGTAGTCCCGTGCAAGGCGTCGGTGGGCGGTGAGCCACGAGAAGGTACGTTCAACAGCCCAACGCTTGGGCTGGACCTGGAAGCCGCGCTGACCTGGGTCTTGCGCACGATGTCGAGCTCGCGGCCAAGGATCTGGGCGGTCCAGTCGACCAAGCGGCCGGCGAAGCCCTGGTCCGCCCAGATCTTCTGAACACTCGGGTGGTCGAGCCGGGTCCACAGCAGCGGGCGACGGGCACCATCGCGGTCCTGGACACTGGCCGCGACGACGTGCACGGCCAGGAGCAGGCCAAGGGTGTCAGTGACGATGAACCGCTTGCGGCCCTTCACCTTCTTGCCCGCGTCGAAGCCCCTGGTTGCGGCCGGGACGGTATCTGCGGTGCGGACGGAGTGGGAGTCGATCAGCCCGGCAGTCGGTTCGGCATTCCGGCCATCGGCCTTGCGAACCTTGCCGCGCAGGGCATCGTGGATGCGCTCGACGGTGCCATCGTCGTGCCACCAGGTGAAGTACCAGTAGACGGTGGGCCAGGGCGGGAAGTCCTTCGGCAACTGCCGCCAGGCACACCCTGTCCGGACCCAGTGAGAACCATGACCCGTTCCGAGTTTGATGACGAGCTGACCCCATTCCTTCAGGGGGCTACTTCGGCATCATGGTCTGTTAGAGCGGCCTCAGGCCGGCGTCTGGCAGCCGTCCCGGAGGTTCCCGAAGTGGCTGAGGTCCTGCACCGGCTGTTGCTGGATGGTCGCGACACTTTCGTCACTCAAGAGACGGCGGAGGCTATGCTCGGACGCTGGGACGTGCTTGGTCTACGCATGGTGCTGGCCGCGCTCGCCAGCGCGGATGACGACACTGGCGATCACCTTGATGCCGCAATCCTCAATGTCTGCGGTCAGTCCAAGGAGGACGGAACGGCTTGCGGCACTGTGCTCAGCGTTGACATCTGATGCGGATAACGCCGTGAGCGAGGAAGCCCGCAGGATTCTCGAACCGCTGGGGTCAGGATCCGGGTCCGGAGGAGCGTGAAGGAGGCCCGACCGTACATCGCTCGCTTGAGTGTTTTCACGCGGTTGACGTGGCCTTCGACGACGCCTGAGCTCCAGTGGAGGGTGAGGCCGGCGGTGACGGCGTCGAGGTCCTGGCGGAGGAATCCTGCAAAGCCGCTGACCGGCTTCGGAGCATCCTGCTCCGCCTGGCGGATCCACTGGGTCAGCAGGAAGCCGCGCCTGTGGCGGGCCTGGAGGCAAGCAGCC
Source organism: Streptomyces sp. NPDC003038 (assembly GCF_040611115.1). NCBI lineage: Bacteria > Bacillati > Actinomycetota > Actinomycetes > Kitasatosporales > Streptomycetaceae > Streptomyces > Streptomyces sp. NPDC003038. Next base: position 52,951 of record NZ_JBEXNN010000026.1, read on the forward strand.
GCCACATGCTTCGCTGCTCATCGACTGCGTGGGCGAGGAATTCCAGCGCTGCCTCCTGGGTGTAGCCCAGCAGGCTGAGACGCTCCGCGATGATCCTTCCTGGCGCACGCAGGGAGTACTCGATCACGTCCTCATCGCCGTACCCGGCGGTGCTAAGAAATTCTGGATGCCCGCTGCGGTAGGCGCACAGCATGTCGTCGGTGAACGCAGCTACCAGCTCGGCTTCCCAACCATCGGACAGGCGGCTGACTTGACGGCCGCCGACCCACAGTCCCTCATCAGAGCTCATACTCCATGATCGGTGTTGTCACGCCACCGTGTATCGGTTTCCCGGGCGCTGGCCCCGGTCCGCGATCAGCCTCGGGTCCATGTGCCGTCGGCCTGCGAATGCGAGCAGCGGAGCTGCACAAGTGCCAACCGACCTACGGGGTGGGCTGGGTGTCGAGCCAGGTGGTGGGGATGCTGTGGCTGCGGGCGGCCCATGGTGCCCTACCGGCTGGTAGGAGGCCATGGCGGGGCCCTGCCGGTGTGCCCGCGCACGGATAGGATCGTCCGATGCCGGCGGGGACACGCGCCGCCGCCAACAGGGGAGTTCACACGTGAAGAGTGCGGATGTGCGATACGGACTGGCGATCGCAGTGGCGGCCGCGGCGGGGGCCGCCCTGCTCACCGCCTGCGGCGGCGACTCCGGGTCGAAGCCGCTGAGCCTGAGCGGGCTGACGAAGACCGCGGACGGGATACCGGACGGGGGCCAGGACACCTGCCCGCTGCCCTACGACATCGCCAAGGCCGCGAAGGCCGCCGGCTTGAACGGGGAGGCCGGCCCGGGACCGGCGAAGGCGGCCGACGGGCCCGCCGTCGCGACCGGGGAGGGCGGCAAGCGGACCAAGCCCGACTCGCCGTTCGGGCAGAACCCCGGCGCGCTGGTGACCTGCGTGTTCCACATCGGCGAGGAGGACGTGGAGGTCCACACCGTGGCGACCGGGAAGCCGCTGGCCCTCTCGCCCGTCACGCCCGTCGTGCAGCGGTACGCGGCCGTGGAGGTGGGCCCGCTGGGGAACTACATGCACCAAGCCACCAGCACGAAGCCCGGCGGAGCGCCGGTCACCACCATGAACGGCAGCGCCTCCTCAGTCCACCTCGAGCTCGACGGCGACGGGGACGCGTACCTGCTCGTCGGCATCGGGGCCCCCGAAGCCGGTTCGCCCGCCCGGGACGGGCAGCGCACCACCGCCCTGGCCAAGGCCCTCGCGGGACAGCTCCCGTAGGCGCCGCTATCCGTCGCACTCGAACCACACCATCTTGCCGGACGGCAGCGGAGCCGTGCCCAGCGGTCGGTGACCGCCTCAAGACCCGTCTCACGTTCGCAGCCCATCGGTGGGGTTGCAGGACTGGTGTATTGCCCTGTGAGGTTGTGAGCCTGTGAGGTGACCACCCGGTGAGTACCCCGTGGGTGCCCTGACAAGTGATCTTGGCCGTTTGCCAGGAGATTTTGACGACTACCAGTTCCCTGCCACTTGGCCTTCACCGGTGGTCGTCTGTGAGCCAGGTGTCGTTTCGGTCGGACATCCCGTTGGGGCCCTTCCCGGCCTGGGATGATCAGCAGGACCGTACGAATGAACGCAAAGGTGGGGAACATGGTCGGTCTGGTGCTGCTCGGCGTCTTAGTGCTCGCCGCCGGTGGGTGTGCGTGTGTGGTGTGGGCGGAGCGCGGCGGGCCCCGCTGGGTCCGGGGCGTAGCGACTGTGACGCTCGCCGCGAGCGAGCTACTGCGTCGCTCCGAGAAGAACCGGCGCCGGAGTCTGAACCGGACCACCAGCGACGGCGACTAGGAACGGACGAAGCAGCCTGAACCGGGCGGTCAAAGCCGCCTGGCAATCGGTCAAGATCACTTGTCAGGGGCCAGTGGGTACCCCAGACGGGGGATCGGGGGAGTTCCTGCACGTCAGCGCTATCGAATGGATCCCGTCCGGCCCGCAGCTTGGTGTCAGGCAGAACCTCGTGCCGCCCCTCCTGCTGTCTGGCCGCCCGGCCACGACACCAAGGGTTGCGGGGCTAGGTGCTCCGCGCCGCAATCTGCGAATCGTCCGCAGACCACCAACGGGAGGGAACCCCTCATGTCCGCCACCATCGACCAGCAGCCCCAGCACCAGCCGGCCCCGCAGCAGCCCACGCCGGGCACCGACCCCGTGGTGCTCTTGCTCGTGGGGATTCCCGCGAGTACCCGCTGAACGGCACGGCCTGGGGTGTTCTTTAACCCCCCTGCAGCCCGAACAGTCTGGGATGCTCAGGACATGACGCATTCCGTAGGGTCCGATGCGGCTCGGGCCGAGCTGATTTACCAAGCCGTTGAGTCTCTCCGTGGAGGGAACCGTCGAGCGGACATCGAACTGCGAGGCCCGCTTGCGGAGTGGCTTGAGGATGCGGCTGCCGGGGATGACGAGGGTGTGATCAGCCCGTATGCCGTAGATGTTGCTCGCGCTGTGTTGGGCGATCGACCCGATTCCTGAGCTCCTGAACCCGCAGCGGACTCGGGCAGGGGCGAGCCGGCAGGACTCGGCGACTGAAGGCTCTACCACGCCCCCCGTAGGGATGGGACCTGCGGTTTCTGCCTGGGGCGGGTACCGGTGGCGGGAGACTGACATGGGGTTGCAGGACAAGGACGCCAAGACTGCGGTGGAAGGTGCGATGCCGTGGCTGGAGCCGACGGGGAAGCTGACCGCTCAGGCGCTGAGGAAGCCGGCCAGCCGCTGCTGGCGTGGGCGCCCGAGTCGCAGGCGTACCTGTTCGACTCGGCTGGGCATTACGCCGAGTTCGCCGATGAGCCGGGCGGCCTGTCCCCGCTGGAGAAGAAGATCGATGCCACCCACCAGGCCCTGACCACACCCTTCGATACACCCCTCTCCACCGCGCCCCGGGTCTCGGCGGCCGCCGCCCGCTCCCGCTCCACCACCACCCCCGCGGCGCCGCCCCCCGGTCGGTCGGCCCCGGCCGAAGCCGCGGTCCCGCTCACCGACAGCAGGCTGCGCCCACCAAGGGGGCGGTACACCGGCGGTGACGGCGCGTACGGTCTCGGGCAGAAGCGCCCTGGTCAGTCGGTGACCGCACCAGCTGGACAGGGGGTGGCCGCATCGCTGCAGCGGGGTGCGGGCGGGGTGGTGATGACCGGCAGACAGCGCCGCCTCGGGACCGGCACGCTCGCGGGAACGCTCCTGGCGGCGTGCGGCTGGTGGGCGAACTGGTCCGGGCACGCGGGCGCCGGGTTGGTCCTGCCGCTTATGGCCGGGGCCGTGGTGCTGACCTGCCCAACCGGCCGCGAAACTGTCCCCAGACAGGCCAACGGAGGAACACCATGGGCATCATCGGGGACAGCCTGGAGCGGGCCGCGCGGGAGGCCGACACACGGCCCATCCCGCGCAGCGCGGGCGCGCGGATGCGGTACCTGGTGAGGCAGCACAAGGGTTCCACCCGGGCGGTGGCGGGGTTGTTGGGGGTGTCGCAGCGCACCGTGGAGCGGTACGTGAAAGACCAGATCAGGAAGCCGAAACCCGCGCTCGCGCAAAAGATGGAGGCCGAGGTGCGGCGCCGGTGGCAGCCTCTGGTGCGCAAGCGGGCCCGGGAGAGGGCCGCGAAGCAGACCGGGCTGGTCATCGAGACCCGGGCACGCTTCGGGTACACCGCAGCCCCCGGTACGACGGACGACGGGCGGATGCGGCGGATCACCCAGCACCTGCCACCCCAGTACGCGCACCGGCTGCTCACCGCCCAGGACGCAGGCGCCCCCGAGACCGAGTTGCGGCGGATCGCCGCCGAGGGCCTGCAGGAGGTCTACTTCAAGGACCAAGGCAGCCGCGCGCAGGGGCTGCTGGTGGAGTTCACGGACATCGATTACATCGACGTGAGCATCTGACCGCCGGCGCCGCGGCGGGCGCCCTGTGAGCCCCCTGCGCCGAGGCACGATGGTTGTCGCGTAGGCAGGCTTATTGTCACCGGCGAGGCCGCGGCCGGGTAGCCGGGCGGTCAGCTCGCCGCGGGTTCGGTTGTCGCGGTGCGCGGGCCGCGACGACGTTGTCGGCCGATGCGTGCTGGCTTCCACCAGTTGGCGGGACCGAGAAGTGCCATGACGGCGGGGACGAGGATTCCGCGGACGAGGATCGCGTCGAGGATCACCGCGGAGGCGATGCCCGCGCCCATGAGCTTGAGGATGGTGACGTGGGAGGTCGTGATGGCAGCGGTGGAGACGGCAAGGGCCGCTGCGGCCGAGGTCATCAGCCGGCCGGTGCGGGAGATGCCCTTGACGATGGCCGCCTGGTTGTCCAGGCCGCGGTCGAACTCCTCCCTGATCCTGCCGAGGAGGAAGACCTCGTAGTCGATGGACAGGCCGAACGCCACGGCCAGCGTGAACAGCAGCAGACTCGCGTCGAGGGAACCGGCGACCGTGAACCCGCCCAGCACATCCAACCCGTGTCCGTACTGAAAGGTCCACACCATCAATCCGAGAACGGCAGCCAAGCTGACGACGGCCACCACGAGCGCCTTCAGGGGGGCCATTGCACTGCGGGTGAACACGGTGAGCGCGGCCAGCAGGAACACGCACATCGCCACCACCACCCACGGCAGCGCGCCGCGCACCGCGTCTGTGGTGTCGGTGATCTGCGCAGCCCGACCGCCTACCAGGACCGGGCCCGGCGCGGGAGTCTTCCGCAACTCATCGACCAAGCGCGCGCCCTGGGGCGTGTCGGGTCCCACCGTTGCTGCCACCAGCACCACCGCCGGGCGCTGTTTATGCACCGGCTGCCCAGGTCCGCCCGCCGCAGAGGTGGACACAACGCGCACCGCACCCACATGCGGCAGCCGGGCCACGGTGGCCGTGTAATTCCCGAGGCTCGCGTCCGGCCGTTCCAGCACCACCACCTGGACTTGCTCAGGGGGCACCTCGAAGCGCGCGCGCACGTCCGCGGCCGCAGCGGCGGCCGAGGCCGTTGAGGGCAGCGTCCGCTCGTCGATCGCGCCCAATCGCAGACCCATTGCCGGCCAAGCCATCATGATCAGCACCGCCAGCGCCCCCGCGCCCGCCGCAACAGGCCGGGCGGTGACACGGCGGGCGAGGTCCCGCCAGAACCGGCTGGCCCCCTCAATGGGAGCCCGGCGCAGCCGGCGCAGCGGGTCGGCGCCATCGACGCGATCACCTAGCAGCGTCAACGCGGCCGGCAGGACCGTCAACGCGGCCAACGCCGCCAGCAGCGTCACCGTCACACCTGCAAGAGCCAGCGCGCGCAGCAGCGGAACGGGGATGGCGGCCACTGCCACCAGGCATGAAGAGATCACTACAGCTGAACAGAGCACGCAGCGCCCGGAGGTATCAAGTGCCACTTCCAGTGCTCGGGTGCGCGGCATCCCTTTCGCGTGCTCTTCGCGGTAGCGGGCGAGAACGAACAAGGTGAAGTCGATCGACAGACCGAAGCCGATAGCCGCGGCTGCGTTGACCGCGAATGAGGAAACATCAGTCACGTGGGCCAGCAGACCCAGCAACGGCGCGCAGCAGACGACGGCCAGCACTGCGACTACGAGGGGCAGCGCGGCCGCAGCCCATGAACCGTAGGTCAGCAAGAGGAGGAGCATGATGAGCGGCGCAGCCCAGAGTTCCGCCTTCAGCAGATCGGCCCCGGCCTGCTGGTCGATCTCGGCCGTCGCCCATGAGGCTCCGCTCGCGTCCACCCGCATCCCCGGCGCCGCCGCTCGTGCCTTGGGCACCAGGCGCAATGCGGCTTCCTTGCGGTCCGCGTCGCTGCCCGACAGCGAGACCGTCACCAATCCGGTGCGTCCGTCACGTGAAATCAGCCATGGATCTCCCGTGGCAGCCGAGTGCACCGTACGCACAGCCGGCTCGTCCGCCAGCGCGTGGGCAACAACCCCGGCTGCAGCCGCCGACCGCGTGCCCCCGTCGCGCATCGTGAGAGCGAGCACCAGATCCGGGGTGCCGACACCCAGCAGCTCAACCTGAGTCTGAGCCCTGGCTGACTCGGTGCCTGTGGCGATGGTTCCTCCAGCACCGAACGCACCGGACACCGCTGGGAGGCTCAGGATCGCCGCGACCAGCGCAACCGCCGCACACGTCACCACCACCCACGCCCGGGACGCCCACCACGCCTCCCTTCCTATCCCGTTCCCGCTGCGTACTGGCATGCCCTCCCTAACGACCGACCCGCACAGTAGTGATGTTGCTCCTGGCCGGAAGGCTGCCCAGGAGCCGAACCGAACCGTCTTTCCCTGCCCGCTCCTGGCGCGTCAAGGATGGGTACAGTGGTGAAGGGTGAGATTTTCGTCCCGGGCGTTGGGCAGTTGGGCCGGCCTTGCAGCGGGCGCGGCGTCCAGAGCCGAGCGGCGCCGCTGGCACAGGCGGTCCAGGACGTGCACCCCCGGTTCCGCGTCGCGGAGCAGGGAGGGTCCGGAGCCGACGAAGCGCGAGCAGACGCCCACGTGGGCGTGGTGAACGTCCGTCAGGACCTCGACCAGCCGACGGTGGGCGGGCCGCAAGGTGGAGGGCTTCGTTGGTGCGGCCAGGCCCCACTCGCGCAGGCTCTGCACCAGGACACGGTGATCGGCCGACCATAGGCCGGAGAATCCTCGGGGAGCCTGTGGCGGGGCCATCGAGGGCCGGACGGTGTCGTGGTAGTCCTGGGCGCCGAAGGACGCGGTGATGCGCAGGGCGGACGCGCTGGCGCGCAGGAAGTGAGCGGCGCTTTCCAGGCCGAGGGCGGAACCTGCTGGCGAGGGAGCGCGAAGGGCATGCCGCAAGGCGACGACGGTTGCCTGGGTGAGGGCGAAGAAAAGCTGGTGTCCCTGGATCCATCGTTGGCGCACCGTGGCCTGCCTCCCGGGCCCGGAAGGGTCCGTTCGCGGGGTCAGCCCGGCCGCATGCGCGGCGAGATCGAGGTCGGGCTCCGTTAAAGATCCGTCTGGGTGCCGGGAGAAGGCCCGTACGGTGGTGAGGGTGTCGTCGAGGGCGTTGATCAATAGGGGCGCAGCGGCGCAGGCGCAGCGCGCGACCGCGAAGTATTCGTCGAACGCGGCCTCCCGTCGGTCGCGTTCGGGGAGCCGGCGGTGGCCGGAGGGTGTGTGGTGACGGTCGGATCGGTTCGCGGCCTCGCGCAGGCTCCCCAGGCCGTGGGGCAGGTACTGAGGCGGGGCGAGCCACAGCACGGATTCGCTTGTCATCTGGGCCATTTCACTAGTTTTTATGCGATACGTTACCCGGCATGTCAGTGACTCTTGGTGATGATTCGTTCCGCAGCGCAATCGGCGAGGTCGCCGCGATCCTCGAGGACTACTGGGAGGACCTGCGCGACGAACGCCTGCCGGTGACGCCGGACCTTCACCCAGGGGACGTACGCGCGATGCTGCCGGACTGCGTACCGGTGCACGGCGAGCCGATCCGGGATGTCCTGGCCGATGTACGGCGTGTGGTGATCCCCGGGCTCGTCCACTGGCAGCACCCTTCATTTCTTGGTTACTACCCGACCCAGACAAGCCCCGCTTCGGTGGTCGGCGAGCTGTTGGCCTCCGGCCTGGCGGTCCAGCACATGATGTGGTCGACGGGCCCGGCCGCCACCGAGCTCGAGGAAGCGGTCCTGGACCACCTCGCGGTCGCGCTGGGCCTGCCGGAGCGGTTCCTCAGCGGCGGGGACGGCGGCGGGGTCCTGCAGGACTCCGCGTCCTCGGCGGTCCTCGTGGCCGTAGCCGCCGCCTTGTACCGGGCCTCCGGCGGGCGCTGGCGCGAGCACGGCACCGAGGGGCGCTACCGCCTGTACTGCAGCGACCAGGCGAACTCCTGCGTCCCCAAGGCCTCGCGCATCGCCGGCCTGGGGGAACCGACCCTGATCGCCACCAAGGTGGGTACCTGCGAGATGGACCCCAGTGCCCTGCGCGAGCAACTGGCAGCCGATCGCGCCGCAGGCGTCGTTCCCGCCATCGTGATCGCCTCGGTCGGTACCACGGGCACCTGCGCCATCGACCCGGTTGCCGCCGTCGCCACAGTGTGCCGCGAGTTCGGGGCCTGGCTGCACGTGGACGCCGCATACGCCGGCTCGGCCGCCGTCTGCCCGGAGAACCGCTGGATCAATGAGGGCGTCGAGAACGCCGACTCCTACGCCGTAAACTGCCACAAGTGGCTGCTCACCGGGCCGCCCTGCGACGCCATGTGGGTGGCCGACCGGCACAGCCTCACCGCCGCCATGGACATCCGCCCGCCTTTCCTGCGCAACCAGGCCAGCGACTCGGGCGACGTCACCGACTTCCGCGACTGGCAGGTGCCGCTCATGCACCCCTTCCGTGCCCTGAAACTGTGGTTCGTCCTGCGCACCCACGGCGTCGAGGGCCTGCGCGCACACATCCGCGAACAGCTCTCCCACGCCGCGCTGCTCGCCGACCTGGTCCGGGACAGCCCCGGCTTCGAACTGGTCTCACACTCACTCGGACTGGTGTGTTTCCGCCTCACCGGTGACAACGCTCGCACCGAGCGCCTGCGTGCCGAGCTCGACGCCACCCACCAGATCCTCGTGACACCCACCACCGTCGACGGCCGGTACATCCTGCGCGCGGCCCTGGGCTCACGTCTGGCGTCGCAGACGTCCGTACGCAACGCCTGGACGCTGGTGCGCGAGATCGCCACCTCGATCCCCGAGGGCCGGCCCGCGTCATCCGAAACCTCGCTGACGACCTCGGTAAGCGCCCGGTAACCAGGGACGCGCCCGTACGGCGCGACGCCCCGGCAGGCCGCGGACGCTGGGTGTGAGCAAGTGGGACCCGGCCGCATCGGTGCCCGCCGATGCCGCATACCAGGACATGACGCGCCTCCTGAACACAAGCCCATGCCCCACCTCCTCGCCACACGAACGACATTCAGCGGAGAACACCGTGCACGACCATGACGACGCGACTGCGGCGGGCGAACGCTGGTTCGACTACGCGGCGGCGCACCCGCACACGAACATGGAGATCGGCGGGGTGGCCGTGGTCGCCGGCCCCGTCCCTTCGACCGTCGAACTGCACGCGTTGATCGATTTGATTCGGGCGGCCCACCAGCCGCTGCGCGACCGGGCCCGGCCACGGGGCGCGAGCACGGGAGGCCCGGCCGAGCCCGCCGATCACCTCCAGGAGGTCGCGCTGCCCGCGCACGGTGGTGACGTGGCGCTGCACGCTGCGATCGAGCGCGTGTGCGCCCAGCCTCTTACGGACGTCACCTGGGGCATGACCCTGCTCCACGGCCACCGCGACAACGAGTTTGCCCTGCTCCTTCGCGCCCACCACGGCCTCCTGGACGGCATGTCCCTGATCGGGATCACGCTCGCCGCGGTGCGGGAAACCGGCCTCCCGCACCGCCGCACACCCCCAGGGCCCTCACGCTCCTGGACAACCGCGCGCGTGCGCGCCCTGCTACGCGCGGTCGCTGGCCTCGCCCTGCCCGCGCAAGCACTTAGCCTCGGACCCGCCCGCGTCCAAGCCCCGACCGGCCCACCCCGACGCCTGTGGGTTCACACCCCCCTGCCTCGTATGAAGGCCATTGCGCGGGCGGGCGGCACCAGCCTCAACGACGTCCATCTGGCTGCCCTCGCCGGCGCCCTGCGGCCCTGGCTGCCCAACCCTGCCACAGGCCCCGTGCGGGCGATGGTCCCCCTCAACACCCGGCGGGGTAACACGAGCGCAGCGTTGGGCAACTTCCATCGCGGTGTCCCAGTCGTCCTGCCCTCTCACCTGCCGACCGCCGCCGAGCGCCTGGCCGCCACACACCGAGCCACCGCGAGCATCCGGACCGGCCGCCGTGACCCCTACGCGGACGTCCTGTTCGAGACCCTGCCCACGCGCTGGCACGGCAGGGCCCTGGCACGGGCCCTGCACCCGCGGCGCACCACCATGGTGGCCACCCATGTCCCCGGCCCCGCACGTCCCCTCGAACTCCACGGCCACAGCATCAACGCCTTGTTGCCAATGATGTTCCTGCCCGCAGGACACCACCTGTCGGTCTGCCTGGGCGAATACGCCGGAACCGCGCACCTGGCCGTCGTCGCCGACCCCAGCCTGCCCGACCTTGACGAACTCCCCACCCGCTGGCTCGCCGAACTCGACGCACTCGAAGTCACCCTCACGCACCCCCAACGGCCCTCGGGTACCGGCGCTCGGTCAGCGTGGTGACGGCCGGGTCGTACTCGGGCTTCGGCAGGCCCGGGCGCAGCGGACCACCGGGGCGGAACAGTCCCCAGGCCCGTTCTTCCAGCCAGCAGGGAGACCTCGCACCTCCAGTCGTCGCGTAGCTGGCGCCGGGACCAGAGCGCTGCGACGACCTCCTGGTCCCCGGGCAGGCACCGGATCGGCCGCAAGATCGGCGGCGGAACGAACAGGCCCTCCCAGCTGCACTGATGCAACCAGACGGCCCCCGCGTCAGCGGCTTCCACTACCCTCTCCGGCCCACCGCGTTTCGCCGCCCATGGCCTCATGGAACCGCCACAGAGAGCCAGCGGCTTGCGATCTTAGCTCCTGGTGACAGAAAGGCTGCCGAATAGGCATTTGTGACAAGCCACGTGCCTCGCTCGGTCCCATCGGCCAGGACCTGCACGACGCCGCGCCCCGGCAGCCGGCCCTCCCGCGCGATGTACTGCGCGAGGGCCCAAGACCCTTCCGGAAGGCCTCGCCGCCCTTCCGCACCCCCCGGAAAGGCCGCAGCGGTCATCGCCGGGCTCCTGCGCGCCAGAATGACGTCAGGGCCGGCCCCGTGCGGGGCCGGCCCTGACGTGTGCGGCGCTCGCGCGCCTGGTGGTGCTGCCCCTGCTCCAGGCGCTGACATCGGGCACTGGGCAGGCCCGGCTCGACAAGGCGCTGCACCTGCTCACGACCGGCGCCCGGCGCGGGTGATTCAGGGCTGGGCCAGCCGCTGGTAGAGGGTGCCGATCCCGATCCCGGCCTCCTCGGCTATCAGTGGCAGCGTGTCGAAGGAGAGCTCCCACTCGCCCCGGGAGCCGAACCGCTCGACAATCCCGAACGGGATGACGGTGCCCTTCCTGCTGGTCAGCGTGCCGTGCCACTCCACGTAGGTGGTGGTCCCGCCGAAGGCGACCTGGCCCGACTTGAACTTCACGTCGGCGTGCTCGAAGAACCTCTTGAGGTATGCAGTCTTGCCCTCCGTGGTGACTAGCGGCGCGGCCGACCCGGGGCCGGTCAGCCGTGCGTTCCCCATCCGGCCGGTCAGCGCGGCGACGTCCTCGCCGTTCCAGGCCGCCAGCCGGGCCGTGATCTCGTCGGCCTGGAACCGTTCGGGGGTCCGGCCGGTGGCGGGGCCCGCGTCTGCGATGCCTTCGAAGAGGGGGCGCAGTTCGGGGGCCACCGGCTTGAAGATCTCGTAGCGGTCGTAGTAGCGGCGGGCCTGGATGGTCTTCCCGTCGTCGGACAGGACGTTGCGGGCGATCTGGGGGTAGGTCACCTTCTGCCCCTTGACCGTGACCTCGTTGTGCTGGCCGAACATCATCACCGCGCCGTCGGCCACCACGTTGGTGCCCACGTAGCGCAGGTCGGGGCGAGGCGGAGGGAGTTGGTGATCGAGGCGCCGATCACGCCGTGCCCGCGCTGGGCCTCGCCGCCCGCCTCCCACAGCGTGGCGTCCGCGTCGAAGATGTCCAGGTACGCGGCGACTCTCGGGTGGCTCGGATCCCCGGGCGTGGGGGCCGTGCCGGTCGCATCTCACCGAAGGCGATCTGCCGCTTCATGAAGGCGCAGGCATTCGGGGTGATCAGGCCCTCCAGCCGCTCAACCTTGTCCCGGACCTCGGCGCACTCGCTCCCCCGCCCGGCGGCAGCCGGAGTCCGGCCCGCCTGCTCCGCGGCGGCCGACCAGGACGGGCCGGCCGTGACCGTGCCGATCGACAGGCCGGCGGCGACGGCCACCGCGGCGAACCGCCCGGTCCACCCCACCGTCTGCTTCTTCGTACGCCGCTGCTGCTGCCGGATCGCCATCATGACGACTTCTCCCTCGGTCTCCCGGGTGTGGTTCGAGCCCTTGCCCGTCCCGGTGAGACCAATCTGCCCGGAGGCGTACGGAAGATCGATTACCTCTCGGGTAAGGCCGGAGGGGGCAGCCCGAGTCGTAGGGGTGCCACAGGTCATGTTGCTGCGCTCGAATCGTCCGTCGTACTGGGTCGCTCACCTGGGGGTTCGCCGGACGTGGGGGCGGCCTTCGTCTGATTGCGATCTCTTGGCTTCGTGACAGCGGAGTGAGAGACAGCGCGCGTCTGTGCGTGGGGGCTGGGCGGCGGCTGTTTCGGCGTGTGGGGTCACTGTCTTGAGGTGAGAGATCTCGGGTGTCCCTACTGTCACCGGGCGATAGATGCGCAGGTCGTGTACTGACACGAAGGCGAGAGATCTCAGTCCGACCGTGGACCTGGTCGTCACGTCCGACCTGAGCCGCTGGACCTGGAAGGACGAAGACGAGTACGCGCACGTGCGACGGCTCGGCATCATCGACGACACCGAGCACCAGGCCGTGGATGACGCTCACGCCCAAGTGTTCGGCATGCTCGCCGCCCGCTCCGGTCCGTTCGCGGCCGCGGAGCGGTGGACGCCGTGGCGGTGGGGGCTGCCTGGCCCGCGCCGCGACTTCCGATCCCGTACCTGTCGCGGGGAGGGTTGCACCGGAGGGCGGCTGAACCGTTGCCTGGGCGGTTGCCTTCAGCGGGGGACCGCAGGTGTGAACCCCCCAAACCTGCGACCGCCCCTTTGCCCGGGTCAGCCCCCGTCGGCGAGCCCTTCCCGGAAAACGACACCTCCTTCTTGCGCAGTAGCCGTGAGGAAGAGGAGCGCCTCGCTGCCCCGTCCAGACCAGGGGTGAGACGGGCCGTCCAGTCCGGCCGAGCTTGGCCGGAGCACCTGGCTGCGGGCGCTGCAACCAGCAGCACCGCCAACAAGGACACTCAGGCGACGATTTGCAGAGAGAGAGGCTTGTTACCTAAAGTGATGCTGGCGTTACGTTCTGAGAGTGGTGCGCGACGAGCCGTCCGCCGACGCGGATGTCCGGTACCTGCCCTACCAGGAGTGGTTGTGCCTCTCGCCCCGGAACCGCAAGGGTTCGTAGGGTTCCCCGAATCGCCTCCCTACTCCAGCCTCGACGAGCCCTGTGGTCTGGATGCCCGGGTGGCCGTGTTCTCCTCACCGGTGACCCGGATGCTATTGGCCTCCGAGGGGTTGACCACCGCACTGCTCCAGGCCGCCGCCGGAAGCAGGGTGCGCCCCGAGGTAGTCGAGGTCTCTGCGGTGCCGGCGGCGGGACTGCCCGCTCTGGTTCGCCGTGTTTTGCGCGCTGAGGGCGTCGGGCGTTGTCTGATGCGGCGGACCCGGCTCGCCGCGGCCGACGGCCGCCCGGTCTCGGACAACATCGTGGTCGCCCGTAAGGGTGTTGATCCCCGGCTCGACACCGCGCTGCACGGACCGGGCTCGATCGGCTTCGCGCTGCGGGACGCGGGGTTTCGGCTCGAGCGGCGCATCCTGCACGTCGGGCGAGGTGTGTGGCCCGGCCCCGGCAGGTTGCCATGTGCCTGCAAGGTGTACGTCCTGGAGGCTGGCGTGCCGCTCGTTTACGTCCAGGAGCTCTTCCATCCCCAGCTTGTTCCCGCGGATCGCGTGAGCGCCGCCCCGTCGAAAGTTCAGGCATGAGCGTGTTCAGGGACGTACTGCTGTCCGCCATCGCCGCGGGCGGCCCCGCCACCGCGGTCGTCGACGACCTCTGCTCAGTCTCCTACGACCTCCTCGACGGCTGGTCCACCACGGTGGCCCAGGAGACCGTCGCCCCCTGCACTTCCGCAGACAGTGACGCCTGTGTAGCGCTGCTGCTGCCCAACGGAGCTGCCTGGACGGCGTCCTGGCTCGCGGTCCTGAAGACAGGCCTGATCGCGGCCCCGCTCAACACCACCTTGACCGACGTCGAGGTCGGCCGCGTCCTGGAACTCTCCCGCCCCCAGCTGCTGCTCACCGGCCCTGAACGCACCGACGACCTCGCCGACCTCTGCGCGACGCTCCGTCTGCCGACCCTGGTCCGCGCGGTACTCCCGGTCGCCCAGCCCGCACAGGGCCTCCCCGGATCGTTCACTGTGAGCGGCCGCCACCGCCCGGGCGGCCCCTGCCTGCTCATGCACACCTCGGGTACCACCGGCGCCCCCCGCCCGGTCGTCCAGACCGAGCAGGCGCTGCTGCTGGCCGCCGGCCACTGGCGCCGTCAGCACCGCACGGCCGACGACGTGGTGGCGGTCCCCGTACCGCAGTCGCACACCTACGGACATCTCGCGACCGCCAGCACCCTGCTCGCCGGGGCGACCCTCCTGCTGTCCGGATATCCCTTCGATCCTGACCGCTGGACCCACGCGATGGCCCGCAACCGGGCCACCGTGGTGGAAGCCGTCCCGGCCGTCTACGGCAGGCTGCTGACCTCGCTCTCCGTCGTTCCGGATGCCACCGCCGTCCTGCGCCGCTGCCTCTCCGCCGGCCAGTCCGCGCCGGCAGCCCTGCGCGACCAGTGGGAGCAGGCGACCGGGGTTGCCCTGTGGGAGAGCTGGGGGATGACCGAGCTGGCCGGGCCGGGCCTCGGCCCAGTGGACGGTCAGATCTGCCCTGGCAGCGCGGGCCTTCCCGTGCCGGGCCTGGAGGTCCGCGTCGTCGCCGGCCAGGAAGCCGTTCCGGACACCGGCGCCGATGCCGATGCCGACTGTGCACCTTCGGCGGACGGGGCCACCGGCGAGCTGTGGGTGCGCGGCCCCCAAGTCACCCCCGGGGTGCGGATGCGGCCCGGGCACATCGATCCGGTCACCGACGAGGCGGGCTGGCTGCGCACCGGCGACCTGGCCCGGCGCGATGCGCACGGCTGCGTGACGCTGGTCGGCCGCACCAAGGACGTGATCGTCACCAACGGGTACACGGTCTACCCGGCCGAGGTGGAGGAGGCCCTGTGCGGCCACCCCGCCGTGGCGGCAGCTGCGGCGATCCCCCGGCAGGACCCGGAACGCGGCGAAGTCGTGCACGCCGTCGTCGTACGCCACTTCGGCACCGACCTCACCGCCGACGACCTGATCACCCACTGCCGCACCCTGCTCGCCCGCTACAAGACCCCGCGCAGCGTGCACTTCACCCCCGCTCTCCCGCTCTCTGCGACCGGAAAGCTCGACCGGGCCGCACTGCGCACCCTGGCCGCGCAGATCCACTGACCGCCTGCCTGCTCGCCACCGTCGACCGTCAAGGAACTCCACCGACATGACCGCACCGTCCGCCCCGCTGCCCGCCGCCGCCCCTGACCACGTCCCCGACCTCCCCTCACTGTTCTCCCTGGCGGGGAAGACCGCCGTGGTCACCGGTGCCTCGCGCGGCATCGGCGCGGTGCTCGCCGAGGGGTTCGCACAGGCCGGCGCCGATGTCGCCCTGATGGCCCGGTCCAAGGCGGACCTGGAGGCGGTCCGGGCGCGGATCGAGGACCGGGGTGGCCGGGCCCGCACGGTGGTCTGCGACCTGGCCGACGGGGACAGGACGCGGGCAGCCTGCCAGGAGATCCTCGGGGCCGTCGACCGGGTGGACATCCTGGTGAACAACGCGGGCGGGCCGGTCTTCCAGGCCCGCTTCCTGGACGTCCGCGAGGACGGTTGGGACAAGATCTTCAACCTCAATCTGTCCAGCGTCATGCGGGTCACCCAGGAGTTCGGCCGACACATGGTGGAGCGCGGCGGCGGCTCGATCGTCAACATCTCCTCCATCGGAGCACTCCAGGAGTGGCCGGAGATCGCCCCGTACTGCGCCGCCAAGGCCGCCGTGAACAGCTTGACCCGGGCACTCGCCGCCGACTGGGCGTCCCGTTCGGTCCGGGTCAACGCGATCTGTCCCGGCTGGATCGACACCGCCGTCAACCGGGCCTACACCAGCGATCCACAGCGCCGCAGCTCCATCGCCTCCGCAGCGGTGCCGCTCGGCGACTGGGCCCCGCCCGGCGATGTTCTGGGCACCGCGCTCTGGCTCGCCTCGGACGCCTCCCGGTTCGCCACCGGCACGGTCATCCCGCTGGACGGCGGCTCCTCCGTGGGCCTGCCTGCCACGCTCCGCGCCCAGCTGGACCCGACCGCATGACCACACCGGTGCCGCTCCTGGTGGTTGGCGCGGGCCCGGCCGGTCTCGCCGCCGCCCTCCGCGCCGCCCGGGCGGGCATCGACGTCACCGTCCTGGAAGCTGGCCCGCAAGGCCGCGACCGGCGCGGCAGCCGCGCGATCTTCGTCCACCGGCACACTCTGGACCTGCTCGACCTGGCCCGGCCCGGCCTCGGCGACACCATTGCCGCCGACGGTCTGCTCTGGCCGGTCAACCGCACCACCTGGGCGGGCCGAACCGTCTTCGAGCGTCACTACCCACCCCGCCCGCCGCGCGAGGCGCCCTTCACGAGCCTGCCGCAACCGCTGATCGAACGTCACCTCCTGGACGCCTGCACCCAGGCCGGAGTCACCCTTCGCTGGGACTGCCAGGTGGCCTCCGCCGAGTCCACCCAGGACACGGTCACCGTGCACACCGCCAACGGGCAATCCCTCACAGCCGGCCACCTGATCGCCGCCGACGGGGCCTCCTCCACGCTCCGCCGCGCCTTCGGCATCGGCCTCGACCAGGCCCGCTCCGAGCGGGCGTTCGTCATCGCCGACGTCTGCGACAACCCCGACCATCCACTGCCGCCCGCCCGGACATTCCACTACCGCCACCCGGGCGCTGGCGGCCGCAACCTCCTCCTGGTCCCCTTCAGCGGCGGCTGGCGAGTCGATCTGCAGTGCGCGCCCGGCGACGACCCCGAGGAACTAACCCTGCGCGCCCCTAACTGGGTGAGGGCCGCGCTCGGCCCCTCCTACGGGGACCGGGTGACCTGGGTGTCCGCCTACCACTTCCGGCAGCGGGTAGCGCGCACCTTCCACGACCCGCACCGCCGAGTGCTCCTCATCGGCGAGGCCGCCCATCAGTTCCCCCCGTTCGGCGCCCGCGGCATGAACTCCGGCATCGCCGACGCCCACGCGGCCGTTGAAGCCGTCGCCCGATCCGCCGCACTGCCACCTGGCTACCACCATGTCCCGGTCGACGTCTATACGCGAGACCGCCGCGCCGCCGCCCTGCACAACCAGCGCTGCGCCGCGGATGCCCTCGCGCATCTGGAGGCTGCGAGCGCCGGCCTGCGTACCCGCCAGCGGCTGGCGGCACTGCTCGCCCCGCGCTGGTCCCGCCCGGCCCGCTGGCTGGACACGGCCCCCTACGGACCGCGCCTGAAGTCCTCCCCGACAGGCTCGTACTGACGCTCCGCCCGCCGGCCCACCTGGGCCCGGACCGGACGAGCCGCTGAACGCCCCACGCACCGCCACCACCTCGATGGTGCGTGGCCTTCGGGCAGGTGGCCTTACGTGCAAGGGGGACACCCGCCTGCAATTACGTTCTGCAGTCGGGCGATGCCATAGTGTGATGACGCTTGCGTGGTGCCGCCCGCAGCGCACGCCCCACCTGCCTCCAGGAGATCAGCATGAGTCTCAGCGACTACCAGGAAAAGATCGCAGACCGCTTCCGCACGTTCGACCAGGACGGCGATGGTGCCGTCTCCGTGGCCGACTTCGAGGGGCTGGCCCAGTCCGTCCTCCGCGAATACGGCCTCGCGCCCACCACACCCAAGGGAAAGGCGCTGATCAGCGCGGCCCGCAAGTTCGGGCAGGACCTGGTTGACCTAGCCGACGCCAACGGGGACGGCGAGCTCAACCAGGAGGAATTCGTCAACGCTGCCTCGAACCGCCTGCGCAACAACCCCGAAGGACTCACCAAGCTGGTGCGGCCGTGGGCCACGGCCGTCCTCGCGGTAGCCGACGCCGACGGTGATGGACAGGTAACCGTGGCCGAGTGGGCCCGCATGCTGCGGGCCATGCGTGCCACCCCCGAGCGCGCACAGGCCAAGGCCGAGGCGATCGACGCCGATGGCGACGGAACGGTCTCAGTAGAGGAAGTACTCGCGACAGTCGTCGCCTTCTACACCACCGACGAACCGGCCCACGAATTCGCCGCGACTCGCTGACGGATGCCTACCGTGCCGCCCGGACAGCGAGCCGCAGTCGGCGAGCGACACGACGGCACTGCGTGCCCTGAAGGAGTGCCCGCCTGATGAGGAGACCTTGGAGTTCATCGCGCCACCTCCAGGACGTCTTCACCAAGGCGGCTGACAAGTCCCGGCGGTGCGCACCCCCAATGGTGCGCACCGGCCAGAGCGCACCGCGCGCACCTGATGCGCACCGGGGTGCGCTGGCGGGCCGTCCGCGCGGTGCAGACCACGGCCCCTCCGCGTCCTCCCGGACGCCCCGGCCTGCCCAGCGGAGTGTGCCCGAGCACGACAGGTTCCCTCTTAGGCGGTGGGCCGGCGCCGTGGGCAAGGGGCGGTGTCCACGCCCCGGCCCGGTCGTGGAAGGGTTGGGCGCTGCTTTGCCGGCCGAATCGGTTCGGGTGTTGCGGGGGCCGGCGGTGCGCCGGTTGCTGGCTCTGCGCCGGGGAGGGGAAGCTCACCACCGCGCATGTGAGGTCGGCGGCGGACGTGCTGGGTGTGCGGGAGCGGGCGGTGTGGCGGTGGCTGGCTGCCGCTGAGCAGGACGAGGCCGCGGCCGCGGCGCCGGGGGAGCGGGCCCGGTACCACGGGCGGTTCACCGTCACTGCCGAGGTTCGGGCTCTGCTCGGGCTGTGGAAGGGCAACGTCGCCGCTGCCCCTCGTGAGTTGACCGCTCGCGCGGCCAGGGGCGAGGGTGATCTGCCGCCGTCGGTTCCGACGCTGCATCGCGCGATCCGGCAATGATCTGCCACCGACCCGGACATTGCAGCCCTGCGGGCGAAGGGCCTCGCAGAACTGCGGATCCGAGCTGCCCTCGCAGGCCGGCCTGTCCGCGCCCGCGCAGTCGAGCCGACCGCCCCCACTCCCTGGCTCATGATCGTTTTCCCGGACGGAACCGTGACCGACGTGGCCGAACACCCCGCCGCCCCGCCCGCCACCGTGGCCGAGGACATGCGCAAGGAATGGACGGGAGTGTGGGCCGCCCACGTCGCCGAACACCCGGACCCGCCCGAAGCCCCCGCACCATCGCCGGACCGCCCCGAGGCCACGGCCACCTCTACCCTGGCCGCGTTGCCCGACCTCCTCGTATCCGTGCCGGAGTACCGGGAGATGTGGGCGGCCGTGTGGGCCCACCACGCGGCCGGGAACCTGCCCGCAGCAGTCGCCGCCGCCTACAAGCTGGAATCCGCTCTGAGCGGCTGGTTCGGGGAGGCGGACGCCACCATCACGGTTCTCACCGCCCGCGCCTGGCTCACCCTCTGCCAGCGCACCGACTGGCACGGCACCACGGAACTGCTCATCACGACCGCCCTGCGCTGCCGGGCCGCCCGCCACCGCCCAGAGGCCGACACGGTGCGCACGGCCCGCAACGCCCATGCCTGCTGGCACCGGCTCAGGGAGAAGGACCCGGAGGCCGCCGCCGACCGCGCGGCCCCCCTGGCGGACATGCTCGCCATTCTCGGCGAGGACGACCGCTGCCGTGACGTCCTCGCCTGGAAACCGGCGACCGCGGCCTCCGCCGGGTGACCTTCTCGTCCCGCGCCCGGTTGAGCTGACATGAGAAAGACGATCTACGCACTGACGGCGGCAGCCCTCGTGTTCGCCGCTGCGCCCGCGCACGCTGATGCGAAGGCCAGCGACGGCAAGGTGGGCTTGTCCGTCTACGGCAAGGGTCTGCGGGTCGATGACGTGGGCGCCCACATGGAAGGCCACGGAACCGGGGTACGCGGCCGCTTGGTCACGTACGACCCGGACGGGTATCGGTCGACTCTCACCGGGTGGAAGGATGCAACCCCGGTGAGTGCGGCCCTGACCAAGATCTCCATGGTGAGCTGGAAGTGGAAGGCGGGAAGAATTCCGCCACGGCACGAAGCTGTGCGTGGAGTTCAACATCGTGCAGGGGGAGCCGTGCCCGGTGATCCACCGGTAAGGCCCGGTGTCCATCCATCGGGAAGTACCGCCGGGCCGCCCCACCCGAGGCCCTTTCGGACGCCCCGCCCACCACGGCCGGGATGACCAAGACCGTGCCGCACGGTTGCCCGGTGTGCGAGCAATGTCGGGCCTGGTTAGCCTGCTCAGCCTTCGTTGGGAAAGGGCGCTGTCCGGTCTTCGGCGAGAACACTCCCCTTTGCCGCGATCGGAGCGGCTGTGGCTGAGCATGGTACCTGGGCAACTGTGGCCAGGTACCACGCTCAGTTTGTGCACCATTCCTGTCGGGTGCCCGTCACTGGATGAGGCGGCTGTCGCCTGACTAGCGCAGTTGGTCCAGGAGCCAGGAGCCGAGTTCCTTGGTGATCAGTGAACCGTCCTCGTTGGGGTCACCGGCCTTGGTCTCGTGGAAGTCCTCGCCGTCCAGCTCGCTGTGGAAGTCGCCGCTGTCCAGCTTGAACAGGTGGGGCCGCATCGGCCAGCTGCCCAGCTGCTCCAGCGTCTCGCCCTCCTCCGGGGAGGGGGCAGCGCCGTTGTAGGAGTAGTAGATCGAGGTCGCGTGGTCGATTTTGGACCTTTCCATCTGGGCGAGGGCGTAGCGGGCTGCCAGCGCTCCCCTGCCGATGCCGCCCACGATCAGCGGGTCGTTGCCGGTCCGTTCCGCGTTGGCCTGGATGATCCCCTCCTGGACCGCTTTCGCGTGGTCCTTGAGAGAGGCATTGCCGTTGTTGAAGCCCAGCAGGATGAGGTCGAAGCCCCGGGCGTGCAGCTCCGACAGGAACGGGTAGGAGGGGTGGTCGATGCCCGCTTCGAACTGGTCGAAGTCGGTGGGGCCTTCTTCCTTGTCGCCGACCAGAATGACCGGCCGGACGATGTCCTGACCGCTTGCGGGAAAGACCTGCGCGGTTCCGGTCCCCAACTGCCACGTCTTGGTCGATGCCATGGGTCCTCCTGAGGTGATGAACGGCGCCGTGCAACGGCTCCGAGGTTGCCGATCTTGTCTAGCGCCGAATCCAGGCCCAAGTAACCGCTGTCCGGATGATGTTGGGACAACCGTCAGACCAGCGGTCCATCCGCCGCACCTGGACTCGCACCCGGCCACGTCATGGCCAAGCCCACCCTGACGCGCCGATGCCAGACGGGGGACAGGAAGATCGAAAACTCGGACAATCGACCTCCTGATCCACTACGCAGAGCCCGCAGGGCGGCGGCACCTACACCCTTCCCGCGAACTGTTCCCTCGCGCACAAGCTGAGTGTTCTCGCCGAAGACTCGTCGGACGGCGCCTTTCTATGTGGACTGGAAGAAGGGTCGGCTCTTCGCCGAGGGCACCCGGCTTTGCATCGAATTCAACGGCGAGTTCTACGCGTTGATGCCGCCGCGCCCTCGTTCGGCGGCGGAATTGGGCAGGCCTGAGGCGGCCGGTTGGGAACCGGCGGGGTGGGCTGCGCGCAATCCCGGCTGAGGCCAGGCATACGAGCGGATGACGATCAGATGGGAACCGTCCGGGTCGAAGGCCACCTGGTAGACGACCCTGCCGTTCCTGTAGGTGGAGGCGTAGCGCCAGCTGCCCGCGGACCATATGTACAGGGCGGGGCGGTCCCCCGGCGGCGAGCACCATACCCGCGGCTGCGGGCCGTCCCGTCGCCGCCAGGGCCGGCTCTCCACCAGCTTGGCTGGTGTCGCGCTCGGCCGGCCCTGTTCGGCGGTCACGCCGCGGTCATCCAGGTGTGGGCTCGGGCCCGGCGGCAGAGCTCGACCCGGGCAGCCGCGGAGCGCCCCGGGGCCGTCCAGAAGGGGTGAGCGGCGATGTGGCAGGAGAGGGTGATGAGCCTGCGGCGGAGCGTTGTGGTGCTGACTTGTGCGGGCTGGCGGGCCAGGTCTGTGTAGGTGCGGATCCATTCGGTCTGGAGGTTGATCAGGTCGTCGGGGAAGTGGATGGACGTCATCCACTAATTCAATCAGGTGTTCGATTATGGGCGCGAGTGGGACGTCCAGGCTGCTGCCATGGGGCGAGGGGCGGGCGGGTAGGTGATGGGTAGGGGTGCGGCCTGGCCATCCCGGCTGCGACGGGGCCGCATCCCGGCCGGCCCCCTTCCGGCGGGCGTTCGGTGAACACTTCCGGGTGTCTGTAAGCACTTGTTTCGGCTCCAGTGCACGGAGGTCTTTGGGGACCACCGGTGTACGGAGTTGATCTGGCTCCAGGACCGCCGGTCCGGGAGGAATGGCGCTTGCGCGGGCGTTCTTCGCAGCCGCGTATAGCCGTTGCTCGCCACTCCCCCAGGTCGTTCAAGCCGCTGTTGCCGGCCCCGGTCCCCACGGTGCGGGGTAGAGGCTGCTTGGCAGGTACTTCGGGGCAATGTGCTGACTGGCGGTCGGCTCGGAGACGTCCTGACGTGCCCGCAGCCGGACGCGCGCAGCCCCCTGCCGGAGTGTGAGGCAGGGGGCTGTGTGATTCCGGGCGGGCTGCTTCTCGCGCAGTGCGATCGGTGCACCCGTCCGGTTTCCGCTGGGCGGCCGGATGCCGGGCGGTGTCGTCTCCACGGGCATGGCCGTGCGGTGGCCGGCGCGGCGGTGTGGAGCCGGCTTAGATGTCGGCGATGGTGAGCTGGTCGATCGTCGTGGCGTAGTTCGTGAGGCCGCCGTTGACGCACTGGGTGCCGATATCAATGAGGCTGGTGGTGGTCTGGCCGTTGGCGTGTGCGAAGCCTCCCTTGAAGCGGCCCTCGTTGACGGGGCCTTCGAAGGAGGCGGAGAGCCCGTCAAGGTGGAACCGCATCTGGGGAATGACCGTCGTGGTTCCGTCGTTCCAGGAGATCTGCGCCTTGCCATATCCCACCGAGAATGGCCCGGGACAGGCGCCAATCCCAGACCCCACGATGCGGACTGTTCCGCCGGTGATCTTCGGGTACATGGTGGACGTGCAGGTGCCGAGGTCACCGCTGGCCTGCGTTTGCACAGTCTCCCTCTTGAAGGTGACAGCAGGGTTGAACTGCACGTTGAGGGAGCCTCCCTGGCAGGAGACGCTTCCGATGTCGGCCCGGGTTGCGGCTGAGGCCGGGCTGAGGGGGGTGAGGGCGATCACGGCGGTAGCGGCGACCGCCGTGATGAGAAGACTGCGCACGTGGGCTCTCTTTCGTTTCACTTCTCGGGGTGGGGGTGGACTCGGTGACCACCCCCGCTTCAGCACACGACAGCCCACATCACGCGCTAAGCCGCCGCAACGTGCCGGTGACCCAACGAACCGACTGCTCCCTCCGTCACCCCGGCATGGCGCGCCGTCCGGCGGCGGCGCAGCGCGCCATGCCGGGGTACAAGTGGTGTCGGGCTCGTCAGACCGACATCAGGTCGCACACAAAGATGAGGGTCTCGCCCGGCGCGATCGCGTTGCCGGCGCCCCGGTCTCCGTAGCCCAGGTGGGGTGGAATGACGAGTTGGCGGCGCCCGCCGACCTTCATTCCCAGTACGCCCTGGTCCCAGCCGGCGATGACCCGGCCGGCGCACAGTGGGAACTGCAGCGGGCTGCCCCGGTTCCAGCTGGCGTCGAATTCCTCGCCTGTCGAGAGGGCGACGCCGACGTAGTGGATGCTGACGTAGTCGCCGGGCTTTGCCACGGCGCCGTTTCCTTCCCAGAGGTCGGTGATCTCCAGGCCGGCCGGTGCCGGGCCGTGATAGTCGATCTCGGGTTTCTCGATGCTCATGCTCGTGACTCCGTCTTTTCGTGCCGTTGGCGGATGTTCCGGGTAAGCGGCAGGGGTCCTCGCGGCTCGCCCGCCACGTTGGTCACCCTACGTGTCTGACCCCTCACGCTACTGAACTCCTGTCTCGAAGATGCGCACCCCGAGCGGCGCAGTCGGGGGCTCATTGGTGACGACAGCCTGGTCCTCGATGGTGGGTTGCTCGCGTGGAATCCTCAGGCGGGCGGGTTGTCGTTCGAGGCCTTGCGTCGCGGTGCCGCCGCGGGCGGCCGTGGCGCTCCCGTTCTGGCCTCTCGGTGGCCGGCGTACTTCGCATTCGACGTCCCGCAACAGGATGGGACGGAGCTTCGGCACCGGCCCTGCCAGACCGCCGCGCCCTGGAGGCCCTGTTCGCCGACCACGGCCTGCCGGCCCGGGGGTCTCTGAGCGTGGACAAACGGACCCCACAGAGCCCTGTCGACGGGAGGGCCCCGTGGGGCACGGCGGCAGTCACATGTGCGGGGATGTCAGCCCGGGTGCTGCCCGCCCGTCTTCGCCCCCGCGCGAGTCAGACCGATCCGTCGTCCTACGAGGGGCAGTCAGCCTTGGCGCGTCCTGGTGGCGGTCTTGGGGTCGGCCAAGGCCATTGCGGGCATCGGCAGGATGCTGACCTGGCCCTCGCTCTGTCTCTGCCCGCCACGACCGCGCACGCCGCCCAGGAGCGTGCCGCGGTGCCGCAGGTCCTGCCGATCGGTGTCGCGGTGTCCGCGCTGCCGGTCGCGGTGGAGGACCGTACTTGTACGGCTGGCCGCGCCCGTGAGCGGGCGCCGTGAGATGGATCTTGAGGGGGTGAGCGCGGTAGCCGGGGGGAACGGGCTGTATGGGGCGTCAGCTCTTCGGGCGTTGGTCCCGCGTAACCCGAACCCGGGCTGGGGGGTTGTTGTCTTCATGAAGATCAAAGCTTTCAGCCGGTCCACGAGCCTTGGTGCCGGGCTTGTGCTTTCGTTCGGTCTCCTGAGTGCTGCCCCGGTCGGGGCTCAGGCGGCGCCTGTCGCTGCGGCCGGCCCGACGTGCAGTGCCTATCAGGACGCCACCAGCGCGGACGGTAAGACGCTGAGCGCCAAGTGGCGTCTGTGTATCCAGAAGAACGGCGTGATCGTGGAAGGGAAGTGCACGAACAAGAGCGCGTTCGGCTATTGGCAGAGCACGAGCTGCGACCTCGAGGGGCTGTACACCCTCGCGAAGAACGGCAAGGTTCTCCCCAAGTACCGCGGCTCGTGCATCGAAAAGATCGGCGACTTCGAAGAGGTCGTACCGTGCGATGACGGAGAGGAGAGGGGTGCACTGTTTAGCGCGTCGGGGTCTGATGGCACGATCGACCGGTCGATGTGGTTCGAGTGCAGAGGAGCCGGAACGTACAAGGTCACCATCAAGGCGGGCGCATTCGAGCGGAAGAACATGCCCCAGAAGGCCTACATGCAGCGAGGAACGTCGGTCAGCGCCAAGCTCTGCTGACCTGTTCATCGAGGTCGGAGCTGGGGTGCCTGCTGTCTTCGTTGGGGTCTTGATCCAAGGTGACGGTGGCAGCGTCTGGGCGTGGTCACGGGCTCCGGGCGCCGGGTGGTGGAGCTGACCCGGCGCCCTCGGGTTATCGGCGGTATGCGGGTAGGGCGGGGTCGCCGCGGGGGTTCTGCGCGGGGTGTCGGATGCCGACGTAGCGCAGGGCCGGCCCACGCCCGATCGTCTTTGCTACACCTTGATGGCGACCCATTGGCCGTTGAGGAAGTGGTCCTTGGGCAGTTCGCGGTCGTATCCGCGGAAGGTGACGGTGAGGTATCCGCTGTTGTCGTCGGAGCCGTTGTCGTTCATGGCGAGCCACAGGGTGGCGTTGGGGTCCTCCTGGTCGGGGGAGAACAGCACCCGCTTGGGCTCGGACTCCGGAGCGTCTTCGAAGGTGAACCAGTCACCGAACCGGAACTCCAGCCGCCCGCGTAAGCCATTCGCAGCAGTTCTGCCTTGGCGTGGTTGCGCATCAGCTCGTGCATGCGCCTCACCCGCTCCATGACCTGGCGCTCTTTCTCCGCATGGTGTCGCCTCGGCCCTGGCATTCCTACCCTGACGCGTCCGACGCTACGGGCTGGACGACGACGTCACCCACCGGATCCGGGCCCCCGGGCCGACTCGGCACCGGCGCAGTCACTGCCCAGGGGACGCCCAGCGCAGCGAGGGCGGCCTGCTGCTCCTGGGCGAGCTTGCCCCACCTCGATTTGGTGTTGGAGACCCACACGCCCAGCCTGACGGCTACCCGTTCCGTCCCGCCGTCGACCGCGATCTCCTCCCCGTGGGCCCTCGGGACCGGCCGGTCTGTACCTTCCCGCTCCACCCACTGGGTGAGAGCTGTTAGACCGCGCTGGAAGGCCTGCTGTGCCTTGGGCAGCCCCTTCGTCGTACGACCGGCTGCCGGGACGGCAGGCGGGGCCTCGGCGGGCTGTACGCCCAGCTTCGACAGCCGGTCCTGCTGTTCGGTCGACAGCTGTGCCCAGCTAGCCGGCTGCTGCTGTCGCTGTAGCCACTTGCCCAGATCGTCGCCCTCGAACAGCACCCCGGGCGCGATGGCCGGCAGGGCGCCGTCGGCGTCGACCAGATCGGCGAGGACGCGGTAGTGCCGCTGCCAGTCCAGGGGCCAAAGACAGTTCCAGTCCTCGTCGATCGCGGCCAGCTGCTGCGCGCGTGCGGCAGCCCGCTCTGCGTCTTTCCCGAGGCCGCCCTTGCGCCGGAGGTTGGCCATGTACTGCCCGACCGGCACGGGGCCGCCGCCGGCCGGGTCGTCCCACACGGCGTCCTGCCGCGGGGCGAGATGCCCGGTCGCCCGCCGGTAGGACCGGAGCGTGGCGAGCTTGGCCTCCCACGCTTCCTCGCCCGGCTCCCAGACCATCCCGGCCTCCGGCGCGTCCAGCAGTAGCTTGCGCCGTTCCTCCAGCTCCCCGGCCCGCAGCGCCTTTCGCTGCTGGTGGACCCATCGGCCAAGCGGAAACGCCTTGGTCGCCCCGACTTCGACCTCGACGTCGTAGGGCACGGCGTACAGGCCGGTGATCCCGTTCTCGGCCCGCCAGCGGATCAGGGCCTGGTAGCCCTCCAGCCAGACGAGGCTGTCGGGCCGGTAGACGCGGGTGCGCAGGAAGGCCGCGATGGTCGCGGCGTCGCGCGGGCTGGAGAAGTGGAGCAGGGCCGCTTCGGCGGCGGCCTGCGTGTCGTCGTCCTGCTGGTCCTTGCCGTCGTCCTCCCCGCCGTCCCAGCCGATGATGCGGCCTTCCTCGTCGCGCCGGATGTGGATCTTGTGCTGTCCGTGGGTGAGTGCGCGGGAGGCGAGCTGCTCGACCAGGCGCTCGTCATGACTGCGGAGGCCCTGGAGGACGGCTACAAGGGGGCGGAAGCTGGCGGAGGCGACCATGTCCGTCGGGTCCTCGCCGGGCTCCAGGAAGACCGGCACGATGATGCGCGCGATCTTGGTGGTGCCGTCACGGTTGAGGCGGAGCGCGCGGCCAATGTTCTGCACGATTTCGACCTGGGAGCCGCGGGTGTCGGCGAAGCAGATGGCTTCCACTCCGCGTTCGCCGGTGATGTCGACGCCTTCTCCGAGGACGCGCACGCTCGCGAGGAATGCCCGGTGCACGCGCCGGTTGTTGGCGTCGATGCCGTTGGCGAACTGGCGCAGGACCTCGCGGCGCTCGGTGACGAGGTGGTCGCCGCACAGCCAGGCTGACCAGACGCGGTCCGGCAGGACGTGACGGCCGGCCTCCAGCTCGTAGAACTCCGCGTCGATCGACGACTTCGGCAGCGCCTCCGCCCGCGCCAGGGCCTCGTCGGAGGCCTCGGTGACGTACAGCTCGGCGGCCGTCTCCGGCAGCTTCTCCGCGAACGCGGCAGCCTCCTCCACCTTCTGGTGGAACGTCATGACCGTACGCAGGTTGTACGCGGCCGCGTGCTCCAAAAGTCCGGTCTGCAGGAGCGCCAGGCGCCGGCCCCGCCGCGCCTCCTCCGACTCCCCCAGAACCGGAGAGGGATCGCGGATCTCCAACACGTCGATCTCGAACCCTGCGAGGATCCCGCGCTCGATCGCCTCCGAGAGCCCGAGCTCTGCGAGCCACGCGCCGTACGTGCCCTCCGGATCGTTGGCCATGCTCGCGAGCTCCAGCTCCTGCCCGTTCGCGCCCTTCTGCGGCCGGGCCGCAGCCAGGATGCGCGGCGTCGCGGTGAGATAGAGCCGGAAGTCCGCCGGGATGCGGGCGTTGTCGTGGATCGCCGCCCACGGCCGCCCGAGATCACCGGCGGTGCCGTGTGCCTCATCCACGATCGCGAGGTCGAAGCCCGCCATGCGCTGCCCGTACAGGCGCTCTCCGCCTGCCAGGGCGGCCTCCAGCGGCCCGCGAACCGTCCGCTGGCCCATCGGAGCGTCGGGGTCCTCGCGGTCCACCAGGGAGGCGTAAGTGGCGAGCACGACGACCGGCCCCTTCCCGGCCCACAGGGCGAGCTGGATCGGGTTGGTGGTGGTACGCACGCCCAGCTCGTTGAGCACCGGGTCGTTCTCCATCGAGCACACGGCGACCATCGGGGCCCGGTGGCCCAACAGGCGCCACACCTGGGCGGTCTGCACGAGCAGGTCCAAGGTCGGGACGGTGACGAGGATCCGCCCGTTCGCGAATGATTCCAGCGCGCAGGCGGCGGCCGTGATCGTCTTGCCCGACCCGGTCGCCGACACGATCGTGCCCCGGACACCCTGCACCGGCACAGAGGCCCGTGCAGGAAATCCCACCCATCTGCGAAATGCCGACCGCTGGTCCACCTGGTGTTCCTTGAGAGAAATCATGACCTCTACTTCCTGTCCTATGATCAGCGCCATGATTCATCCCGTTGCAGGGCCCTCTACGTGGAAGCACCTGGCGTCCGCCCTCGCCCTCACCGCTCTGATCTGGACAGTCTGGTACGGCGTGCAACCCGTCTACTCGCCGTGTACTTACTTCGGCAACCATTCCTACGAAAAAGCCATCGAGTACGGTCAATGTGATCCGCCGGAAACGAGATTCAGCACCTGGACGCACTAGACGAACCCCCAGGGCATCCCATTTTTCCGCCAATGTTACATGCTGGTCCAAACTGATGCACTCATCACATCCATCTCCCTGGTGGAAGCGCGGCCGGAAGGACCGTCGAGGCCGGAGGAAGCCGGGAGTCCGCCCCGGAGTCGCAGTCCCCTCCCCGGACTTCAGTCCCCACGAGCCGCACCCGACGTGGCGGTGGAGGGCCCAGGGGGAGCCGCAATTTTTGAGCATGTTCAAATAGGAGGGTGCGGTCGCAGGGGCGGCTGTCCATCCTTTTGGGGAGAGGTTTGTGAGCATGCGTACGGGGACTGTGGTGGGCAGGGGGACGGGTGGACGGTGGCTCGTTGCCGTACTGGCGGCTTCTGCGGTGCTCGTTTCAGGGTGTACGGACTCGGTCGATCCCGACGAGCTGCCCGGCGTGTACCGCAACGATGCGACCGGCGCCGAGATCCTACTCGGGGCCGACGGATTGTTCTCTGCTACCGATGTGTTGACAGAAAAGCTCTCCGACCCCGCCGACTTCAGCGGCCGATGGGAATTCGTCGACAGTGACTCGTCCAGTGACTTCGTCTACCTGACCGTCGATGACGGCGGACTGGGCAAGATCGGCGGCATCCAGCTCTACACGCCCAGGCAAGGAATGGTGGAGTTCCGCTCTCCGGACGAGCCGCCGACCCTGGTGCTCAAGAAGGCAGCCGCACCGTAGGCCCCAAGGACCCGTAGTTAGCCATCCGTGAACCGGGTCGGCCCTGCAGGCGCAGCTCTCCGAGCACCAGGCCGTGCCCGGACCCCTGTCCCGCGGCCCCGCAGTCAGGGACCCGCCCAAGCCCCGCCACCCCCTGCACTGTTGCCAGCCGCCCGCGCAGCGTGCCCCGGGCCGGGGTCGTGTGACCTTGATCAAGGTGTGTCGTTGTGGGGTGTATGCCCTCACGTGTTGTAGTTCGTGCCGTCACTGTCTCGTTTGCCGTGTTGGCGAGCGGTCAGCTGGTTTCCCCGGCTTGGGCCGGTGGTATCGGTGACTTCCTGTCACCTGCGTTTGGTACCAGCTGTGTCAACCATCACGGTAGTCAGGCGGTTGGTGAGACCCGCAGTGGGACGGGTAGTGGTGGTGGCAATCTCCTGGGGTTGCCTATCGGTAGCCCTTTGAACCACTGCGGCGGAGCGGATGCGGATCCCACGACCGTCCTCAGCTCCTCTTTGGGTGGGTCGTTGAGTGGGCAAGCAGAAGGAGACGAGGAATCGACGTAGACCGGGAACGGGCCAGCCCGGGGGTCCGGTAACCGCACTGCCATCCTTTGCTCACCGTCGGGCCGCGTCAGCGGCCCGGGGCCTGGAGGCAGAGCCGGAAGGGCCCTGGGGTGGGGGAGCGGACCCGCCCAACGGGCCGAAGGCCAGGACCCCGTGAAACGGGGTCTCCCCCCCTGCGGAGCGGGGCGGAGCGGGGGAGCCCCGGGGCCTGCGGAGCAGGCCCCGCTCTGGTGGAGCGCAGCGGAACCAGAGCCAGCATCACGCCCTGCCCCTCCCGTGATCCTGCTCTCCGAGCATCAGGCGGTGCCCGGACCCCTGTCCCGCGGCCCCGCAGTCAGGGACCCGCCCAGCCCCGCCACCCCCCTGCCCTGTTGCCAGCCGCCCGCGCAGCGGGCCCCGGGCCGGGGAGCGGAGCGACCGGGCCCGCCCTGGACTGCGCAGCAGGCCAGAAGCCTGGAGCGCAGCGGAAGGCTTCACCGACCGCGCGCAGCGCGGGAGGTGACCCCCGGTCAATCCTGGAGCGCAGCGGAAGGGTTGACCGAGGCCCGGTGAAGCGCAGCGAAACCGGGCTCCGGTCCGGAGCGAAGCGGAGGACTCCGGCCCGAAGGGCCGGCCCTGCCCGGAGCGCAGCGACGGGCTCCCGCTCCAGAGCGCGCAGCGCTCTGGGACGATGCGCAGCCCGGCCGCTACACGGACGGGCAGGCCCTCGTCGGCACCGCAC
>NZ_JBEXNN010000027.1:0-83246 GCF_040611115.1 Streptomyces sp. NPDC003038
CCAGTACGTCCAGTACAAGGACGCTCCTCCGCCTTGCGATGCACGGCACCGGTCAACGCGGGCTCGGCCGACAAGATCCGAAAGAGACGACCTAGAAGCCTCAGGGGCACCCCCTACTCTGGTACGCATGACTCTCAGCACGCTCGACCTGGCCCTCGTCGAGGAGGCCACCAAGAAGTCCGGCCTCATCTGGGTCCGCGGCGCCGGGGCCGACCGCGCCCTGTGGCACGCGTGGGTGGACGGCGCGGCCCATGTCCTGGGCGACGGGCCCGGCGAGCAGCCGTTCCCGGGGCTGGCGGACGGTGCGGCCGCCGAGGTGACCGTGCGCAGCAAGGACAAGGGCGGCCGGCTGGTGGCCTGGACGGCGACGGTACGGGAGCTCGCGCCCCGCAGCGAGGAGTGGGCGGCCGCCGTCGCGGAGCTCAAGGGCAAGCGGCTCAACGCGCCCGACTCGGAGCAGATGACCGAGCGGTGGGCGCGGGAGTGCCGGCTGCTGCGGCTGGAGCCCGAGGCGGTACGCACGCAGCTGCCGGACGGCTCGCTGGCCGCGGCCCCGCTGGCGTCCCCGGCGACGACCCGCAGGCCGGTCCCGGCGGGCCTGCCGAAGCTGCTGCTGAAGCGGAAGAAGTCGGCCCGCTCCTGACTCCCGGCACGGTCCCGTGTCGCGGAGCTCCCGGCGCTCGTGGACCTCGCGGCACTCGCGTCGCGCCCGGCGCTCCCTAATTTCCCGTCGGGTTCGCGCCCTGGCCGGAGCCCTTGGTCGCGGTTCCCTTGGAGTCGCCGCCCTGCTCCTTGGTCGTGGGCAGCTGGGACCCGTAGTCGACCGTCTGGTCCTGCGCGGGCGGCGCCAGCGGGAAGTTCTGGCCCCACTCCGCGAGTTCCACCCGGCCCGCGCCGCCCGCGCGCTCCATCAGCAGCGGGTACGGGGTCCCCTCCAGGGATACCGAGAGCTTGCCGCCCCTGCCCTCATCGGCCGTGACCTGGACCGCACGGGTGGGCCCGATCTTGGTGTAGTCGCCCTTGGCGAGCTTGCCCTGCAGGCCGAGCAGCCCGTCCAGCAGCACGTCCATGTCGGTGAAGCCGCGGAACTGCTTGTAGGAGGGGTCGCCCTCGGGGACCTTCACGTACTTGTCGCCGAGCTTGCCCGCCGAATCGGACTTTCCCCAGAAGGCCGCGTTCGCCTTCAGGTACAGCTGCTCCCCCACCCGCAGCAGCTGGAAGGTGGTGTCGTCCTGCGACTTCACCTCGCCGGAACCGCCGTCCGACTTCAGCCGCATGTCGAGGGTGAAGGTCTTGCCACCGCTCACGAGGGTGCCGGACAGGTGCACCGAGTCCGCTTCCGTGGCGGCGGCCCGCGCCTTGGCCTCGATCTTGTCGGCGCTGAGCTTGCCGACCCCGTTCGTGCCCTCGTCCGGGTCTTCGCCCCCGCAGCCCGTGCCGGTGACGGCGAGACCCGCGCACAACGCACCGATGAAGGCGGCCCGGCGCAGCCGCGCGGCGGGGAAGTAGGCGGTCACGTGCGGGTGCCTCTCGTCGGTCGTCTGCGGCCAGCAGGCAGCGTACCCGCCTGTACGTCACCCCCCATGACCGCGCCCCGCGTCCGGGGCCGCTCCCGTGCGGACCGCCCCACCAGGACGCTTTCCCGCGGCACGGGCTAGCCTGAGGGGCGGCAGGACTGGTGATCGACGCGTGAGGAGGCGCTCGGATGGTTGCAGGCGCCCCGCGCATCTTCGTCTCGCATCTGTCTGGTGTGCCCGTTTTCGACCCCAACGGCGACCAGGTCGGCCGTGTGCGCGACCTCGTCGCGATGCTGCGGGTCGGCGGCCGCCCGCCGCGTTTGCTCGGTCTCGTGGTCGAAGTGGTCAGCCGGCGCCGGATCTTCCTGCCGATGACCCGGGTCACGGGCGTGGAGTCCGGGCAGGTCATCACCACCGGCGTCATCAACATGCGCCGCTTCGAACAGCGCCCCACCGAGCGGCTGATCCTCGGCGAACTGCTGGACCGGCGGGTGCGCCTGGTCGCCGACGGCTCGGAGGCCACCGTCCTCGACGTGGCCATCCAGCAGCTGCCGGCCCGCCGGGACTGGGAGATCGACAAGATCTTCGTACGGAAGGGCAAGTCGGGGGCGCTGCGCCGACGCGGCGAGACCCTGACCGTCGAGTGGTCGGCGGTGACGGGCTTCTCGCTGGAGGAGAACGGTCAGGGCGCCGAGAACCTGGTCGCCACCTTCGAGCAGATGCGGCCGGCCGACGTGGCGAACGTCCTGCACCACCTGACACCGAAGCGGCGCGCCGAGGTGGCCAACGCCCTCGACGACGACCGGCTCGCGGACGTCATGGAGGAGCTGCCCGAGGACGAGCAGGTGGAGATCCTCGGCAAGCTGAAGGAGGAGCGGGCCGCCGACGTCCTGGAGGCGATGGACCCGGACGACGCGGCGGACCTGCTGTCCGAGCTGCCGGAACACGACCAGGAACGGCTGCTGACGCTGATGCGGCCGGACGACGCGGCCGACGTGCGGCGCCTGCTGTCGTACGAGGAGCGGACGGCCGGCGGTCTGATGACCACCGAGCCGATCGTGCTGCGGCCGGACGCGACGGTCGCGGACGCGCTGGCCCGCGTACGGCAGTCGGACCTGTCGCCGGCGCTGGCGGCCCAGGTGTACGTGTGCCGGCCGCCGGACGAGACGCCGACGGGCAAGTACCTGGGCACGGTGCACTTCCAGCGGCTCCTGCGGGACCCGCCGTTCACGCTGGTCAGCTCGATCGTGGACACGGACCTGCCGCCGTTGCGGCCGGACGCCTCGCTGCCGGTGGTGACCAGCTACCTGGCGGCGTACAACATGGTCGCGGTGCCGGTGGTCGACGAGAGCGGCTCGCTGCTGGGCGCGGTGACCGTCGACGACGTACTGGACCACCTGCTGCCGGACGACTGGCGGGAGACGGATTTCCCCTCCGAGGAGGCCGTGCGTGGCCACTGAGCGCGGACGCGGCGAACGGGGCCGCGGCGAGCAGGCGCGCGAGCGGCGCCGGGAGCAGATCAGGGAGCGGCGCGAACAGGCGCGGCTCCAGGCCCGTGACCACGGACTGTCGGCGGACGCGGCGGCGGAGCGGATCGCGGGTGCGAGCGCGCTGACGCGTTCGCGGGCCCGGCTGGACCAGCCGCGGGCGCCGCGCCGGTCGCTGCTGCCCGAGTGGGATCCGGAGGCCTTCGGCAAGATCTCGGAGAAGGTGGCGCGCTTCCTCGGCACGGGCCGGTTCATCGTCTGGATGACGCTCGTCATCATCGTGTGGGTGCTGTGGAACATCTTCGCGCCGAAGGAGCTGCGCTTCGACGAGTTCCCGTTCATCTTCCTGACGCTGATGCTGTCGCTCCAGGCCTCCTACGCCGCCCCGCTGATCCTGCTCGCGCAGAACCGGCAGGACGACCGCGATCGCGTCAACCTGGAGCAGGACCGCAAGCAGAACGAGCGCTCCATCGCCGACACCGAGTACCTGACCCGCGAGATCGCGGCCCTGCGGATGGGTCTGGGCGAGGTCGCCACGCGCGACTGGATCAGGTCCGAGTTCCAGGATCTGATCAAGGAGATGGACGAGCGCAGGCTCTTCCCGGCGGAACGTGACGAAGGCGACCGCTGAGGAACTTTCCTGCCGCGTGCTACCGAGCCGTACCATCGGGGCATGGCTACCGACACAAGCTCCGCCGGCGCCGCCGCCGTACCTGAGCAGGATGCGATCCTCGACGCGCTGGCGACGGTGAACGACCCCGAGATCCACCGGCCGATCACCGACCTCGGCATGGTCAAATCGGTGGAGATCGGTGAGGGCGGCGCGGTCGCCGTCACGGTCTACCTGACCGTGTCGGGCTGTCCCATGCGCGAGACCATCACCAAGAACGTCACCGAGGCCGTGGAGCGGGTCGCGGGCGTCACCTCGGTCGCCGTCTCGCTGGACGTCATGAGCGACGAGCAGCGCAAGGAGCTGGCGAGCACGCTGCGCGGCGGCACCGCCGAGCGCGAGGTGCCCTTCGCCAAGCCGGGCTCGCTGACCCGTGTCTACGCGGTCGCCTCCGGCAAGGGCGGCGTCGGCAAGTCCTCCGTCACGGTCAACCTGGCCGCGGCGATGGCGGCCGACGGCCTGAAGGTCGGCGTGGTCGACGCGGACATCTACGGCCACAGCGTGCCCCGCATGCTGGGCGTCGCCGGCCGTCCGACGCAGGTCGAGAACATGATCATGCCGCCGTCGGCGCACGGCGTGAAGGTCATCTCCATCGGCATGTTCACCCCGGGCAACGCGCCGGTGGTCTGGCGCGGACCGATGCTCCACCGAGCCCTTCAGCAGTTCCTCGCCGATGTGTACTGGGGCGACCTGGACGTGCTGCTGCTGGACCTGCCGCCGGGTACGGGCGACATCGCGATCTCGGTGGCCCAGCTGGTGCCGAATGCCGAGATCCTGGTGGTGACCACCCCGCAGCAGGCCGCGGCCGAGGTCGCGGAGCGGGCCGGTTCGATCGCCGTCCAGACGCACCAGAAGATCGTCGGCGTCGTCGAGAACATGTCGGGGCTGCCGTGCCCGCACTGCGACGAGATGGTGGACGTCTTCGGCTCGGGCGGCGGCCAGAAGGTCGCCGACGGGCTGACCAAGACGGTCGGGGCGACGGTGCCGGTGCTGGGCTCGATCCCGATCGACGTGCGGCTGCGCGAGGGCGGCGACGAGGGCAAGCCGGTCGTGCTGACCGACCCGGAGTCCCCGGCCGGCGCGGCCCTGCGGTCGATCGCGGGCAAGCTGGGCGGCCGGGCCCGCGGCCTGTCGGGCATGTCGCTGGGCATCACCCCGCGCAACAAGTTCTGACCCGGCCCACCACGCGAAGGGGCGACGCTCGATGAGCGGCGCCCCTTCGCGTGGCGCGTTGCCGACGCGTCGACTCGTGCGGCTCCGGGTCTATTCGTACGACTCAGGGTCTACTCGTACGCCCCCAGGTCGCCGATGACCGAGAAGCCGAGGCCGTACGCGCTCATCCCCCGTCCGTACGCACCCAGGTGGACGCCCCCGCGGGTGGAGCCGGCGAGGACCCAGCCGAACTCCGACTCGCGGTAGTGGAACGGCGTCGGCTCCCCGTCGACCGGCAGCGACAGGGTGGACCAGTCGTCGCCGTCGAGGTCGTCCGCCAGCTCCCACGCGGCCTCGGTCTGCTGGTCGAGCCAGTCGTCGCGCAAGGTGTGGTCCATCTGCCCCGGCCAGGTGAAGGCCAGCAGCCCGGAGCCGGCCAGCCAGGCCGCCGAGGCGACCGAGGTGGCCTCCAGCACGCCGGTGCCGTCGCTGCTGCGGCGCAGCGGGTTGCTCGCCACGGTGACGACCACCGCGAAGCGCTCCTTCTCGCCCGTGGCGATCTCACCCCGCAGGGACGGCTCGTCTCCGTGTCCGGTGGAGCCGTGTTCCACGGTACCGTCCGCGGCGGTGCCGACCTGCATGAGCCAGCGGGGGCCGGTGAAGGCCCCGTCCAGCCCGTACCAGGGGAAATCGGCCCGCAGGTACCCCTCGGCCGTCCGGCGGGCCGCCGGGACGGGAGCGGTGCCTTCCTCGGGCTGTGCGGCCCCGGTGGGCGGATCCTGCGCGGTCGAGGTCGCGGTATCGGTCTCGATATCGGTATCGGTATCGGTCGGCGGATCCTGCGCGGCCGTGGTCGCGGTCTGCGGATCCTGTGCCGCCGCGCCATCGGCCGGCGGATCCTGCGCGAGTGCGGTCTGGGCGTCCTGCGCGAGCGCGGCGGCAGGGGCGGGCGCTTCGGCGGGCTGCGTCCCTACCCGGCTAGTCGTCTCCATGTGAGCGGCCTCTCGTTCCGTGGGGTCCGGAACGGCCCTCCCCCTCGCTTCGCTGGGGGGACCCCCTCCCTCGGGCGTCCTCGGTCCGGACAGATGGAGGATAGCCATCCGACTCCGGATCGCCGGGCAGGCTGCGACTCAGGTGGCGTCGGCGTCGAAGCGCGCGCGCTGCTCCGGGGCCGGGGCGGCCGGCTTCTTCAGCAGGTCGGGACCGGCGGCGGCGGGCGCGCCGGCGGTGGGCGCGGAGGCCTCGGCGGGCTCCGTCTCCTTGCCGTTGACGGCGTCGGTGACGTCGTTCAGCTCCTTGCGGAGATCGAAGCTGGTGCGGATCTCCTTGAGGTCCTCGTTCTCGCTCAGCTGCTTGCGGATGAAGGTCTTCGGATTCAGGTCCTCGAAGTCGAAATCCTTGAACTCCGGGCCGAGTTCGGAGCGGATGTCCTGCTTCGCGCTGTCGGAGAACGCGCGGATCTTCCGGATGACACCCGAGACGTCCTGAATGACCTTGGGCAGCTTTTCGGGGCCGAAGATGAGAATGGCGAGCACCACGATCGTGACCAGCTCGAGTGCGCCTATGTCGTTGAACACCTTGCCGCTCCTCGGCTCTCTTCACTTCGGGGCCCGAACACACGGTACCCGGCGTTCCCCGAGGGCCCATACCCGCGTACCGACCCCGTCCCGGTTTCACCCGGACGTCATGCGCTGCTCATGAACCGTTCGCCGAACCGAGGACCACTTCCAGCGTGCGCTCGCGGCCGTCGCGGTGCACGGTGAGGGTCAGCGGATCACCCGGGCGGTGGGCGCGGATCTTGATGATCAGCTCGTCAGCGCCGCGCACCCGCCGTCCGTCCACCTTGATGATCACATCACCGGCCTTGATCCCCGCCCGGGCGCCCGGACCGTCGTCGGCCACGGAGGGTCTGCCGCCCTCCCCCTTGTCGTCCACCCGGGCTCCGTCGCCCGTGTACCGCATGTCGAGGGTGACGCCGATGACGGGATGCGTGGCGCGGCCGGTGCGGATGAGCTCCTCGGCGACCCGCTTGCCCTGGTTGATGGGGATGGCGAAGCCGAGGCCGATGCTGCCGCCCTGCCGGTCGGGATCGTCTTTGTCGGCTCCCCGGATCGCGCTGTTGATGCCGATCACACGGGCCTGGGAGTCGAGGAGGGGGCCGCCGGAGTTGCCGGGGTTGATGGGGGCGTCGGTCTGGAGCGCGTCGACATAGCTCACGTCGCTGCCGTCCCCCTTGTCGCCGCCCGCGGTGACGGGCCGGCCGGTGGCGCTGATGATGCCCGCGGTGACCGTGTTGGACAGATCGAAGGGCGCGCCGATGGCCACCACCGGGTCGCCGACCTTCACGTTCTCGGAGTTGCCCAGGCTCAGCGGCTGCAGCCCCCGCACCCCGCTGACCTTGACGACGGCCAGGTCGTATCCGGTGTCGCCGCCCACGAGCTCGGCGGTGACGCTCTCACCGGTGCTGAAGGTGACCGCCATCTCCTTGGCACCGGCGACGACGTGGTGGTTGGTGAGGATGTGGCCCTGCTGGTCGAGCACGAAGCCGGTGCCCGTACCGGCGGCCGCCGCGCCTCGCACGTGCAGGGTCACCACCCCGGGCAGCGCCGCGGCCGCGATCCCGGCCACGCTCTCGGGCGCCCGGCCCTGCTCCGCGACACCCGTCTGGGGCAGCTCCAGCCGGGTGCTGCTCTGGCGCTCCGCGAGCACGCCCACATAGCCGCCGGTCCCGCCCGCGAGCAGAGCCGTACCCACGCTGACGGCCACCAGCTGCCACAGCCGGATCCCGCGCCCCGCGCGGCCCCGGTCCACGACCTGGAGCGGCTGGTCGCCCCACGGGTCGTACCGCACCCCGCCGGCCGGCACCCGGTCGTCTGCCCCGGCTTCGGCCTCACCGTCGGGGCGCGGGGCGGGAACCCCTTCGCGGCGGATGTCCACCGGCCCGTCGGGCCGGCTCCACCACGACGGAGCCGGATCGGTCTGCTGGCTGTCGGCCATGGGCGCTCCCCGCGTACCTATGCGCATGTGCCCCAGATTCAACCAGGTCCCGGCTCAGCGCAGGAGGGAGACCGGGCGGCCCGGGACCGCCGGGGAGGGGTGGAGCGGAGGCAGCGGGGGTGTCGACAGGAGGGTGGGGACGGCGGCGGGGGTCGGCATGCGGTCGCGGACGACCGCATCGGCCACGGGTACGGCGGAACCGGGTCTGGAGGCGGGCGCGGGGGACTCACCCCGCCCGTTCGGCTCCAGGCCCTCCAACGGCAGCGTGCCGCCGAGCGCGAGCGCGGCGAGGGATACGGCCCCGGCGGCGACGAAGGCGAAGCGGCGGCGTGGACGGCCCACTTCGTGGATCCGGAAACCCTGCTCCCCCGGCCGGGCGGCCGGCGGCAGGGCGTATCCGAAGGACGCGAAGGGGTCGCCTCCGGGCGGTGCAGGAGGACCCGAGGGCCCGAGACGACCGGAAGAACCGGACGGACCCGCGGAGCCGGACGGGCCGGACGGGCCTTGGGGGCCACTGCCCGGCAGCCCCTGCAACCGCGCCAGCAGCCCGGCGGACAGCGGCGGCGGCGCGCTCTCCACGAACAGGGTCTTCAGGCGGCGCTGCGCATCGGCTTCGGCCTTGCACTTGGCACACGTGGCCAAGTGGGCCAGGACCCGCTCGCGGGCATCATGCTTGAGCTCCCCGTCCACCAGAGCGGCGAGCCGGTCGCCCAGGTGCTGTTCGGCGGGGGACGGACTGACTCCACTCACTCGGCTCCGCCCTCTCCCCCGGCGCCCGGAGCGCCCACCGCCACCCCTGCCAGCGCGCGCTGCTCCGCACGGGCCTCGGGAGACCGGTGCTTGAGCGCCTTGCGCAGGTGCGACCGGCCTCGGTGGATACGGCTGCGGACGGTACCGAGCTTCACGCCCAGCGTGGCGGCGATCTCCTCGTACGACAGGCCCTCGATGTCGCACAGCACCACGGCCGCGCGGAACTCGGGCGCGAGGGTGTCCAGCGCCTGCTGAACGTCCGCGTCGAAGTGCGTGTCGTGCAGGACCTGCTGCGGGGACGGCTCACGGCTCGGCAGGCGCTCCGCGGCGTCGTCGGCGAGCGCGTCGAAGCGGATCCGCTGCTTGCGGCGGACCATGTCCAGGAAGAGGTTGGTGGTGATCCGGTGCAGCCAGCCCTCGAAGGTGCCGGGCGTGTACGTGGACAGCGAGCGGAAGACGCGGACGAAGACCTCTTGGGTGAGGTCCTCGGCATCGTGCTGGTTACCCGTCAAGCGGTAGGCGAGACGGTAGACCCGAGCACTGTGCGTGCTGACGATCTCCTCCCACGAGGGAGGGGTCCACGCCTGAGAGCCCGCATCGGCGGCAAAGGTCGCGGTGGTTGCGGTGTCTGCGGTGTGGAAGCGGTCAGCAGTGTTGGTCACGGATTTCGGCTCACCCGCCGACCGGAAGAGGCGTCTGAACACGCCCCGACGATCCACAGGCGCAGCCGCACCTCCCCTGTCGGCTCTGGTGGTGTCCAGTGGAGTCCCTACCATAGCCACCCCCTCCGTCAGCTCCGGATAAACATTTTTGCAGTAACTTTGCACGGGTCTTCAGTCCCGGAACGGCCCCGGACCGGCGATCTGCCCGGCACCGTCCCCTCTTATCCCGCCTCCACCCCTTCCAACGCCCGGTCCCATCTGCGGGTTCCCGACGTCAACGGATACAGTCACCGTTGCGCCAACTATGGGGACAGGAGAGGGTCATTACCGGCAACCGGCAGACGAGCTGGGCGTTCGCCGACGCGTTTGTCGCCGAGGACGACGCTCTGCGGTGGGCCCGCGACCGGTCCAGGGAAGCGGGCCTGCGCTCCGTCTCCCCCGGAACCGGGGCCGCGCTGCGCCTGCTGGCCGCCACCGCGGACGCCAAGGCGGTCGCCGAGATCGGCACCGGGACGGGTGTTTCCGGCATCCACCTCCTCCACGGAATGCGCCCCGACGGGGTCCTGACCACCGTGGATCCCGAACCGGACCGGCAGGCCTTCGCCCGGCAGGCCTTCCGCGCCGCCGGCTTCGCCGGCAACCGCGCCCGCTTCATCCCCGGCCGCGCCCTCGACGTCCTGCCCCGCCTCGCGGACGGCGGATACGACCTCGTCTTCTGCGACGGGGACCCCGCCGAGTCCCTCGACTACCTCGCTGAATCGTTGCGCCTGCTGCGCCCCGGCGGACTCGTGTGCTTCGAGGGAGTCTTCTCCGACGGCCGTACGGTCGACTCCGCGGCCCAGCCGGTGGAGGTGCTCCGCGTCCGCGAGCTGCTGCGCAGCGTCCGCGAGAGCCCCGCGCTGGAGGCCGCCCTGCTCCCGGTGGGCGACGGCCTGCTGTGCGCCGTCCGGCGATGACGCCGGCGCCCGTACCTCCAGCCCGGCGTTCCATCGGGGCGACCCGCTGACGGCGCGCACGGATGTGCCGGCCGGTCGGTGCGCCCCGCCTCACGCCGAGGGGGACGATGCCCGGCGGGTCAACAGGTCCGAGGGCGAGCCCCCTCGGACACAACGCTGCCCCGGCCGCTGATCGCGGTCGGGGCAGCGCAGAGAATACGGGTGGTGAAAGTGCGGTCAGCGGGTTAGCCGACGACCTTCTTCAGGGCGTCACCCAGGGCGTCCGCCTCGTCCGGGGTCAGTTCGACGACAAGCCGACCGCCGCCCTCGAGCGGTACGCGCATGACGATGCCCCGCCCCTCCTTGGTGACCTCGAGCGGGCCGTCGCCCGTCCGCGGCTTCATGGCCGCCATGCTCGTTCCCCTTCCTGAAACCAGCTCATCGTCAGCCGACGGCCCCATTCAGGCGCCTAATACCCGGCATCGAACACATTGCTTCTTGGCCATTATCCCGCATGTCAGGACCCGATGACCAACATCGCCCGGGAACGCTTGTGCAACGCGCTTGACCAAAACCACTCATTTCGGGGACCCGGCTGCGATACTTCGCCGCCGCCCCCTGAGAACGGCATCCGCTTTCTTTGACGCACATCACATGTGCTGCCGCCGTCCGGTCCGCCATGCTGACCTTTGCACCGGCCGGTACCGGCCGGTAGCCAAGCCCGCGACGAAGGGGGACCCCCTGCCATGGCCGACAGCGTGCTCTACGAAGTGACCGACGGACTCGCGACCATCACGATCAACCGTCCCGACGCGATGAACGCCATGAACACCGAGGCGAAGGTAGCCCTGCGCGACGCGGTCCAGGCCGCTGCCGGGGACCGGGCGGTACGGGCCGTCCTGCTCACCGCGGCCGGCAACCGGGCCTTCTGCGTCGGCCAGGACCTCAAGGAGCACATCGGGAATCTGGCGGCGGACCGCGAGAGCGGGTCCTCGCTGACGATGAGCACGGTCGCCGAGCACTACAACCCGATCGTGCGGGCGCTGACCGAGATGCCCAAGCCCGTGGTCGCCGGGGTGAACGGGGTCGCGGCCGGGGCGGGCTTCGGCTTCGTGCTCGCGGCGGACTTCCGGGTCGTCGCCGACACCGCGTCCTTCAACACCTCGTTCGCGGGAGTCGCGCTGACCGCCGACTCCGGGGTCTCCTGGACCCTCCCCCGCCTGATCGGCGCCTCGCGCGCGTCCGACCTGCTGCTCTTCCCCCGCTCGGTCAAGGCCCAGGAGGCGTACGAGCTCGGCATCGCCAACCGCCTGGTCCCCTCCGACTCCCTGCACGCGGAGGCCGAGTCGGTGGCCCGCGCGCTGGCCTCGGGGCCGACGGTCGCCTACGCCGCCCTGAAGGAGTCCCTGGCGTACGGGGCCTCCCACTCGCTCTCCGACGCCTTGGCCCACGAGGACACCCTCCAGACCCGCGCGGGGGCTTCCGAGGACCACGGCATCGCCGTCCAGGCCTTCCTCGCGAAGCAGCCGCCCACGTACCTGGGCCGCTGAACGCCGCGCCCGCGGCCCGACTCAGGCGACGGGAGCCGGGGCCTGGCCTTGGGCCGGGTTCGGGTCCGGGTCCGCCGAAGCCGGGACCGGGGCCGAAACCGTGTCGCGGGAGACGCAGTCGACCAGGTGGTCGTTGACCAGTCCGCAGGCCTGCATCAGGGCGTAGGCGGTCGTGGGACCGACGAAGCGGATGCCGGCCTTCTTCAGCGCCTTGGCGAGGGCGGTGGACTCCGGCGTGACCGCCGGGATCTCGGCGATGGTCCGCGGGGCCGGTCCCGGCTCCGCCGGGGCGTGGGACCAGATCAGCGTGTCCAGCTCGCCCGGCTCCCACCCGGCCAGCACCCTGGCGTTGGCCAGGGTCGCGTCGATCTTGGCCCGGTTGCGGATGATCCCCTCGTCGGCGAGGAGGCGTTCCACGTCCGCCGGTCCGAATTCCGCGACCGCCGCGATCTCGAACGAGGCGAAGGCCTTACGGAAGCCCTCGCGCCGCCGCAGGATGGTCAGCCAGGACAGCCCCGACTGGAAGGCCTCCAGGCAGAGCCGCTCGTACAGCGCGTCGTCGCCGTGGACCGGACGGCCCCACTCCGTGTCGTGGTAGACGACGTAGTCCTCCGTGGACAGCGCCCAGGGGCAGCGCAGGCCCCCGTCCGGACCCGCGAGCGCGGCGCTCATCGGTCACCGTGCTTCGTGAGGTCGGCCTTGTCGTCCCGGACGACCTGGTCGGCCGCGTCCGCCTCGTCCGCCACCTCGGCCACGTCCGCCTCGTCAGCCACCTCCGCCACCTCGGCCTCGTCCGCCGCGCCGGAGGGTGCCGCCGCCTGCCCCGTGTGCGCCGGTTCCGCCACGGCTGTCGCGGCCGCCGGACGCGCGGCTCCGGCCGTCAGCTGCGCGATCCGCGCGTCCCGCTCCGCCAGCTCTGCCGCCAGCCGCTCCAGTACGTCGTCCACCTCGGCCATCCGGTACCCGCGCGGCGCGACCGGCAGCCGCAGCGCGTCGATGTCCGCCCGTACGACCGGCCGGGTCTCCGGCAGCCCGTCCGCCACCCGGTCCGGCTCCGCCTCCGGCAGGACGGCCTCCGCACCGCCGCCGACCACCGCCAGGGTGACCGCGGCCACGACCACGACCAGCGCGATCATCAAGAACCAGAACACGATCAACTCCCCTGAGAGACTCCGGCCACCAGGTTAAGGTCGCAGGCGAGGCGCAAGGGCCGCCGAAGGAGGAAAGAGCAGGATGCTGCGACTGGGCAGGCGCGAGTTCGAAACCCACGAGCCGGTGATCATGGCCATCGTGAACCGGACTCCGGACTCCTTCTACGACCAGGGCGCGACCTTCCGCGACGAGCCCGCGCTGGACCGGGTCGAGCAGGCGGTGGCCGAGGGCGCCGCGATCATCGATATCGGCGGGGTCAAGGCCGGCCCGGGCGAGCACGTGGACGCGGCCGAGGAGGCACGGCGTACGGTCGGCTTCGTGGCCGAGGTCCGGCGCCGCCACCCGGACGTGGTGATCAGCGTGGACACCTGGCGGCACGAGGTCGGCGAGGCCGTCTGCGAAGCCGGGGCCGACCTGCTGAACGACGCCTGGGGCGGGGTGGACCCCAAGCTGGCCGAGGTCGCCGCCCGCTACGACGTCGGCCTGGTCTGCACGCACGCGGGCGGGGTGGAGCCGCGCACCCGGCCGCACCGGACCACGTACGACGACGTGATGGCGGACATCCTGCGCGTCACGGGCGGACTGGCCGAGCGGGCCGCCGCGCTCGGTGTGCGCAGGGACGCGATCATGATCGACCCGGGCCATGACTTCGGGAAGAACACCCGGCACTCCCTGGAGGCCACCCGCCGGCTGGGCGAGATGGCGCAGACGG
Organism: Streptomyces sp. NPDC003038; assembly: GCF_040611115.1. Lineage (NCBI taxonomy): Bacteria > Bacillati > Actinomycetota > Actinomycetes > Kitasatosporales > Streptomycetaceae > Streptomyces > Streptomyces sp. NPDC003038. Next base: position 13,585 of record NZ_JBEXNN010000027.1, read on the forward strand.
GCTGGCCGGTCCTCGTCTCCCTGTCCAACAAGGACTTCGTCGGCGAGACCCTCGACAAGCCGGTCAAGGAACGCCTGCTCGGGACCCTGGCCACGACGGCCGTCTCGGCCTGGCTCGGTGCGCAGGTCTACCGCGTGCACGAGGTCGCGGAAACGAAGCAGGTCCTGGACATGGTCCGCTCGATCCAGGGCCACCGGCCCCCGGCGGTCGCCCGCCGCGGCCTGGTCTGAGACGACCGCCGAGCCCCCGGCGGTCGCCCGCCGGGGGCTCGGTCCTGGCGCTCGGTCCGGGCGCTCGGCTACTTGCCGACTTCCTTCGTCACCAGCGCGATCGCCTCTTCCACGTCGTCCGTGACGTGGAAGAGGTAGAGGTCCTTCTCCGACGCCTTGCCCTGCGCGACGACCGTGTGCCGCAGCCATTCGATCAGGCCGCTCCAGTACTCCGTGCCGAACAGCACGATCGGGAAGCGGGTGATCTTCTGGGTCTGGACCAGGGTCAGTGCCTCGAACAGCTCGTCCAGCGTGCCCAGGCCGCCCGGCAGCACGACGAAGCCCTGGCTGTACTTCACGAACATCGTCTTGCGGACGAAGAAGTACCGGAAGTTCAGCCCGAGGTCGACGTGCTCGTTGAGCCCCTGCTCGAAGGGCAGCTCGATGCCGAGGCCGACCGAGATGCCGTTGGCCTCGCTGGCGCCCTTGTTGGCCGCCTCCATCGCGCCGGGCCCACCACCGGTGATCACCGCGAAGCCGGCGTCGACCAGCGCGCTTCCGATCCGTACGCCCGCCTCGTACTCCGGTGAGTCCACCGCGGTACGGGCCGAGCCGAACACGCTGATCGCGGGCGGCAGCTCGGCGAGCGTGCCGAAGCCCTCGATGAACTCCGACTGAATGCGCAGGACCCTCCAGGGATCGGTGTGCACCCACTCGGTGGGCCCGGCCGAATCCAGCAGCCGCTGGTCCGTCGTACTGCCCGCCTGAACCTGGCTCCGCCTCCGCAGCACCGGCCCGAGCTGCTGCTCCTCGGGCCGACGGCGAGCGTCCCCGTCGGGATTGCCGTGGTTGCCCATGATGTGCTCCCTCCTGCTGATCGTTGGATCAGGTTAGGCGCACAAAGGTGACGGCAAGCGGAATTCAGGAGGTCAGCCAGGCGCGGAGTCGTTCCTCGCAGTGGAGGATCGCCTTCGTCCCGACCCGTTCGTCCACCTTGTGGGCCAGCAGGGCGTCGCCCGGGCCGTAGTTGACCGCCGGGACGCCCAGCGCGCTGAAGCGCGAGACGTCCGTCCAGCCGAACTTCGGCATCGCGCGGCCGCCGACCGCCTCCATGAAGGCCGCGGCGGCCGGGTGGGAGAGGCCGGGCAGGGCGCCGCCCGAGGAGTCGTCGACGATGAACTCGCTGATGTCGCAGTCCGCGAAGACCTCCCGTACGTGGGCCAGGGCGTCGGCCTCGCTGCGGTCCGGGGCGTAGCGGAAATTGACCGTCACCGTGCACGCGTCGGGGATGACGTTGTTGGCGACGCCGCCCTCGATGCGGACCGCGTTGAGGCCCTCGTGGTACTCCAGGCCGTCGATGACGGGCCTGCGGGGCTCGTAGGCCGCCAGCTTGGCCAGGATCGGGCCGGCGGTGTGGATGGCGTTGGAGCCCATCCAGCTGCGGGCGGAGTGGGCGCGCTCGCCGGCCGTGCGGAGCAGGACGCGCAGGGTTCCCTGGCAGCCGCCCTCGACCTCGGCGTTGGAGGGCTCCAGCAGGACCGCGAAGTCCCCGGTCAGCCAGTCGGGGTGGGCGGCGGCGACCTTGCCGAGGCCGTTGAGGTCGGCGGCGACCTCCTCCTGGTCGTAGAAGACGAAGGTGAGGTCGCGGTTGGGGGCGGGCACGGTGGCGGCGATGCGCAGCTGCACCGCGACACCGGACTTCATGTCGGTCGTGCCGCAGCCCCACAGGACGTCGTTCTCGTCGAGGCGGGACGGTACGTTGCCGGCGATCGGCACGGTGTCGAGGTGCCCGGCGAGTACGACGCGCTCGGCGCGGCCGAGGTGGGTGCGGGCGACGACGTTGTTGCCGAAGCGGTCCACGGTGAGGTGCGGCAGGGTGCGCAACGCGCGCTCCACGAGGTCGGCGAGTACCTTCTCGTCGCCGCTCACGGACGGGATGTCGACGAGCCGGGCGGTCAGCTCGGCGGCGTCGAGGGTGAGGTCCAGCTCGGATTCGGACATGCTCCCGACCCTAGCGCCCCGGGCCCGGGAGAGGCCTGGTACGTCCGGCCGGTGGACGCGCCATCCGCCTCAAGTACGGTGGGCCGCGTGTCCGAGATCAGTCATGACCGTCCCCGCCGTCGCAGACCGTTGCGCATGGCCGTGGGCCTGCTCGTCCTGCTGGCGCTCGCCGGCTACTTCGCCGTGCAGCGCGACTCGAACGGCGGCGGTGCGCCGTACTGCACGGCCAGTGTGGTCATCGGCGCCGGACCCGGATCGCAGGGCACCCGTCAGTCGTACGAGATGACCCCCGAGCAGGCGTCGAACGCGGCGACGATAGCGGCGGTCGGCATTTCCAAGGGCCTGCCGGACCGGGCCGTGACGATCGCGCTGGCGACCGCCATGCAGGAGTCGGCGCTGCGCAACCTCGACCACGGCGACCGGGACTCGCTGGGTCTCTTCCAGCAGCGGCCCTCGCAGGGCTGGGGAACCCCGGAGCAGATCACGGACCCGGTCTACTCGGCCGCGATCTTCTACGACCACCTCGTCGAGGTCCCGGGGTACTCACGGCTGCCGCTGACCGTGGCCGCGCAGAAGGTGCAGCGCAGCGGCTATCCGCAGGCGTACGCGAAGCACGAGCCGGACGCGACGGTCCTGACGGCCGCCTTCGGTGACGGCGGCACCCTGGCCTGCTCCGGCCCGGCGCCCGCGGCCGGTGATCCGGCGAAGGTGAGGGCGGAGCTGGTGCGGGCCTTCGGCGAGCAGGCGACGACCGGCGGGGCCGGGACGGCGGGCGGGGCCGCCGCCGTCCCCGGTACCGACATCAGCCTGCGGCTGAAGCGGGACGGCGGTCCGGGCGAGGAGCGCCGGGGCCGGGCGATGGCGCACTGGGCGGTGGCCCGCGCGCACGAGCTCGGCATCATCCGGGTCTCGTACGGCACCTCCCGCTGGATCGGCGGGCAGGCCAGGGGCCAGTGGCAGGCCGTGGGCGGTGGGGGCGGCAAGTCGGCGGGCGCCGGTCCGCAGGACGCCCTCCGGGACGAGATCCGGATCTCCGTAGCCCGCTGAAACCTCACTGCACAACCGTCCACCCGTACGAGCGGGTCACTCCTGCGGGGGTGACCCGGCGGGCGGCCGAAAGGGACCCGTGAGGGACGGAAGCCCTGGTGGGCGCGCGTCCAGTGCGTTTGTCGCGGAAGCCGATTAAACGATGCGTTACTGATCCTTTACCTACCGCCTCCGCAACCCCACCCGCCCCTGGAGCGGTTGTACACGGCGTACGCAGCCGCTACCGCTTAGGAGCATCATGTCCCTCCCCCTGACCCGTCGGATCGCCCGTGCCGCGCTGCTCCTCGCAGCCGGGACAGCGCCCGTGGTCGGTGCGGCCGGCGCGGCCAGTGCCGCCGGTCTGGAGTCCGTGCCGCAGCTGGGCGCGCTCACCGCCCCTGATGCCACAGCCGTCTCCGGCACCGCGGACGCCGCCACCTCGGCCCTTCCGGCGGCCGCTCCCGCCACCGACCTGGCCGGCACCGCGGGCGGTCTGCTCGGCGGACTGCCCGCCTCGCAGGACCTGCCGGTGGGCGGGGCGCTGCCCGGTGGCCTGCCGGGCGGCCTGCCCGGTGGTCTGCCGCTGGGCGGCTGATCGCCGTAAGACGCCGAAGAGTCCGGGAGCGCGAACTCCCGGACTCTTCGGCTTTCGCGTCTGGGGCCGGTACGGCGATGCACCGTGACGACCACGACCACGCGACTGCGCGCCTGCGCGACTGCGGGGCGCGACGGCTCAGCCCAGGCGCTTGACCGCGGCCTCGACGCGCTCGTCGGTGGCGGTGAAGGCGACGCGGACGAACTGCGCGCCCGCCTCCCCGTAGAAGTCGCCCGGCGCGACGAGGATGCCCAGTCCCGCGAGGTAGCCGACGGTGTCCCAGCAGGGCTCGTCGCGGGTCACCCACAGGTAGAGGCTCGCCTCGCTGTGCTCGACCCGGAAGCCGTGCGCCTCCAGGGCGGTGCGCAGGGCCGCGCGGCGGGCGGCGTAGCGGGCGCGCTGCTCCTCCACGTGGGTGTCGTCGCCGAGCGCCGCCACCGTGGCCGCCTGGACCGGGGCGGGGGTCATCATGCCGCCGTGCTTGCGGATCTGGAGGAGCTCGCCGAGCACGTCGGCGTCACCGGCGATGAAAGCCGCCCGGTAGCCCGCCAGGTTGGACCGCTTGGAGAGGGAGTGGACGGCGACGATGCCCTCGTACGAGCCGCCGCACACGTCGTCGTGGAGGACGGAGACGGGCTCGGCCTCCCAGCCCAGCTCCAGGTAGCACTCGTCGCTGAAGACGAGGATCCCGTGCTCGCGCGCCCAGGCCACGATCCGGGTCAGCTCCTCCTTGGCGAGGACCTTCCCGGTGGGGTTGGACGGGGAGTTGAGCCAGAGCAGCTTCAGGCCGGCCGGGTCGAGCTGGGTGGGGTCGTCGTAGACCACGGCCTCGGCTCCGCACAGCCGCGCGCCGACCTCGTACGTCGGGTAGGCGAGCCGGGGGTAGGCCACCTTGTCCTTCACCGGCCCCGTGCCCGAGCCGAGGCCCAGCTGGGTCGGCAGCCAGGCCACGAGCTCCTTGGAGCCGACGACCGGCAGGACGTTGCGGTGTCCGGCGGCGCTCGCGCCGAGACGTCCGCGCACCCAGCCCGTGATCGCGTCCCGCAGGGCGACCGTGCCCCACACCGTCGGGTACCCCGGGGAGTCGGCGGCCTCGACCAGCGCGCGCTGGATCAGCTGCGGCACCGGGTCCACCGGCGTGCCGACCGACAGGTCGACGATGCCGTCCGCGTGGGCCGCCGCCGTCGCCTTGTACGGCTCCAGCTTGTCCCAGGGAAAGACGGGAAGACGGTCGGATACTGCGGCCACGGAGGTCTCTGCTCTCTCTGGGTAGGGGGTCGCAAACACCTCGGTCCCGTGCGGCGGGAGGGCCGGACGGGACCGAGGGGCGCTTGTGCCGTGAACCCTCAGTGCTCGGAGGGGTTGATGTCGGCGGGCAGCGCCGCGATGAAGGGGTGGTCGCGCTCGATCAGGCCGAGCTTGGAGGCACCACCGGGCGAACCGAGCTCGTCGAAGAACTCCACATTCGCCTTGTAGTAGTCCTTCCACTCCTCGGGAGTGTCGTCCTCGTAGAAGATGGCCTCGACCGGGCAGACCGGCTCACACGCACCACAGTCGACGCATTCGTCCGGGTGGATGTACAAGGACCGCTTGCCCTCGTAGATGCAGTCGACGGGGCACTCTTCGATGCATGCCTTGTCCTTGACGTCGACACAAGGCTCCGCGATGACGTAGGTCACGCTCTCGTTCCTCCTCGGTAGGGCTTTCCATATCGCGCGGGAGCGCGGCGTCGTCGATGCCCGCACCTAGTATCTCCGTTCCCGGGCACGATCCGAACAGGAGGGGCGGACAGAGCTGTGGAAATCACCGCGGGTGGACTGCTGGAAATCCGTATTACCCCGGCTGACGTGGGTAAACGAGTCTCCGTACGACGGGTGGAGAGCGGCCCGGGCGGGACCCCCGAGTTCACGGACGCCGTAGGGGTTCTCACATCCTGGGACGAGGGTGTGCTGACGATCACACGGAAGGACGGCCGGTCCGTCCGCATCGCGGAATCGACGCTGGTGGCGGGCAAGATCGTGCCGCCCGCGCCGGCCCGGCGGCGGGGCCCGGCGGCCTCCTTCGAGGAGCTGGCGCGGGTCACGGCGCGCTCCTGGCAGCCGCTGGAGAGCGAGCCGCTGGGCGAGTGGACGCTGCGGGCGGCCGCCGGATTCACCCGGCGGGCCAACTCCGTGCTCCCGCTCGGCGACCCCGGCATACCGCTGGACGATGCACTCGCGCGAGTGACCTCCTGGTACGCGAAACGAGGACTTCCGGCGTACGTGCAGGCCGCGACGGGTGCTGTCGGCACCCAGGAGATGCTCTGCGCGGAGCTGGAACGGCGGGGCTGGGCGGCCGAGGTGTCGGCGGAGGTACGGATCGCGGCGCTGGCGCCGCTGGGCGACGTGGACGCTCCCGCCGCCGGGGCCCTACGACTGACCCGCGCCCCGGACGAGGAGTGGCTCGCGCGCTACGGGAAGGTCACCGACCCGGACCTGGCCCGCCGGATGCTGGTGGAGGGGCCGTCGGTGTGGTTCGCGGCGCTCCCCGGGGGCCGGGCCATCGGGCGGTGCGTGGTGGACGGACGGTGGGCCGGATTCGCGGCGGTCACGGTCGATCCCGCGCACCGGCGGACGGGCCTGGCGACGGCGGTGATGGCGGCGCTGGCGCGGCGTGCACTGGAGGAAGGGGCCTCGGCGGCGTGGCTCCAGGTGGAGACGGACAACGCGGCGGCGCGTGCCCTGTACGACGGGATGGGCTTCGCGACGCACCACGCCTACCACCACTACCGGGCGGCGCGGTGACGTCCGCCTGGCGGGAGCAGTTCGCGGCCCAGGCCCGGTCGGAGCGCCCGGACCTGGCGGTGCTGTGCCTGCTGGTGGCGGCGGAGGCGGACCCGGAGCTGGACGAACGGGCCATGGACTGGGCGCAGATCGAGCTGGACCGGCTGGCGGGGATGCTGCCGTACGGGCTGCGCGGCGGGCGGGCCTGGGCGTCGGCCGTCACCGAACTGCTGGGCGCGCGGCTGGGATTCCATGGCACGCCCGGGGACTACGACCGACTGTCGTCCTCGCTCCTGCACGAGGTCCTGCGGCGCCGCCGCGGGCTGCCGATCCTGTTGTCGGTGGTCTGGCTGGAGGTCGCGCGGCGGGCGGGTGCGCCGGTGTACGGGCTGGCCCTGCCGGGGCACTTCGTGGTCGGCTTCGGGGATCCGGAGGAGGGCGTGGTGGTGGACCCGTTCGCGGGGGGCGCCTCGCTGGGAGCGGGGCCCGCGGAGCTGGCGTCCGGTCCGCGCACCCCGGCCCGGACGCTCGACATCGTCCTGCGGATCCTGAACAACATCCGGGCGTGGGCGGCGTCCCGCCCGGAGCAGTCGGGCGTGGCCCTGTGGGCGCTGGAACTGTCGCTCCTGCTGCCGTCGCACCCGGCGTCGCTGCGCTACGAGCGGGCGCGGCTGCTGGTGGAGCGGGGTTCCTTCCAGGAGGGGGCGGCCGAGATGGAGGCGTACGCGGCCGTGGTGGAGGCGGTGGACGCCGCCGTCGCGGCGCGCCTCCGCTCCGAGGCCGGCTCCGCTCGCGCGCGGCTGAACTAGTGCGGTGACCGGAAAGGCCTGCCGGACGCTGCCCCGCCGCGGGCCGGATTGTCCGCCGGGCGGGGTGAGCGCCGCTGCCCGGCGTGGCGGAGCCCCCGGGCCCGGGACGGGGCGGGGGCTCCGGACCAGGTCGGCCGGGCGGGTCAGGACGGGTTGGTGTCGACGACCACGATGCGCTCGGCCGCGGTCTTGCCGCGCAGGGCCGTGCGGAGGGCGCCCGCGACGTCCTGCGGGGTGACCGCCGTCTTGGCGCCGGTGCCGCGGGTGATCATGATTCCGTCGAAGGTGTTCCCGTAGGTCTCCTTGAGGGCTTCCAGGTCGAACTTCTCGACGAGGCGGCCCTCCACCGGCTGCATGCTCAGGATGCGGGGCAGGGACTTGCTGCCGAAGGCGATGGACTTGGACCCGATCTTGACGGTGGCGTTGGCGGACATCGCGGGCTCGGCGAACTCCTTCATGGCCCGGTCCAGTTCCGCCTGGTCGATGACCGGCGCCTTGGTGGTCACCGGCAGTTCGGCCACGGCCGCCTTGCCGGTGGCGACCATGTCACGGAAGGCCTTGGTCACGTGCTCCGCGGAACTGTCCACGTCGAGGGTGGTGCCGGCCGTACCCGGGACGGCCACCGCCTTGCCCGTGTCGAACTTGATCGTGCCCTCGGTGGCCGAACCCGCGGTGCCCGCGAGCTCCTGGAGCGCGACCTGGAGCTTCTCCTCGTCGACCGGCATCACGGGGGTGGCCGCGCGCTCCTGGCCGAAGAGCGAGCCGATGACGGTGACGGGGTTGTAGTCACTGCCGGCCGCGTTGCGGACGGTGGTCTGGCTGTCCAGGGTCAGGCCGGCCTTCTCGGGCTTCAGCTCGACCTGCTTTCCGCCGACGCTGAGCTGGAGCGGGGCGGTGGCGCGGGTACCGAAGGCCGTCTGGAGCTTGGCCACGGCCTCGTCACGGCTGCCGCTGATGTCGACGCCGAGGACGGTGGTGCCCTTGGGGACGTCGGAGTGGTTCAGGAGCAGCCCGGCGCCGTAGGCCACGCCGAGGAGGGCGATGGCCGCGCCGCCGAGGAGGGCCAGCTTGCGGCCCTTCTTGGCGGGCTTGGCCTTGCCCTTGCCCTTCGGCTGCGGGGGCGCGGGGCGGGCGGCCGATGCGGGTCCCGGAGTCGGCCCGGGCGGCGGTACGGCCGCCGGTCCGGGGGCCGGGGCGCCCACCTCGGGGCCGGGCCAGCGCGGCGCCTCGCCGGCGCGAGGGCCGTCGAGAGGACCGGCGAGGGGCCCGGCGACGCCGAAGCCGGGTCCGCCGGTGGGTCCGGCGGGAACCGCGCTGCCCTGGTCGGCATACGCGGGGAACGCCTCGGTTACGGGGCCGCTGTCGTCGGGGCCGTTCCCGTACGCCGGGACACCGCGGGGCGCGCCGCCGCCGGGGCCGCCGGGGCGCGGGCCGGCCGGGTCCTGGCCGTAGACCGCACCGCCCGGCACGGGCGGCGGCGGGGTCGTGCGCGGCGGCGGGAAGCCGGCGCCCGCCACGGGCGGGGGCGGGGTCGTGCGCGGCGGCGCGAAGCCCGCACCGCCCGCCGCCGGGCCGGGCGGCGGAGTGGGTGCGGGGGCCGGCCTCGGGGTGGGCGCCGGCCTCGGGCTGGATGCCGGGGGCGGGGCGGAGGCCCGGCCGGCGTAACCCGCGCCCTGCGCGGGCGCTGGCGGCGGGGTGGGCGCCGCACCCGGCGTCCCACCCGGCCTCGTACCCGGTGCGGCACCCGGTGCGGCACCCGGCGCCGGGGCGGAGGCCTTGCGCGGGGCGAACCAGTTGCTGGGCGTCCCCTCCCCCTCGGCCGGGGACGGCTCCGGTGCGGCCTGGATCCGGGTCGGCTCGGGCTTCGCCCTCGGCGCGGGCGTCGGCTCCGCCGCGGGCTGTACCCCTGGCTCGCCGTCGGTCGCCGCACCGGCGGGGGCACTGGTACCCATCGCCTTGCGTACGACCACCGGCGGGATCGGCCGCGAACCCGGGATGTTGATCCGGATCCGGGTCGTCAGGGTGGTCTCGGTCTTGGGCCCGTCGGATTCGGGCGTAGACGGCTTCGAGGTCACTGAGTTCTCCTCATGGGCGGTCGCCGCGCCAGGCCCTGGTGGCACAGTCGTGGACGGGTACTGGCCGGTTCCATACGGCGGCGTACCCGAGGGGTAGGCGGCTCCTCCGTGCCCCTGGGGCCCGGAGGACGAACTGTCGGTTTCACGACTCAAGGCAGGTTCTCCCAGTTGGCTCCGCCGCCCGTCATACCGTGCGCGGGCAGCTCGGCGGCCCGTCCACCATACTGGCCGCCGCGTGGGGGCAACTGACCACCTGGAATCAAAGGTTCCTCATAGCCCGCGCGAAACCCCCGCCAAACCCCCGCCAAACGCCCCTCAACTACCCACGCGAGAGGGTGGGCCCGGTCTCCCTACGGCGTCCGACACCACGTCACTTGGCAGGTCGCCCGGCTGGAACGGGCCCCTCCAGCGGACCGCGCATCGTGGCGCACATCACAGCGAGCACGGTTCCGCCCACAAGGTACGCGTACATGCCGATACCGGACGAACTGAGCAGGAAGTCCCCCTCGGGGCGCGGGACGCTGAGCATCACGTACGCGAGGAACCAGCCGACCGCGGCCCCGCCCACGCCGAGCCCGGTCCCGACGGCGATCCGGCCGCCGAGGAACAGCCCGAAGAGGGCCAGGAGTCCGAGCACCAGCCCGACCGGGAACCACAGGTCCACCACCAGCCAGCCAGCCGCGCCGGTCAGTGCGCCCGCCGCCAACAGGCCCAGGCAGGCGGCGATCCGGCCCGGAGTCAGCGTCCCGGTCACGCCCCCACCCCCGCGAACAGGTCGCGCTCCCGCTCGCCCGCCGGGGCACCCGGCCGGCCCGCGACCAGTTCGTAGTACTCACGGGTGAACAGCGGTTGCGCGAGGTTGTTGGACAGCGCGAAGAAGGGCCCGTCCAGGGCGATCTGGGTGGCGTGGGCCCGCATGGCGGCCGCCTTGGCGGCGGCCCGGGCCTCGTCCGCGTCGATCTCGGCGGTGATCCGCTCGTCGGCGACGACGCCCGGCACGTCGGCCGGCGAAGCCAGCCCCGGGAAGGGCGTCGCGCCTCCCCCGGCCGGCACCGGGACCTCCCCCCGGGCCGCACGCAGCCGGGCGAAGCCTTCCTCGACCACGGAGAGCGGGACCCGGTTCCAGTAGATCTTCCCGATCTCGTGGGGCAGGCCGAGGTCGCGCCGGTACGCGCCCTCGGCGGCCAGTTCCGCGGCCCGCATGGCGACCCGGTGGGCCTGGATGTGGTCGGGGTGCCCGTAGCCGCCGTCCGGGTCGTAGGTGACGAGCACCTGGGGGCGCAGCTCGCGGATCACCTCCACGAGGTAGGCGGCGGCCTCGTCCACGTCGGCCGACCAGAAGGCGTCGGGGCGGCCGTTCTGCGGGGCGCCCATCATCCCGGAGTCCCGGAAGCGGCCGGGCCCGCCGAGGAACCGGTGGTCGGTGACGCCCAGTTCGGCCATGGCGGCGGCGAGTTCGCCGACGCGGTGGGCGCCGAGGGCGTCTTGGCGGTCGGCCGCCAGGTGGGCGAGCTCGGGCGGGATGACCTCACCCTCTTCGCCCAGGGTGCAGGTCACCAGCGTGACGTGGGCGCCCTCGGCCGCGTACTTGGCCATGGTGACGCCGTTGTTGATCGACTCGTCGTCAGGGTGCGCGTGCACGAGGAGCAGACGACGGGCGGGAAGACCGTTCATGGGGCAAGCCTAGGTCCTGTCCGGGCTAGCACCCCTCGGGGCGTGCGGCGTCCCTACAGCTTGAGTCCGCTGATCATGCTGGCCACGTTCGTGGTGAGCTGACTGAGGGTCGGCGCGATGGTGGAACTCGCCAGGTAGAAGCCGAGGAGCACGCAGACGAACGCGTGTCCCGCCTTCAGCCCCGACTTGCGGACCAGCAGGAAGACGACGATCGCCAGCAGCACCACGGCCGAGATCGAGAGTGCCACGGCGTTTCACCTCCACGTCGAGCGGACATCGGTACGCGCATTCGTGCTCGGCGAGAGTCATACCCACCGTGCGCTACGGATCATAACTATCCGTACCAGCGCATCGATCGAAATCCGGCAGCACATGGGGCGCACGCCGCGCACGAGCAGGGTCACGGGGTAGGCCGGCCGGACAGGCCGCCCGCCTCCCCGGCCGGCTGCCGGCACCCGCACGGCCGCACTGAGACCAGGCCGCACGGCCCAGATCTCGGGACGGAAACGGTCAAGTTACCCCAGTGGACACGTAGTTACGGCACCCGCACCGGCGTTCATCGAGGTGGCTGGAAATGAGCGCTCGTCACGGCGTCGGCGCGGGCGAACTTCCCACGCGGACCTGACGGACTCTCCGGACGGCGGCTACTCCTTCGCCGACGAAGCCGGTGGAGCGGGAGGAGCGGGAGGAGCCGACGGGCCCGTCGGCGGCCCCGGAGGCCCCGGAGGCCCCGGAGGCCCCGGCGGCGGGCCCGGCATCGGGGCGGGCGGCGGCACCACCCGCTTCTCCGCCGCGAAGTGACAGGCCGAGGGATGCGCAGCGGGCCCCGACGGGAAGACCGCCGGGACCGCGAGCAGCGGGACCTCCGTCGCGCAGCGGTCCTGGGCCTTCCAGCAGCGGGTGCGGAAGCGGCAGCCCGACGGCGGGTTGGCCGGGGAGGGGACGTCACCGGAGAGGATGATCCGCTCCCGGTGGGCCCGGGCGTCCGGGTCCGGGACCGGGACGGCCGAGAGCAGCGCCTGCGTGTACGGGTGGGTGGGGTGGTCGTAGATCTGGGTGTCGGTGCCGATCTCGACGATCCGGCCCAGGTACATCACGCCGACCCGGTCGGAGATGTGCCGCACGATGGAGAGGTCGTGTGCGATGAAGACGTAGGAGAGGTTGAAGTCGTTCTGGAGGCGTTCCAGCAGATTGATCACCTGGGCCTGCACGGAGACGTCGAGCGCGGAGACCGGCTCGTCGGCGACGATGATCTCCGGATTGAGCGCGAGGCCGCGGGCGATGCCGATGCGCTGGCGCTGGCCGCCGGAGAACTGGTGCGGGTAGCGGTTGATGTACTCGGGGTTCAGACCGACCACGTCCAGCAGCTCCTGGACCTTGCGCCGCCGGTCGCCCTTGGGAGCCACCTCCGGGTGGATCTCGTACGGTTCGCCGATGATGTCGCCGACCGTCATCCGCGGGTTGAGCGAGGTGTACGGGTCCTGGAACACCATCTGGATGTTGCGGCGCACGGCCTTCAGGGCGCGCCCCGAGAGCCGGGTGACGTCCTCGCCCTTGTACGAGATCACCCCCGCCGTCGGTCGCTCCAGGTGGACCAGCATTTTGGCCACCGTCGACTTCCCGCAGCCGGATTCGCCGACGATGCCCAGCGTCTCCCCGGCGCGCAGGTCGAAGGAGACCCCGTCCACGGCCTTGACCGCGCCGACCTGCTTGCGGAAGACGACGCCCTGGGTCAGCGGGTAGTGCTTGACGAGGTCCTTCACTTCGAGAAGGGACTCAGGCATGGAGGCACTCCGTCCAGAAGTGGCAGGCGCTGGTACGGGGTACCGGCGACTCGGTCACCTCGTACAGCGGCGGGACGTCGGTGCGGCACACGTCCCGCGCCATCGGGCAGCGCGGGTTGAAGGCGCAGCCGGGTGGGATGGCCAGCAGGTTGGGCGGCAGGCCCTTGATGGCGTACAGCTCCTGGCCCTTCTGGTCCAGGCGCGGGATGGAGTCCAGCAGGCCGCGCGTGTACGGGTGCGCGGGCGCCTTGTAGATCTCGTGGACGGGGGCCGCCTCGACGATCCGGCCCGCGTACATGACGGCGATCTTGTCCGCGACGTCCGCGACCACGCCCAGGTCGTGGGTGATCAGGATGAGCCCCATGTTCAGCTCGCGCTGGAGCTCGGCCAGCAGGTCCATCACCTGGGCCTGGACGGTGACGTCCAGCGCCGTCGTCGGCTCGTCGGCGATGATGAGCGAGGGCTCCAGAGCCAGCGCCATGGCGATCATGATGCGCTGGCGCATGCCGCCCGAGAACTGGTGCGGGTAGTCCCCCACCCGCTCCTTCGCCGCCGGGATCTTCACCCGGTCCATCAGCTCGACGGCCTTGGCCTTGGCGTCCTTGCGCGACATGCCGCGGTGGACCTCGTACATCTCGCCGAGCTGCGCGCCCACGCTGAGCACGGGGTTCAGGGAGGACAGGGCGTCCTGGAAGATCATGGCCATGTCGGCGCCGCGGATCTTGCGCCGCTCCTCCTCCTTCATCTTCAGCAGGTCGCGGCCCTTGAACAGGATCTCGCCGCCCGCGATGCGGCCCGGCGGCATGTCGAGGATGCCCATCACCGCCTGGGCGGTCACCGACTTGCCCGAGCCGGACTCGCCGAGCACGGCGAGGGTCTCGCCCTCGTCCACCGAGTAGTCGACTCCGTTGACCGCCTTCGCGACTCCGTCGCGCGTCTTGAATTCCACGTGCAGGTCGCGGACTTCGAGCAGCATGTGCGGGGCTCCTCAGCGCAGCTTGGGGTCGAGGGCGTCGCGCACCGCGTCGCCGAGCATGATGAAGGCGAGCACGGTCAGGCTGAGCGCGCCCGCCGGGTAGAGCAGCATGTGCGGGGCGTTGCGGATCTGCGAGGCCGCGTTGGAGATGTCGATGCCCCAGGAGACGGTGGGTGGACGCAGGCCCACGCCCAGGAAGGACAGGGTGGCCTCCAGGGCGATGTACGTGCCGAGCGCGATGGTGGCGACGACGATGACGGGGGCGACGGCGTTGGGCGCCACGTGCCGCAGCAGCATCCGGCCGCTGCTCGCGCCGAGTGCCCGGGCGGCCTGGACGTAGTCGTTCTGTTTGGCGGTGATCACCGAGCCGCGGGCGATGCGGGCGATCTGCGGCCAGCCCAGGAGCACGATGAAACCGACGACGGGCCAGACGGTGGTGCTGGTGACGACGGACAGGAAGACCAGGCCGCCGAGGATCACCGGGATGCCGAAGAAGATGTCGGCGACCCGGGAGAGCAGCGCGTCGCCCCAGCCGCCGAAGAAGCCGGCGAGCCCGCCGAGTGCGGAGCCGAGCAGGGCGGCGCCGAGGGTGGCGCAGATGCCCACGGTGATGGAGGCGCGGGCTCCGTAGACGGTACGGGTGTACACGTCGCAGCCCTGTGTGTCGTAGCCGAAGGGGTGGCCGGGGCCGGATCCCTGCTGCGATTTGGACAGGTCGCACTTCAGCGGGTCGCCGCCGGCGATGAGCTGCGGCCAGATCGCGATGACGACGAGGAAGAGGATCAGCAGCGCGGAGATGATGAAGACGGGGTTGCGGCGCAGCTGGTGCCAGGCGTCGGACCACAGTGAGCGGGCCTTCCCGGGACCGGGGCTGGCGGGCCCCGTTCCCGGGACCTTCTCCAGACTCTCCGCCTCATCGAGGGCCAGATCCATGGCACCGCCCTGACCGGTGGGGGACATCGCCTCGTGCGGGCGGGGGCCGACGGGGTCGTAGCGCTCGGGAGGTTCGGGCTCAGGCATAACGGATCCTCGGGTCCAGGACCGCGTAGAGCAGGTCGACGAGCAGGTTCGCCAGCAGGAAGACGATGACGAGGATGGTCACGAAGCCGACCACCGTGGGGGCGTTGTTGCGCAGGATGCCCTGGTAGAGCTGGTAACCGACGCCGTGGATGTTGAAGATCCGCTCCGTGACGATGGCGCCGCCCATGAGGGCACCGATGTCGGTGCCGATGAAGGTGACCACCGGGATCAGCGAGTTGCGCAGCAGGTGCCGGCTGATGACCCGGTGGCGCGGCAGTCCTTTGGCGACGGCGGTGCGCACGTAGTCGGCCTTGACGTTCTCGGCGATCGAGGTCCGCGACAGGCGGGTGACGTACGCGAGGGAGACCAGCGCGAGCACGATGCCGGGCAGGAGCAGCTCGTCGAAGGGGGCGTCCGGGGAGACGGTGGGCCGCACCCAGCCCCATTTGACGCCGAAGAGGAACTGCAGCAGATAGCCCGTCACGAAGGTGGGCACCGAGATCACGACGAGGGTGAGCACCAGGAGCGTGGTGTCGATGGACTTGCCGCGGCGCAGGCCGCTGATCACGCCGAGGGTGATGCCGATGACGATCTCGATGAGGATCGCGACGATGGTCAGGCGCAGGGTGACGGGGAAGGCCGTCGACATCAGCGAGGTGACCTTCTGGCCGTTGAAGGCGGTGCCGAAGTCGCCCTTGAAGATCTGGCCCATGTAGTGGAGGTACTGCTTCCACAGGGGTTGGTCGAGATAGAGGTCCTTGCGGATGCGCGCGGCGGTGGCGGGGTCGGGGGCCTTGTCGCCGAAGAGGGCCGCGACCGGGTCACCGAGCGCGTACACCATGAAGAAGATCAGGAACGTGCTGCCGATGAACACGGGGATCATCTGGAGCAGCCGCCGGATCACATAACGTCCCATGGAGTGCTCCATGCTTTCAATGGGCTCAGCGTCGGTGGGCCCAGCGTCGGTGGGCTCTGCGTCGGTGGGCTCTGCGTCGGTGGCGGGCGGGCTCCCCGCGGCGCGGGGGGTGCCCGGTCCGGTCGGTCCGTCGGCGGGTCAGCTGACCTTGATCTGGTCGTAGACCGGGACGCTGAACTGGTTGAGGGCCACGTCCGAGATCCGCTCGGAGTGTCCGGCGCTGCCGTTCTGGTACCAGAGCGGGATGGACGGCATCTGCTCGGCCAGGATCTTCTCGGCGTTCTGGAAGGTGACGGTCGCCTTGGCGGCGTCGCTCTCCTGGTTCGCCTCGTCGATGAGCTTGTCGAATTCCTGGTTGCTGAACTTCCCGTAGTTGGAGGAGGCGCCGGTGTAGTAGAGCGGCTCCAGGAAGTTCTGGATCAACGGGTAATCGGCCTGCCAGCCGGAGCGGAAGGGGCCGGTCAGCTTGAAGGAGCTCTGCTGGTTCCTGAAGTCGGCGAAGGTGCCGACCGGGTTGACCGTGCAGACCGGCCCTTCGCCCAGCGCGTTGTTGACGCTGTTGCAGACGGCGTCCATCCAGTCGCGGTGCGAGCCGGTGTCCACGTTGGAGGTCAGCGTGACCTTGCCGCCGGGCAGTCCGCCGGCCTCCTGGATCAGCCGCTTGGCCTCGCCGGGGTTGTAGGCGCAGGCGTCGCCGCAGGCGGTGGCGGAGAAGCCGCCCTTCTCGCCGAGGGCCGGTGAGGTCCAGTCCCTGGCGGGGGTGCGGGTCTCGCGGAAGATCTGCCGGGTGATCTCGTCGCGGTTGATCGCCATCGAGATGCCCCGGCGGACCTTCTCCATGCCCTCCTTGCCCCACTGCGGGTCGTAGAGCGGGAAGGTGAGCGTCTGGATGATGAGGGCCGGCTGGTTGATGTACCGGTCGCCGAGGTCGTTCTTGACGTTCTTCAGCTGCTGCGCCGGGACGTCGTCGACGAGGTCGAGGTTGCCGGAGATCAGGTCGGTGTAGGCGGTGTTGTTGTCGGTGTAGACCTTGAGGTCCACGCCGCCGTTCTGCGCCTTGTCCTCGCCGGGGTACCCGTCCCACTTGCGCAGTTTCATGCCGGTGCCCTTGGTGTACGAGTCCACCGTGTACGGGCCGTTGCCGACGGGCTTGTTCAGCCAGGCGGCGTGGTCGGTGAAGAAGGCCTTGGGCAGCGGGGAGAAGGCCTGGTAGCCGAGGGTCTCGGGCCAGGTCGAGAACTTCTCCTTCAGGGCGACGGTGAAGGTCTTGGGATCCTTGACGACCAGTCCGGTCATCGTCTTCGTCTTCGGCTCGCCGGACTTCGGGTGCACGTCGTCGTAGCCCACGATGTCCGCGAAGAAGGGGGCGTTGTTCTGCTTGTTGCGCACGTCCGCCGCGTAGTTCCAGGCGTCCACGAAGGACTGGGCGGTGACCGGCTCGTCGTTGCTGAACTTCCAGCCGTCCTTCAGCGTGACCGTGAAGTTCTGACTGTCCGTGGTCTCGATCTTCTCGGCCAGCATGTCCTTGGCCTCGCCGGTCTTCGGGTCATAGCGCTTCAGGCCCCGGAAGAGCATGTCGAGGACCTTGCCGCCCTGCACCTCGTTGGTGTTGGCGGGCTCCAGCGGGTTCTGCGGGTCACCCCACGAGGAGCTGACGATTCCTCCGTCGGCGCCTCCACCGCTTTCGCTTCCACCGCCGCAGGCCGTCGCCGCGAGGGCGACGGCCACCGCGCATGCGGCCCACTTGGCGTGGGTGGCTCCGCGCATGGAGTGCCTCCTTTGGAATCCCAAGACTCACGTTGGGCCCAATGTCACCTCATGTGAGGCGCCGTGCACTCATCCTTCGACCGATTGCACCCGCGCGTCACCCGCCTGTCACCCCTGCGAGTGCAAAGTCAGCTCCCACGTGTCGACCGCGTAGTGCA
The DNA here is from genome assembly GCF_040611115.1 of Streptomyces sp. NPDC003038. Lineage (NCBI taxonomy): Bacteria > Bacillati > Actinomycetota > Actinomycetes > Kitasatosporales > Streptomycetaceae > Streptomyces > Streptomyces sp. NPDC003038. The sequence goes on from NZ_JBEXNN010000027.1 coordinate 31,357, forward strand.
GGGTCATGCCGTGCGCCTCGTAGAGCCCGAGTGCGCCGGTTTCGTTGTGGGTGTCCACGCCGAGGCCCACGGTGTCCCTGCCGCGGGCCGCGTAGGCGGCGAAGCCGTGGCGCAGCAGGGCGCCGCCGATGCCGCGGCCGCGCAGGTCCTCCCGTACGCCGATGTGGCTGATCCAGCCCATGCTCGTACGGTCGTCGCGGGTGAGCAGGACCGCCGCGTCGCCCTGGCCGGGCAGGCTCGCGATCCACACCAGGGACCAGTCGAGGGCGCGGGCGTCGAGGTGGTCCAGCCAGGCCTCGTACGCGCGCTCCACATGGCCGAAGTGGGCCGCGAAGGTCTCCTCCACCAGGGCGTGGGCCCGGCGGCGGTCGGATTCGTCGGCTCCGCAGTGGCGCAGGCTCAGGCCGGCGGGAAGAACGGGCGCGGCATCGCGGGCCCGGGACAGGGAGCGGGTCATGACCTGGTAGCGGCGGATGGTGCGGTAGCCGCGCCCGCGCAGGAGGGTGAGGTCGAGGGTGGGCTTCACATTGAGCTGGAGCCGCAGTACGCCGCCCGTCCCGGCGCCGGCGGCCATCGCGCGGGCACGGGCCTCCATGAGCTCCAGCAGCCGCAGGGCTGCCTGGCGGTGTCCGGGCAGCACGTAGTGGTCCCCGTCGATCCGGCCGGGCCCGGAGTCGGCCCAGACGAGGGCGTAGGCGATCAGCTTCGGGCCTTCGAAGGCCAGCCAGGAGTCGGTGGCGAGGTCCACCTCGGGGTGGTGGAGGTCGGCCTCGACGGTGCCGAGGTCGGTCTCCGGCCGGCCGATCTCGATGACGTCGACGGCGTTGAGCAGGGCGCAGATGTCGGGGGCGTCCCCGGGCCCGGCGGGCCGGACGGTCAGCATGGCGGTCATCGGCCCACTCTCGGGCGGGCCGGGGCCGGGCCGCAACCGCCTTTGCGCGGACGGGCATACGGCGAGGGCGCCCGGCACCGGAGGAATCCGGTGCCGGGCGCCCTGGACGCCGTACTGCCGAGCGGGTCAGACCGAGAGAACGGCCCTCTCCTCGGCGAAGTGGCACGCCGACTCGTGCGCGGCGAAGGTGTCCTGGCCCTTGAAGCGCTCCGGGATCGCCAGCAGCGGCTCCTCGGTGGCGCATTTGTCCTGGGCCTTCCAGCAGCGGGTGCGGAAGCGGCAGCCCGACGGCGGGTTGGCCGGGGAAGGGACGTCACCGGTGAGGATGATCCGGTCGCGGCCTTCGCGAACCTCCGGGTCCGGGACCGGGACCGCCGACAGCAGCGCCTGCGTGTAGGGGTGCGTCGGGTGGTCGTAGATCTGGGTCTCGGAGCCGATCTCGGCCATCTTGCCCAGGTACATGACGCCGACCCGGTCGGAGATGTGCCGGACGATCGACAGGTCGTGCGCGATGAAGACGTAGGAGAGGCTGAACTCGTCCTGGAGCTTCTCCATCAGGTTGATGACCTGCGCCTGCACCGACACGTCGAGCGCGGAGACCGGCTCGTCGCAGATGATGATCTCCGGGTTGAGCGCGAGGCCGCGGGCGATGCCGATGCGCTGGCGCTGGCCGCCGGAGAACTGGTGCGGGTAGCGGTTGATGTACTCGGGGTTCAGGCCCACGACGTCCAGCAGCTCCTGGACCTTGCGCCGCCGGTCGCCCTTGGGAGCCACCTCCGGGTGGATCTCGTACGGTTCGCCGATGATGTCGCCGACCGTCATCCGCGGGTTCAGCGAGGTGTACGGGTCCTGGAACACCATCTGGATGTTGCGGCGCACGGCCTTGAGGGCCTTGCCGGACAGCCGGCTGATGTCCTCGCCCTTGTAGAGGACATCGCCCGCGGTGGCGCGCTCCAGGTTCATCAGCAGCTTGGCGACGGTGGACTTGCCGCAGCCGGACTCGCCGACGATGCCGAGGGTCTCGCCCCGGTACAGGTCGAAGGAGATCCCGTCGACGGCCTTGACCGCGCCGACCTGCTTCTTGAACAGGATGCCCTGGGTCAGCGGGAAGTGCTTGACCAGGTTGCGGACCTGGAGGATCGGCTCGCGCTCGGTGGCGTTCTTGGTGAGCTCAGCCATGGAGCTGCTCCTTCCAGAAGTGGCACGCGCTGCCGCGCCCGGCCAGCTCGGTGCCGTCCTGCTCGGTGACCGGCTGCAGCGCCGGCACGTCGGTGCGGCAGATGTCCTGCGCCTTGGGGCAGCGCGGGTTGAAGGCGCAGCCCGCCGGGATATTGAGCAGGTTGGGCGGGAGGCCCTTGATCGCGTAGAGCTCCTGGCCCTTCTGGTCCAGGCGCGGGATCGAGTCCAGCAGACCGCGGGTGTACGGGTGCGCCGGGCGCTTGTAGATATCGTGGACGGGGGCGTTCTCGACGATCCGGCCGCCGTACATGACGGCGATCTTGTCCGCGACGTCGGCGACGACGCCGAGATCGTGGGTGATCAGGATCAGGCCCATGTTCATCTCGCGCTGGAGCTCCGCGAGCAGGTCCATGACCTGGGCCTGGACCGTCACGTCGAGAGCCGTGGTGGGCTCGTCGGCGATGATCAGATCGGGCTCCAGGGCCATCGCCATGGCGATCATGATGCGCTGGCGCATACCGCCGGAGAACTGGTGCGGGTAGTCACCCACGCGCGCCTTGGCGGCGGGGATCTTCACCCGGTCCATGAGCTCGACGGCCTTGGCCGTGGAGTCCTTCTTGGACATCCCGCGGTGCACGCGGAACATCTCGCCCAGCTGGGCGCCGACGGTGTGCACCGGGTTCAGCGAGGAGAGCGCGTCCTGGAAGATCATGGCGATCTTCTGGCCGCGGACCTTGCGGTACTCCTCGGCCGGGAGCTTCAGCAGGTCGGTGCCCTGGAACAGGATCTCGCCGTGCGGGATCTTGCCCGGGGGCATGTCGAGGATGCCCATGATGGCCTGCGCCGTCACGGACTTGCCGGAGCCGGACTCGCCGAGCACGGCGAGGGTCTCGCCGGCGTTCACGGAGTACGAGACTCCGTTGACGGCCTTGGCCACGCCGTCGCGGGTGTGGAACTCGACGTGCAGGTCGCGCACTTCGAGAAGCGGGATGCCCTCCGGCGCCGATCGGGGCGCGGGGACGTTCGAGGTCTTGTCGATGATGGTCAACGTACGCCCTTCCTCAGCGCAGCTTCGGGTCGAGGGCGTCGCGCACCGCGTCGCCGACCATGATGAACGCGAGCACGGTGATGCTCAGCGCGGCGGCCGGGAACAGGAGCACGTGGGGTGCCTGGAGGAAGCGGTCCTTCGCGTCGCTCACCATCAGGCCCCAGGAGATCTGGGGTGGCTGGACGCCGATGCCCAGATAGGACAGCGCGGCCTCGGCACCGATGTACACACCGAGGCTGATCGCACCGACCACGATGACCGGGGCGATGGCGTTCGGCAGGATGTGCCGCATGGTGATGCGCAGGGTGCCGGCGCCCAGGGCGCGAGCGGCGACCACGTAGTCGTTGTTCTTGTTCTGGAGCACCGAGGACCGCATGATGCGGAAGATCTGCGGCCAGCCGAGGGTGGCGAGGACGAGGGAAACCGTCCAGGCGTTGCCCTCCAGACCGGACATGATGAGCATGCCGCCGAGGAGCAGCGGAACCGCGAAGAAGATCTCCGTGATGCGGGAGAGGATGCTGTCCCAGATTCCGCCCAGCCAGCCGGCCAGCAGGCCGAGCCCGCCACCGACGACGAGGACGAGGGTGGTCGTCAGCATGCCGACGATCACCGAGTTGCGGGCGGCCCAGATGGTACGCGTGTAGATGTCGCAACCCTGGACGTCGAAACCGAACCAGTGGTCGGCACTCGGACGCTTGAGGGAGTCCTGGAGCTTGCAGGCGGTGGCGTCGAAGGGCGTGCCGTTGGTGAACCAGCCCGGGACGACGGAGAGCACCAGCATGCAGAACACCATGAAGGCGCCGATGAGGAACACCGGGTTGCGGCGCAGGTCGTGAAGGGCGTCGGACCACAGGCTCGCGACGCGCTCCTGCTTCTTGTCACCGCCCTGGGTGCCCTTGCCGGCCGCACCCGTGCTCGCGGGGGCGCCGGCGGTCTGGGTGTCGGTCATCGAGTCCTCCACCGAAGTTGTGTCACGCATAGCGGATCCTCGGGTCGAGCACGGCGTAGAGCAGGTCCACGATCAGGTTGGCGACGAGGTACACGAGGACGAGGAGCGTCACCACGCCGACGAGCACGGTGCCCTGGTCGAGGCGGATGGCCTGGGCGATCAGACCGCCGATGCCGTTGATGTTGAAGATGTTCTCGGTGATGACCGCGCCGCCCATCAGTGCGCCGAGGTCGGCGCCGAGGAAGGTGACGATCGGGATGAGGGCGTTGCGCAGGGCGTGGTTGACGACGACCTTGCGACGGGGCAGGCCCTTCGCCGTCGCGGTGCGGACGTAGTCCGAACGCATGGTCTCCATCAGGCTGGTACGCGTCAGTCGGGTCACGTACGCCAGGGAGGTCGAGGCGAGGATGAAGCCCGGCAGGATGTACGCCCGGAAGCCGTCGGCCTCGTTGAAGGAGACCGGGAAGAAGTCGATGCCGAAGTTGTTCTTCAGCTCGACGCCGAGGACCAGCTGGAGCATGAAGCCCGTCACGAACACCGGGATCGAGATCAGGAACAGCGTCGACAGCAGGACCAGTTGGTCGAGGAACTTCCCACGCCTCAGGGCCGCCATGATGCCGGCGAGGATGCCGAACAGGGCCTCGATGACGAAGGCGACGATCGCGAGGTTGATCGTGTACGGGAACGCCTCGGTGATGAGGTCGAGTACCTGACGCCCGTTCAGCGTCTCGCCGAAGTTCCCCTGGAACACATTGGTGATGTAGTTCCAGTACTGCAGCAGGAACGGGTCGTCGAGGTGGTACTTCTCTCTCAGCATCGCCGCGACGAGCGGGTCTGCCTTCTTCTCGCCGGCCAGCGCCTGGACGGGGTCACCCAGTCCGAGCGTCAGCCCGTAGATCAGGAATGTGGCACCGAAGAGTACAGGGATCGCCTGTATCAGTCGGCGGATGAGGTAGCGGCCCATCAGACCTCCAACAGAAGAGCAGGGGGAAGGGCAGGCAGGCGGAAACCTGATTCCGCCTGCCCGCCCCTGGTGCCCCTTAGTGAAGAGGGGTGTTAGTTGAGCTCGACCTTGGCCAGGTCCATGCGTCCCTGGGCGTCGATCTCAACGTTCTTCACGGACTTGGAGTAGGCCGACGAAGACATGTAGGTGAAGATCGGGATGTACGGCAGGTCCTTGATGATCACGTCATCGGCCTGCTGGTACAGCTTGATGGCCTCCGCCTCGTTGGCGGTCTTGTCCGCCTGGTCCATCAGCGTCTCGAACTCTTCGCTCACGTAGGCGCCGTAGTTGGACCCGTGGTCGATCGCGTTCTTCGAGAAGATCGGGCGGAGGTAGTTCTCGGCCGCGGGGTAGTCCATGGACCACGCCATGCGGAAGGCGCCCTTGTACTTCTGGTCGCCCAGCTCGGTCAGCATGTCGCCGAACTTGGCGAACGGCTTGGCGGTGACCTCGATGCCGAGGTTCGCCTTCAGCTGGTTGGCGACGGCCTCGATCCACTCCTTGTGGCCACCGTCGGCGTTGTAGCCGAGCTCGATCTTGTTGCCGGGAACGCCGCCCGCCTGGGTGAAGAGCTCCTTGGCCTTGGTCGGGTTGTAGGTACCGACCTCGCCCAGGGCTCCCTTGCGGTAACCCGGGACGATGGGGCTGATGAAGTCGTCCGCCGGCTTGCGGGTGCCGTTGAAGATGGTCTTCGTGATGGCGTCCCGGTCGATGGCCATGGAGATGGCCTTGCGGATCTCGACCTTGCCGAACGCCTCGGCGTTCGTCTTCAGGGGGAGGCCGACGTAGCCGACGCCTGACTCCGGCTTGTAGATGTAGCGGTCGCCGAACTCCTGAGAGACGGTGGCCATCGCCGAGATCGGGAGCTTGTCGACGATCTGGATGGTGTCGGCACGCAGGTCGTTGTACGCCGTGTCCAGGTTGTCGTAGATCTTGAAGGTGACGCCCTCGAGCTTCGCCTTCTCACCCGGGAACTTGTCGTAGCGCTTGATCTTGATCTGCTTGTTGTGCTCCCAGGCGCCGTCCATCTGGAAGGCACCGTTACCGATGGGGGCCTCGCCGAACTTCTTCGGGTCGGCCTCGAACGCCTTCGGCAGCGGGTAGAAGGCGTTGTAGCCCAGCATGGTCTTGAACTGGGAGAACGGAGCCTTCAGCGTGACGGTGAGGGTCTTCTCGTCGACGACCTTGAGGCCCTTGAGCTCGGTGGCGGTGGGCTTCTTGTCCTTGCCCGGCGCCAGCTCCTCGGAGCCCTCGATCTTGTCGAAGAAGGGCAGCGCCTCGGCGGCGTTGTCCTGGTTGGCACCCCAGTTCCAGGCGCGGGCGAACGACTGGGCGTCGACCTTCTCGCCGTTGTGGAAGGTGTAGCCGTCCTTGATCTTGATCGTCCAGGTCTTGGAGTCCGTGGTTTCGATGGACTCGGCGACCGCGAGCTTCGCCTCGTTGGTCTTGTTGTCGTACTCGACCAGACCGGCGAACAGCGCGTTCAGGACCTCGGCGCCCTCGGACTCGGCGGTGTTCTGACCCACCAGACCGTGCTGCGGCTCGCCGAGCACCACGGTGATGTTGCCGCCGCCCTTGGCTGCGGTCGAGTCCTTGCTGGTGCTGCAAGCCGTGGCTGCCATCGCCACGACGACGGCACCCGCGACCCACTTGGCGCTCGTTGCTCCGCGCATGGGTAATTGCCTCCTCAGGAGTCACTGTTGATACGTGAAGGGCCCGGCCCCGCTGACACCCCTGACAGCGAAATCCGGCCCCCGTCGTGCGTGCTCGTGAGTCGGCGCTCCCCACAGCGCGTGACCCATTGACCCGAGCTCAATGGAGCCATCCTCAGGGACACCCAGACCGTAAACCACACTTATGTGGTCTCGTTTTCACAACATCACCGCATGGCGAAAACCCGAAATCCGGACAAACGGATAGGAGACAGACACGTGCGAAACGGACGGTTAGCTCAACTTCCGGAGTGTCACGGTCGGTATGCGGACACCAGAACCTCGTAATCCGCTTGACAAACGCGAACAGCCCCTCTCGCCATGAAGAACATGGCGGGAGGGGCTGTTCGTTGATCGATCTTCAGCCAACGGCCAAGCGGTGACCGGGGGTTGCCGGTACTACTTGGCGGACTTGGCGCGCGACGCGGTGCGCGAGCGCTCCTTCTGGTCCAGGACGACCTTGCGGATGCGGACGGCCTCCGGGGTCACCTCGACGCACTCGTCGTCGCGGCAGAACTCCAGGGACTGCTCCAGGGAGAGCTTGCGCGGCGGCACCACGTTCTCGGTGTTGTCCGCCGAAGCCGCACGCATGTTGGTGAGCTTCTTCTCCTTGGTGATGTTCACGTCCATGTCGTCGGAGCGCGAGTTCTCGCCAACGATCATGCCCTCGTACACCTCGGTGCCGGGGTCGGTGAACAGGACACCGCGCTCCTGCAGGTTGATCATCGCGAACGGCGTCACCGAGCCCGCGCGGTCCGCGACGAGCGAACCGTTGTTACGGGTGACCAGCGGGCCGAACCACGGCTCGTAGCCCTCGTGGATGGAGTGGGCGATACCGGTACCGCGGGTGCCCGTCAGGAACTCCGTACGGAAGCCGATGAGGCCGCGGGACGGGACGACGAACTCCATGCGGACCCAGCCGGAGCCGTGGTTCGACATGTTGTCCATGCGGCCCTTGCGGACGCCCATGAGCTGCGTGACCGCGCCCATGTGCTCCTCGGGAACGTCGATCGTCATGCGCTCGACCGGCTCGTAGGTCTTGCCGTCGATCTGCTGCGTGACCACCTGCGGCTTGCCGATGGTCAGCTCGAAGCCCTCACGGCGCATCTGCTCGACCAGGATGGCGAGCGCGAGCTCACCACGGCCCTGGACCTCCCAGGCGTCCGGGCGCTCGGTGTCGAGGACGCGGAGCGAGACGTTGCCGACCAGCTCGCGGTCGAGGCGGTCCTTGACCTGGCGGGCGGTGACCTTGCGGTCCTTGACCGCGGACTTGGCGTCCGCGCCCTTGCCGCTGCCGCCGCGGCCGACCATCGGGGAGGTGTTCGTACCGATGGTCATGGAGATCGCCGGCTCGTCCACCGAGATCAGCGGCAGGGCGATCGGGTTCTCAGGGTCGGCCAGGGTCTCGCCGATCATGATGTCGGGGAAACCGGCGACCGCGCAGATGTCACCCGGGCCCGCCACCTCGGCCGGCTTGCGGGCGAGCGCCTCGGTCATCATCAGCTCGGTGATGCGGACGTTGGAAATCGTGCCGTCACGCTTGATCCACGCGACGGTCTGGCCCTTGCGCAGCTCGCCCTGCTCGACGCGGACCAGCGCGATGCGGCCGAGGAAGTTGTCGGCGTCCAGGTTGGTGACGTGGGCCTGGAGGGGGGCCTCCTCGTCGTACACCGGGGCCGGGACGTGCGCCAGGATGGTGGAGAAGAAGGGCTCCAGGCTGTCGCTGTCCGCGGGGACGGTGCCGTCCTCCGGCTTGGTCAGCGAGGCCACGCCGTCACGGCCGCAGGCGTAGACGATCGGGAACTCGATCTGGTCCTCGTCCGCGTCCAGGTCGAGGAAGAGGTCGTACGTCTCGTTGACGACCTCGTCGATCCGGGAGTCCGGGCGGTCGGTCTTGTTGATGCAGAGGATGACCGGCATCTTCGCCTGCAGGGCCTTGCGCAGGACGAAGCGGGTCTGGGGCAGCGGACCCTCGGAGGCGTCCACCAGCAGAACGACGGCGTCCACCATCGACAGACCGCGCTCGACCTCACCACCGAAGTCGGCGTGGCCGGGGGTGTCGATGATGTTGATCGTGATCGGGGCCCCGCCGTCCTTGGGGTGATACTTCACCGCCGTGTTCTTGGCGAGGATCGTGATGCCCTTCTCACGCTCCAGGTCGTTCGAGTCCATCATGCGGTCGTCGAGGTGCTGGTGGGCGGCGAAGGCACCGGCCTGCTTGAGCATGGCATCGACGATGGTCGTCTTGCCATGGTCGACGTGGGCGACGATGGCGACGTTACGGATGTCGTGGCGCGTGGGCACTTCGGCGCTTCTCCCGGGATCGTGGATGGCGGCGCGTACGGTCCGGCACGCGAGCCTCGACCGGGCGGAAAACCTGCCACGGCCTTACCCCATGGTACGTCGAGTAGCGGGAACCGCCTGCCGGGGGGTCTGTCAAGAGGCCGGACGACTGAGAACGGCCGAGGTCGGGGTGGGGAATCTCGGCCGCCGGTCCTGCCTGTGTTCGTGCGGGTCAACGGGTATCCACGACCTTGCCCGCCGCGGATCCGGCGGGCAAGCGACTTGAGTCACATTTGAGCTCGGGGCCGTCGTCCGGCACCGGTTTGTCACCGAAACGACCGGAGGATGCCCCGGCCCTTCCGGGCCGGGGCGTCGGGGGCCAGGAGCGTCGCCTGAGCAGCGCCGGCCCAGGCCCGCTCCGTCACTACTTCTTCTTGTCCTTGGCCGTCGGCGGCTTCTTCCAGCCGATGTCCTGGAAGCGGGGCGAGCCGAGACCGAAGGCGCCGGCGTTGACCACGGCCGGCTTGGCTGCCACCAGCTCCGGGCGCTGGTAGAGCGGGATGGAACCGGCGGCGGCCCAGATCCGGGCGTCCGCCTTGCGGATCAGCTCCCGGGACTCCCCCTCGTCCAGTTCGCCGAGCGCCTGGTCGAAGAGCTGGTCGATGTGGTCGGTGCCGACCCGCGTGTAGTTCTGCTCGACCAGGAGCGAGCCGTCGGCGGCCGGCTCCGGCTTGGTGAAGATGGGCCGGGCGTCGGTGGCGGGGTAGGCGGTCGTCGGCCAGGAGTAGAGGGCCAGGTCGAACTGGCCCGAGGCGATGTGGTCCTTGAAGAAGCTCTCGTCGGCCACCTTGGTCGTCTCGGTGTTCACGCCGACCTTCTGCAGCATCTGGGCGATCCGCTCGCCGACCGTGCGCAGGGACTCGGAGCCGGGGCCGGCCGGGAGGACGAAGCGCAGGGTGAGCGGCTTGCCGTCCTTGGCGAGCACGGAGCCCGAGGTACGGACGGCCTGCTTGGCGGGGGGCGGGGAGGCCTCGGCGGCATCGGCCGCGTCGCCGTCCCGGGCGGGAGTGCGCTTGCCGTCGTCCACGGCCCCGGCCCTGCGGGCCTGCGCGAGGAGGGAGGCCTCCTGCTGGGCGGCGAACGGAGCGGGGGCCAGTACCGGGGAGGGCTGGTCCCGGGGGCCCTCGGCGAAGCGGTCGGCGTCGACGATCTCGCCGTCGGAGCCGTGCTCCGGGCTTTCCGGCAGGTACCGGTACACGGGCAGGCCGTCGCCGCTGTGCCCCTCGTGGTCGGCGGGGGCGGCCGGGGCCGCTCCGGGGTCCGCGGGGGCGGCTCCCGGCTCGGCGGCCACCGGACCCGCCTTCGGCCCCAGGACCTTGCCACGGGCCGCCGCCGCGCGCAGGTCGGCGGTCGCCGACCGCAGATCACCGTTGCGCTCGTCGTCCTGGCCGACGATGTATAGGCCGTCGTTGCCGGTGCCCGGGCCCGACGGGGTCTTCCCGTCGTCCTGCCCTGCGTTCTGCGGGCCCGCCTTGGCGCCCGGAGGCTCGGTGAGCTTGCCGCCCCGGCGCCAGCCCGCGTCCGCGAGCAGCGCCTGCGCCGCCTGGGTGTCCTGCCCGCCGAGGGTCTTGCTGTTGTCCGCGTACGCCCGCTGCCCCGCCAGCGCCACGTGGCTGCCGACCGGCTTCGCAGGCAGGCCCAGGGGCTTCAGTACGATCTCGGCCAGCGCCTGCCGGTCAAGGGCCCGGGCCACCGCCCGGCGCACCCGTCCGTCCGCCAGCGGGCCGGACGCCCCGTTCATCGCCAGCTGGGTGTAGGCCGGCTCCAGGGACTTCCGTACGGTGAAGCCCCGCAGGGCCACCTGCTCGTCGGCGTACCGCTGCACCGCCTCGGCCTTCTTCCGGCGGCTCTCCTGCTCCGCCGCAGCCTCGCCCTCGTCCGCGCCGAAGGCGGTCGCCCACGACAGCGTGGCCTGCGCCGCGGTCAGCGAGGCGGCCGGTCCGTGGGCCGGGGCCCCGCCCGAGCCCGCGCCGCCCCGGCGGTCGGCGTCCCGGTGGGCCAGCGCGATGCGGTCGGCGCCCGCACGGTCGATCTCCGCCAGATCGAGCCTCCCCGCGGCCAGCGCGGCCGGGCGCTCCGCCCGGGGCACGGCCGTCAGGACCAGGGTGTCCAGCTTGGCCTGGTGGCCCCACCAGCGGGGGTTGCGGGTCAGGGTCGCGGTGCCGGTCTTCCGGTCGAGGGCCCCGAGGTTGAAGGGTCCGGCGGTGGCCTGGAGGGCGCTGCGGGCCCCTTCGTTGAAGGCATCCGGCGTGCCGGTGACCTGCTTCGGGTAGAGCGGGGTGAACAGCGAGCGCCAGTCGGTGTACGGCTTGGCGAAGGTGACCTTGACCTCCAGGTCGGTCTTGCCCCGCTCGATCTTCTCGATCCGCTCGTAGCCCGCGTTGCGGGCCGTCCAGTACGCCGAGTTCTTGCCGTTCAGGGCGCGCCACTGCGCCACGAAGTCGGCGGCGCCGATCTCACGGCCGTCGCTCCACACCGCCTGCTGGTGCAGCTTGTACAGGACGACCTGCTTGGGCTCCCGCTCGATGACCTCGGCCTTCTCCAGGTAGTCGGGATTGGCCACCGGCCGCCCCTTGGCGTCCAGTACGTACAGCTGCGGCAGCACGGCTCCGGCGATCCGGGTGGTGGTGGCGTCCGCGTCCGCCTGGAAGGTGTTCAGGGTCCCCGGAAGCGAGTCCACGGCCCAGCGCAGGACGCCCCCGTCGGCGACCCGGTCGCGGGCCGTCGCGGCGATGTCCTGTCCTGCGGCGGCCGGTCCGCCCTCGTCGTCACCCGCGCCGCAGCCCGCGAGCAGCGGCAGTGCGAGGACTCCCGAGGTCAGGAGCGCCAAGGACCTGCGCCTTCTCTGGGACATGGGTGGTACCTCCGGGGGCGGGGCGTGGGGGAAGCATGATCACGTTCGGCGGTATATGGAGCTGATCACACCGGTTGCCGGAACCCACTGAAATCCACGGCCGGGCGCACCTCTCGCAGCGCCCGCGCGCCACGCCGCGAACCCCACCCGTGCGGACCAATGCCACGGCGGGGCGGACGGGCATTCCCCCGCAAGAGGGATGAGAATGGGGTCAGGGAGGGGCGCACAGTTCACGCCTGCGCGCCCGCAATCGCTGCACGTCCCTTCACAACCGGGGACGGGAAGCGCGAGACTCGCAGGCGCACATGGGCGTTGCCACCGCACCCGCGGAAGTGAGGGCAGGTCATGTCTCTGCAAGACGATCTCAGTGCCGTACGGCGCAACCTGGACGAGCTGACACGCAAGGTCGAGCAGCTGGAGCAGCAGGCCAAGCGGCAGAAACCGGCGCCGGCGGCCGGGCCGGACACGTCCCTGATGGTGACGGTCCCGGACACGCCGTACGACAGCTCGCTGTGGACGGACTCCGACGACGAGGGCCTCGGCGCCCGCGACCGCCACGCCCCCTGAGCCCGGCGGCCGCGGCCGACGGCCGCAGCCGCGTCCACCGCCTCGTCCACCGCCGCACGACTTCTACGCGTACCCCGGGAGGCCCAGCCGTCCGCGGCCGGGCCTCCCGGCCACCCTTCATCACTCCACCCGGAGTCCCCTTTGGCCACAGGCACAGAACCAGCCCGGCAGCGGCCCGCGGGCGTCCACGACCCCTCCCGGGCCGCGATCGCGGCCCGGCACCTGCGGACCGACCGGTGGTGGCTGGCCCCCGCCGGCACCGCGGCCGGGCTGCTCGCCTTCATCGTCTACTCGACCTGGCGGGCCTTCGCCAACGCCGACTACTACGCGGCCCCCTACGTCTCCCCGTTCTACTCGCCGTGTCTCGCGGAGAACTGCCAGGAGATGCGCGACGGGCCCAACTGGGACCTCTTCGGCAGTTGGTGGGGCCTGTCCCCGGCCCTGCTGATCCTCGTCTTCCCGCTCGGTTTCCGGCTCACCTGCTACTACTACCGCAAGGCCTACTACCGGGGTTTCTGGGCCTCGCCGCCCGCCTGCGCGGTCGCCGAGCCGCACGCGAAGTACACCGGCGAGACGCGCTTCCCGCTGGTCTTCCAGAACATGCACCGGTACTTCTTCTACGCGGCGGTGCCGATCGCGGGCATCCTCACCTACGACACGGTCCTGACCTTCCGCGACGAGCGCTACGAGTGGGGCCACCTGGGGCTCGGGACGCTGCTGTTCCTGGTCAACATCGCGCTGATCTGGGCCTATACGCTGTCCTGCCACTCCTGCCGCCACATCATGGGCGGCCGGCTCAAGCACTTCTCCAAGCACCCGGTGCGCTACCGGATGTGGGGCTGGATCACCCGGCTCAACGCGCGCCACATGCAGCTGGCGTGGGCCTCCCTGATCAGCATCGCCGTGTGTGACTTCTACGTGTACCTGCTGGCCAGCGGCGCTTTCACCGACCCGAGGATCTTCTGACATGGCTCAAGTCGACCGGCAGCAGTGGGACGTGGTCGTGGTCGGGGCGGGCGGCGCCGGGCTGCGGGCCGCGATCGAGGCCCGGGAGCGGGGCGCCCGTACCGCCGTCATCTGCAAGTCGCTCTTCGGCAAGGCCCACACGGTGATGGCGGAGGGCGGGATCGCCGCCTCCATGGGCAATGTCAACGAGGGCGACAGCTGGCAGGTGCACTTCCGCGACACGATGCGGGGCGGGAAGTTCCTCAATCAGTGGCGGATGGCGGAGCTCCACGCGAAGGAGGCTCCGGACCGGGTCTGGGAGCTGGAGACCTGGGGCGCGCTGTTCGACCGCACGCCGGACGGGAGGATCTCCCAGCGCAACTTCGGCGGCCACGAGTACCCGCGCCTCGCGCACGTGGGGGACCGCACGGGGCTGGAGCTGATCCGCACCCTCCAGCAGAAGATCGTCGCCCTCCAGCAGGAGGACTTCAAGGAGTACGGGGACTACGAGGCCCGGCTCAAGGTCTTCCAGGAGTGCACGGTCACCCGGGTGCTGAAGGACGGGGACCCCGGCGGCGGCGAGCGCGTCTCGGGCGCCTTCTGCTACGAGCGCGAATCGGGCCGTTTCTTCGTGCTGGAGGCGCCGGCCGTGGTGCTGGCCACGGGCGGCATCGGCAAGTCCTTCAAGACCACCTCGAACTCGTGGGAGTACACGGGCGACGGCCACGCGCTGGCGCTCCTGGCGGGCGCGCCCCTGCTGAACATGGAGTTCGTGCAGTTCCACCCGACCGGCATGGTCTGGCCGCCCTCGGTCAAGGGCATCCTCGTCACCGAGTCGGTGCGCGGCGACGGCGGGGTGCTGCGCAACAGCGAGGGCAAGCGCTTCATGTTCGACTACATCCCGGACGTCTTCAAGGAGAAGTACGCCGAGTCCGAGGAGGAGGGCGACCGCTGGTACGAGGACCCGGACCGCAACCGGCGCCCGCCCGAGCTGCTGCCCCGCGACGAGGTGGCGCGGGCGATCAACTCGGAGGTCAAGGCGGGCCGCGGCTCCCCGCACGGCGGGGTCTTCCTGGACGTGTCCACCCGGATGCCGGCGGAGAAGATCAAGCGGCGGCTGCCCTCGATGTACCACCAGTTCAAGGAGCTGGCGGACGTGGACATCACCGCCGAGGCGATGGAGGTCGGCCCGACCTGCCACTACGTCATGGGCGGGATCGCGGTCGACTCCGACACGGCGGCCACGGTGGGGGTGCCCGGCCTCTTCGCGGCGGGCGAGGTCGCGGGCGGCATGCACGGATCGAACCGGCTGGGCGGGAACTCGCTCTCCGACCTGCTGGTCTTCGGCCGGAGGGCGGGACTGTACGCGGCCCGGTACACGGCCTCGCTCGAAGGCCGGCGCCCCTCCGTCCCGCAGCCGCTGGTGGACGAGGCGGCGGCGGAGGCGCTGGCGCCCTTCCATGCCGCCGACGGCGCGGAGAACCCGTACACCCTGCACCAGGAGCTCCAGACGACGATGAACGACCTGGTCGGCATCATCCGGCGGGCGGGGGAGATGGCCGAGGCGCTGGAGAGGCTGGCGGCACTGCGGGAGCGCGCCTCCCGGGCGGGCGTCGAGGGACACCGGCAGTTCAACCCGGGCTGGCACCTGGCGCTGGACCTGCGGAACATGCTGCTGGTCAGCGAGTGCGTGGCCCGCGCGGCCCTGGAGCGCACGGAGAGCCGGGGCGGGCACACCCGTGAGGACTGCCCGGCGATGGAGCGGGACTGGCGCCGGGTGAACCTGCTGTGCCGGCCGGTGGCCGGCGATGACGGAAAGCCGGCCCCGGCGGATCCGGCAGCCGACCGGATCACTCTCGAGCGGACCCGCACCGACCCCATCCGCCCCGACCTGCTCGCGCTGTTCGAGAAGGAAGAGCTGGTCAAGTACCTCGCCGAAGAGGAGCTCTACGAGTGACTACCTACGATGCCGCGTTCCGGATCTGGCGGGGCGACGCGCAGGGCGGCGAGCTGCGGGACTTCACCGTCGAGGTGAACGACGGCGAGGTGATCCTGGACATCGTCCACCGGCTCCAGGCGACCCAGGCCTCGGACCTGGCGGTGCGCTGGAACTGCAAGGCGGGCAAATGCGGCTCGTGCAGTGCGGAGGTCAACGGCAGGCCGCGGCTGATGTGCATGACGCGGATGTCGACCTTCTCCCGGGACGAGACCATCACGGTCACTCCGCTGCGGGCGTTTCCGGTCGTCCGGGACCTGGTGACGGACGTGTCCTTCAATTACCGCAAGGCGCGGGAGGTGCCGGCCTTCGTGCCGCCGGAGGGGCTGGCTCCGGGCGAGTACCGGATGCGGCAGGTGGATGTGGAGCGCTCGCAGGAGTTCCGCAAGTGCATCGAGTGCTTCCTGTGCCAGGACACCTGTCATGTGGTGCGCGACCACGAGGAGAACAAGAGCGCCTTCGCCGGTCCGCGCTTCCTGATGCGGGTGGCCGAACTGGACATGCACCCCCTGGACGCCGCCGCGGAAGCGGGCCTGGACCGCAAGCGCTCGGCTCAGGAGGAGAACGGGCTCGGCTACTGCAACATCACGAAGTGCTGTACGGAGGTCTGCCCCGAGGGCATCAAGATCACCGACAATGCCCTGATCCCGCTGAAGGAGCGGGCGGTGGACCGCAAGTACGACCCGCTGGTGTGGCTGGGGAACAAGATCCGCCGCCGCTCCGGTTCCGAGTAGTCGGCGCCCCGCGCTCGGGAGGAGTTCCGGGTGCGCGGGCGGTGAACCGCCCATACCCTCCCAAATGTGATGGCGCCGAGAAGCAGGACGAAGACACGCACCGCCGCCGGGATATCCGTACGGGCCGGACTCGCCCTGGCCGCCGCGCTGCTGGCGCTCGGCGGCTGGGGAGTGGCCGCAGGGCCGCCCGCGCGCGCCGAGGATCCCGTCACCCTGTCGCAGCAGGGGCAGATCACCGACCGCGTCGGCGCCCTCGGTGACCGGAGGGCCGCCGTCACCGCCGCGCTCGACTCGCTGTACGCCGACCGGAAGATCCAGCTCTTCGTCGCGTACGTGCACGACTTCTCCGGGCGCTCCGCCCAGAGCTGGGCCGACGCCACCGCGCAGCGCAACGGCCTCGGCCGGGACGACGTCCTGCTGGCCGTCGCGACCGGTGCCCGCCAGTACGCCTATTCCGCCGATACCGAGTCCGGTTTCACCGAGGAGCAGCTCGCCGCCGTCGCCCGGACGGCCATCGAGCCGGCCCTGAAGCAGAACGACTGGGCGGGCGCCGCGATCGGCGCGGCCGACGGCTACAACGCCGTGCTCGGCGGGCTGCCCGTACCCGTACCCGCCATCACCCCCGGCGAAGCGGATCCCGGCGGTGGTGCGGGCGGCGAGAGCGGGGCCGGCGACTTCGTGCTCCCGGTGGTCGCGGTCGGCGCGGCCGGAGCGCTGGGGGCGTACGCGTACAGCCGCCGCAGGCGCAAGGGCGGCAGTGGACGCGGTACGAAGATCCAGGAGGGCTGGGGCGAGCAGACGGCGGCGCGGCTCCCGCTGCCCGAGCTGGACGCCGAGGCGAAGGCGCTGCTGGTGGAGACCGACGACGCGATCCGTACCAGCACCGAGGAACTCGGCTTCGCCACCGCACAGTTCGGTGACGCGGCCGTCGGGACCTTCACCGAGGCCGTGGAACGCGCCAAGGCCGAGCTGACGCAGGCCTTCCGGCTGCGCCAGCAACTCGACGACGCCTACCCGGAGGACGACGCGACCCGGCGCCGCATGCTGGACGAGATCGTCGCCCGCTGCCACGAGGCGAACCGGCGGCTCGACGCCGAATCGGCGGACTTCGACCGGCTGCGGGACCTGGAGAAGAACGCCCCCGAGGCGCTGGCGACCCTGGAGACCCACTTCCGGGCGCTGACCGGCCGCACCACCACGGCGGAGGCGACCCTGGCCGCGCTGGGCCGGCGGTACGCGGACTCCGCCTCCGCGCCCGTCGCCTCCAACCCGGAACAGGCCAAGGACCGGCTGCTCTTCGCGACGACCAGCCTGGGCCAAGCCCGCGCGGCGATCGACGGCGGCGACCGCGGCAGAGCGGCCGTGCACGTACGGGCCGCCGAGGGCGCGGTGGACCAGGCGGCGACCCTGGTCGACGCGGTCGAGCGGCGGGCGCAGGAGCTGGCGGAGGCGGCCCTGAAGCTGCCGGGCGCCGTGAAGGAGACCGAGACCGATCTCGCGGACGCGCGCGGCCTGCTGAGCGGAACCCCGGAAGGGGTCTCGACGGCGGACCTGCGCGGGCGGATCGGCCGGGCGGAGTCCGTACTGGCCGACGTACGGCGGGAACAGACGGCCGACCGGTACGACCCCATCGACGCCCTGCGCCGGGTCGAGGAGGCGGACGCGGCCCTGGACGAGGCGCTGGCCGGGGCGCGCGAGCGGGAGAGCGGCCGGCAGCGGGCGGCGGCCCTGCTCGATCCGGCGCTGCTCTCGGCCCGCAGCGCGATCGGCGCGGCGACGGACTTCATCACCACCAGCCGGGGCGCGGTCGGCAGCCAGGCCCGTACCCGCCTGGCGGAGGCCGGGCGGCACCTGGAGCGGGCGGCGGCGCTGACGGGCTCGGATCCGGCGGGCGCGCTGGCGGAGGCCCAGCGGGCGGATGCGCTGGCCCGGCAGGCGCAGCAGCTCGCGGAACAGGATGTGGGGGCGTACCGGGACCCGTACGGCGGTGGCGGGAGCCGGCGCGGCGGCATGGGCGGCGCGGTGCTGGGCGGGATCATCCTCGGCGAGCTCCTGGGCGGCGGCGGCCGGGGCGGGGGCGGGGGCTTCGGGGGCCGCGGACCCGGCTCCTTCGGCGGCGGGGGGACCCGCGGCCGCATGGGCGGCGGCGGCCGCTTCTGAACGGCGCCGCCAAGCGCGCACTGAAAGGTCCGTCACCGACCGTCCCCCACCAGGAGAGACGACCATGAGCAAGCAGACCATCCTCGGCCGCGTCACCCAGCTCGCGAAGGCCAACATCAACGCGCTGCTGGACCAGGCGGAGGACCCGCAGAAGATGCTGGACCAGCTGATCCGCGACTACACGAACAACATCTCGGAGGCGGAGCAGGCCGTCGCCACGACCATCGGCAACCTCAGGATGCTGGAGGCGGACCACAAGGAGGACGTGGAGGCGGCCTCCGAGTGGGGCGGCAAGGCGCTCGCCGCGAGCAGGAAGGCGGACGAGCTGCGCGCGGAGGGTTCGACGGCGGACGCGGACAAGTTCGACCACCTCGCGAAGGTGGCCCTGGGCCGCCAGATGCAGTCGGAGCGGGAGGCGAAGACGGCCGAGCCGACGATCGCCGCCCAGACGGAGGTCGTCGACAGGCTGAAGTCGGGCCTGGAGTCGATGAAGAACAAGCTGACGGAGCTCCAGGCGAAGCGCGACGAACTGGTGGCCCGCGCCAAGACCGCGCAGGCACAGAACACGATGATGGACGCGGTGAAGAACATCGACGTCATGGACCCGACGAGCGATCTGCACCGCTTCGAGGAGAAGGTCCGCCGCGAGGAGGCGATGGCGCTGGGCAAGCAGGAACTGGCGGCGTCGTCACTGGACGCGCAGTTCGAGTCCCTGGACGACCTCGGCAAGGCTTCGGAGATCGAAGCCCGCCTCGCCGCACTCAAGCAGGGCCGCGCCGCGTAGCCCTCCCGGGAGGGGCGGGCGCGGCGGGATCCGCGCCGGGAGCGGGAGCGGGAGCGGGAGGGGGCGGGGCCGGGAGCGGGAGCCGCGCCCGGAGCGGCAGCCGGGCCGCTGCGCGGAGCCGCGCCGGGCTCCGCCCGAGCCCGGGGCCGAGCCCCGGCAGCCGGGCGCCTAGCCGTACATGCTCAGCAGTTGCTCCGCGGACAGTTCCGAGACCGCCTCCGCCGCCGCGCCCGGGAGCGGCAGCTCGAACCACACCGTCTTCCCCCGGTGGGTCCGCCGCGTCCCCCAGCCCGCCGACAGCAGCCCCACCAGCTGGAGCCCCCGCCCGCCCTCGTCCGTGTCACGCGCCCGGCGCCGCCGCGGCTGGACCAGGTTCGCGTCCCACACCTCGCACACCAGGGTGCGGTCCAGCAGGAGCCGCAGCCGGATCTCCCCCTCCCCGTACCGCAGCGCGTTCGTCACCAGCTCGCTCACCAGCAGCTCGGTGGTGTCCAGCAATCCCTCCAGGCCCCACGCCGGCAGCTTCGCCCGCGCCAGTTCCCGGGCCCGCCCCACCGACCGGGCCTCGCGCGGCAGCTGCCAGTCCCCCACCGCGTCCTGCGGCAGGCCCTGCACCCGCGCCATCAACAGCGCGATGTCGTCCTCGCCGTGCCGCGTGTCCAGCGTGTTCAGTACGTGGTCGCACACGTCCTCCAGCGGGCGGACGGGAACGGCCAGCGCCTCCCGCAGTCCGCGCAGCCCCTCCTCCAGCGGGTGGTCCCGCGACTCCACGAGCCCGTCCGTGTAGAGCGCGAGCAGCGCCCCCTCCGGCAGTTCCACCTCGACCTCCTCGAAGGGCTCGCCACCCACCCCCAGCGGCAGCCCGGGCGGTACGTCCAGCATCAGCGCGGGCCGCGCCGCGCCCTCGGGGTCCGGCTCTCCGTTCGCCGCCGGGGGGACGAGCACGGGCGGCATGTGGCCCGCGTTGGCGATCGTGCAGCGCCGGGTCACCGGGTCGTAGACCGCGTACACGCACGTGGCGAGGTACACCTCGGAGCGGTCCGCGTCGCGCGAGTGGAGGGCCGCCCGGGAGGCCTGCTGGGATCCTCCCGGCGCCCCGAGGCCCCGCGCGACCTCGTCCAGGGCGGTCAGCACCTCCGCCGGTTCGAGGTCGAGCAGCGCCAGGGTCCGTACGGCGGTCCGCAGTTCGCCCATCGCGACGGCGGCCCGCAGTCCGCGCCCCATGACGTCGCCGACGACCAGTGCCGTGCGGTGCCCCGGCAGCTCGATGACGTCGAACCAGTCACCGCCGACCTCCGTCGCCGCGTTTCCGGGCAGGTAGCGGCAGGCGATGTCCAGGCCCGCCGCCTCCGGGTCGCCGGGCGGCAGCAGGCTGCGCTGCAGCATCAGTGCCCGCTCGTGCTCGCGCCGGTAGAGCCGTGCGTTGTCTATGCACACGGCGGCCCGGGCGGCGAGCTCCACGGCGACCGCCCGGTCCCGTTCGCCGAAGGGTTCGCTGCCCTTCGTACGGGAGAACTGCGCGAGTCCGACCACCGTGTCGTGGGCGACCATCGGCACGACGAGGGTGGACTGCACGAGGTCCTCCGGTCCGCCGCCCTCGATCAGCCGGGGCCGCGCCGTGCGCAGCGCGAGCGCGCCGGGCGACGCCGCCGGGAAGCGGTGGATCTCCCCTACGGAAACCAGCGCGCCCGGCCCCGACAGCGGGGCGTCCGACACGGCCGAGGCGAAGGCGACCCTGCGCAGCGGCGCGGACGGCGCGCGTCCGGCGCCGGGCACGGGCGGCAGCGACGGCATCCCGGGTCCCTGCGGCCGGGCGGGCCGGTCGTCGTCGCCGAGCAGGAGCCCCTGGTACAGGTCGACGGCGGCCAGGTCGCAGAAGCCCGGGACGGTGACGTCGAGGAGTTGCCGGGCGGTGGTCTCCAGGTCGAGGGAGTTCCCGATGCGGTGCCCGGCCTCGTTGAGCAGGGCGAGATTGCGCCGGACCCCGGCGGCCTCGCGGGCGGCGAGGTGGCGGCGGGTGACGTCGGTGCCGATGCCGGCGACGCCGATGGGGCGGCCGGTGCCGCCGTGGACGCGATAGAGGTTGATGGACCAGTGGCGGTCCTCGCGGCTGCGGGGGGTGGCGCCGGTGATCCGGAGGTCGGTGATGGAGTCCCCGGTGTCCAGCACCTGCCGCAGGGCCTCGGCCATCCGGTCGGCCTCGTGGGCGGGCAGGTAGTCGTGCACGGTCCGGCCCCGGTGCTCCTCGACGCGGCCCCCGAAGACGGCCGCGAAGCGGCGGTTGGCCCGCTGCACGGTGAGGTCCGTGCCGAAGAGCAGGAAGCCGAAGGGAGATTGGCCGAATATGGCTTGCGAGGCCGCCAGATCGGATTCGATCCGGCGCAGCGCGCGTACGTCGACGACCACGCACAGGGCGGCCCGCTCGGCGGCTTCGGTCTGAGTGGGCATCACATAGATCTCGGCCACGCCGTGCACGCCGTCCCCGCCGGGGACGCGGAAGGGGATCAGACCCGTCCATTCCTTGCCGTCGAGGATCTCGGCGACCCGGCGGTGCCCGTCGGCGCGCAGCTCCGCCGGCATGAAGGCGTCGACCGGGTCACTGCCCACCGCCTGGGCCGCCGTCAGCCCGAACAGTTCCTCGGCGCGCAGGCTCCACTGGTCGATGAGCCCGTCGGGCCCGATCGAGAACGAAGCGACCTTTATGTAGTCGTATATCGAGCCAGGCGGGCTGCTGTGCCATAGGGAATCACGCCATGTCTCCCCCGGCACTCGGGCCTGATCTGCCTGCGCAGGTATCTCGCTCACGCGACCGTCCCCTCCAGCTCACCGCAACCGGACCGGCCATGACCGAAGTATTCAGCACCACGGCCCCGGACGGCACGGCGTTCACGATCACAGCAAGGTCTCATTGGTTTCGAGCCACGTCGTGTGGTCCCTCTCAGACCCCGTCCGGGAGGACCGCCCCCCGCCACCCTTCACCTTGTTACTCACCAGGAAGAGCCAACTCGAACCACACGGTCTTGCCCGACTTCCTGTGCCGTGTCCCCCAGCGCTGCGCCGAGACGGCGACGAGATGCAGCCCTCGGCCGCCCTCGTCGTCCGGTTCCGCGACCCGTTCGCGGGGCGGATCCGGAAGCGGATCGGAAACCTCGACGAGCAGCGCCGCGCACCCCGGCCCGCCCCCGGGGTCTGGTTTCCGCCACTCCAGGCGGACGCCGATGGGTCCGGACGCGTAGCGCAGGGAGTTGGTGACGAGCTCGCTGACCAGCAGGACGGTCACATCCCCTACGGAGTCGAGGCCCCAGGCGTGAAGGGTGCCGCGCACGGCGTGACGCGCGGTGCGGACGGCACCGGGCTCGGCGGGGAAGGCCCACTCGGCGCATTCACCGTCTGTGTCGATCACGCCGATCACTTCCCGGGCCAGCAGCGACCCCAGTCCGGTTCGTCTGGGACGAAAGGGGGACGAGATAGGGATTAATAGCGACATACCCGATATTCAAGGCGCCGTACCACCCGATCCCCCACGCACCAGCGCATTGTGGCGCAGACGGCCTAGAGCGCGAGCGTCACGCGCCCCCGTGCCACCGCCCGTGCGACGGGAACGCCCGCGCGCCCGCCCGCGCGTTGGCCCCCGGACCCACTCGCCCCACCCGCGCGCCCCACCCGCACGCCCCCTCGTACGGTCGTCCGCGCACGGGGCGCGTTCATCCGCGCAGTCGGCGTCCGGCCTCGGCGACCGCCGGCCGGTCCTGGTCGAGCCAGTCCACCGACTCCAGCTCCTCCGGCCCGAGCCAGCGCAGCTCGTCATGGTCCTCCAGCGGCGCGGGCACCCCGGAGACCAGCCGGGCCGTCCACACGTGCAGGACGAGGCCGGGCTTCAGCGGCCACTCCCCCGGGATCCGCTCCAGTGGCTCGGCCTCCACGCCGAGCTCCTCGCGCAGTTCGCGCACCAGCGCCTCGGGGACGGTCTCACCCGGCTCGGCCTTTCCGCCGGGCAGCTCCCAGCGTCCGGCGAGCTCCGGCGGCGCGCTGCGGCGGGCTGCCAGCAGACGCCCCTCATGACAGAGGGCTCCGCCCACGACCACTCGTATCGTCATGGGCGGAGCCTATGCCAGCGCCGTCAACAGCTGCGGCGCTCAGTTCATCGTGGCGGTGTGACCGATCCGCTCGACCCAGTAGAGCTGCTTGTGTCCTCTGTCGTCGAGGCTGTCGACGACCTTCTGGGCCTCGGCCCGGGTGGGGTACCGGCCCACCCGGTAGCGGTTGCCGTTGTCGTCCTGACGTATGACCAGCCACGGGAGCAGGGCACCGCTGTCGTTCATCGCGTTTCACCCTCCGCCGACGTACCTGCCCGGGAAACCGCATTGCGCATATGCCCGAGCTTACGCCCGACCTTTACTGAGCGGATACGGTTTTTCACGAAGAGGTACTTTGCGGGCGTACGCATCCGGCCATGGGTACGCCCGCGCCGTGCGCGCCGGTTCAGGCGGGGCGCCCGTCCGGCACCGGCAAGATCACCGCGTTGCTCTCCGCACCCTTGTGGCAGGCATCCCCGCAGGTCGAGCCGGGGGGCGGCACAGGGTGCGGATCGGCCCCCACCGGACGGCGCGGTCGGCGACGGCGGGCAGCTCGTACGCCGTCTCGCAGGCGGAACAGACGTGCACGGCGGTGTCGTCGTGGACCACGGCGTCCGGACCGGCCGGGATGTCCGGCGGTGCCGGGCCGCGCTTCCCCCCTGGTCAGCCGGCTGATCGACGGGCACGGGAGGCGAGTTGGCCGACCGGGGCGACGGTGGACAAGGCTTCCGCGTACCTGCCGGACCGGCCGAAGAACGCGAGGATCGAGACGGTGGAGTCGATCACCATCGCGCCGAAACCCGCCCGCTTGACAGGGCGGAGGCAGGCGCCCCTGAACTCGACGCGGGGCGGGGGAAGTCCGAGCCGGGCGTCGGCCCACTCCACCACGACGCGGTACGCACGGCCGGGCTTCGGGTCACCTCACCGGGAGGTGGTACGTCAGCCGGTAGCGGTCCGCCGGGACCACCACGTCGGCCGTCTCCACCGCGCGGCCCGAGGCGAAGTACGTGCGGCCGATCACCAGCACCACGTGCCCCGGGACGCCGCCGAGCAGGAGGATCTCCTCCGCCAGGCCCGGCCGGGCGCCGACCTCCTCCACCACGTTGTCCACGACCACGTCGATCGCCGCCATCCGGTCGACCACTCCGCAGCCGCGCAGCGGGCCCTCCTCCGGCAGCATCACCGGGGTCCGGCCGGTCACGGCGAGCGGCTCCCAGGAGGTCGACAGCATCATCGCCTCCCCCGCGTCGCGAAAGACGTACCGCGTCCGCATCACCCGCTCGCCCGCCTCGATGCCGAGCCGCTTCGCGATCTCGGCCGGGGCGGCCTCCTGCTCGCTGTTCGACTCCCACGTGCCGCGGGCTCCCGACTCCGCCTGCTCCTGCCGGAAGGGCGTCGAGGTGCCGCCCGTGCGGTAGCCGGAGCGCGCGACGCGCCGCGGCACGGGCTGTTCCCGTACATACGTGCCGGACCCGGACCGGCCCTCGACCAGCCCCTCCGCCATCAGGACCTTGCGCGCCTCCAGCGCCACGGTGTCGGAGACCCCGTACTCCTCGCGGATGCGGGCCTGCGAGGGGAGCCGGGCGTGCGGGGGCAGCGAACCGTCGACGATCTTCCGTCGCAGATCCCCCGCCACGCGCAGGTAGGCCGGCTGCTCACCGAAAGTCACTGGCCACTCCCATCAGGTTGACAGACAGCTACACCCTGGCAACCGACGGTTGTACATCGCAAGCAAAGGCCAAAGTTTCACCCGAAGTGATGAAGCCAGGTCACTCAAACCTGTTACCGTGCGTTACCCCGCTGCGCTCACACCGACTCGGACCACGGGCCGTCGTCCGAGTCCCCCTCGTGGTCCAGCCATTCCGGAACCGTCGTCGACAGCCCGTACGCGCCGCGCAGCGCCTTCTCGGTCTCCAGGGACATCGCGCCCAGCGCCACGTCCGCCTGCTTGTCGAACTCCTGCGCCGACCTCGCCTGCGAGGCGCGCTGCCACGCCAGGCGGGCCGCCTCGACCTCCCTGAGCTGCGCCGCGACGGCCTTCTCCAGGCCCGGGCGGGCCTTGTCCGCCTGCAGCACCTTCGCCTCGTCGCCCAGCGCCGCGTACACCTTCCGCGCCCACGCCCGGTGTTCCTCCAGCGCGTCCTCGACCTCGGCCTCGGGGGACCGGCTGATGACGAATTCCACGGCGTTCGCCGCCCGCAGGAAGGCCACCTGCTCGGGCTTCAGCGTGCGCTCGTCGCGGCGCAGACTGCCCTGGTGCTCCTCCACCGTCGTGCCGATCACGCACAGCAGCCGCCGGTCCCCCTGGCGCCAGGACTCGCGCGTCGGCGCGTAGAAGTACATCTCCGCGTCCACGGGCAGGGCCCACGTGTCCATCGCGTAGGCGTCCTGGGCCTTCCAGCACGCCTCCTCGGCATCGCGGTCCGCCTGCGCCGACCCGGGGGTGCCCGTCGGGTCGAACACGCCCGCCGAGGTGATCTCGCCGTGGTGCACCCGCGCGCAGTCCACCTTGTATATGAGAGGCCGGTCGTCCATCAGGTCGCCGCCCGGCACGTTGAAGCAGTCGCCGACGTGCAGGTCCTCGGTGTCGACGAGCTCACCCTCGACATCGGCGAACTGGCGGGCCGCGTCGAAGCGGTCGCCGACCGCGTCCGCGAACCGCTGGGCGCTCAGGGCCAGTACGGCCGTCATCGCCACCGAGACCGCCAGGCCCACGATCGCCAGCGCCTTGCCCCGTTCCCGCTTGTTCGCGATCTGTACGAGGGCCACGACGCCGAAGACGATCCCGAGCGGCGGGAGGCACAGCAGCCCGACGAGCAGCGAGGCCAGCGCGAAGCCGTTGAGCGCCGGCTCCCGCGGGTGGACGGGCGGGCCCCACACGGGCAGCGGGGACGGCGGAGGCCAGGAGTAGCCCGGTCCGGGGCCGGTGGAAGGGCTCGGCGGCGGAGTGCTCACGAGGTGGGGTGCTCCATCGAGGGACGTGGCGACAAGGGGCGCGAACGATTGCGCGAATAGTACGCAGCAGGGGCGACCGTCTCGACGGTCGCCCCTGCCGGTTCGTCCTGTTCATCGCGCCGTACGCGGAGCCTTGCGCAGTCCCGTACTCAAGGCCCCGCGCGGTGCCCTCGGTTCAGGGCCCGCAATGCAGACCCCTCAGAACTGGAGCGCCCAGGAGTCGATCTTCCCGGTGTCGACGTTCGCGTTGTCGTTCACCCGGAGCTTCCACACTCCGTTGGCTACCTCGGCGGAGGCGTTGACCGTGAAGGTCTTGATGATGTTGTCCGCGCTGCCGCCGCTGCGGTTGTGCAGGACGTAGACGGTGCCGTCGGGGGCGACGAGGTCGACCTTCAGGTCACCGATGTAGGTGTGCTTGATGTCGACCGGCACGCTCAGCGTGGCCGGGGCGTTGCCGGAGACACCGCTGACGGTGACCGGCGACTCCACCGTGGAGTTGTCGTTGATCGCGTAGTCCGCGGTGTTCTCGAAGCGCGGCCCGGGCGGGACGGTACCGCCGTCACCGATGTGGAGCAGGCGGTTCGGGGAGCCGGAGCCGGGGCTGGTCACCACGTTCGGGGTCGAGGCGCTGACCAGGGCGGACGAGATCTGGGCCGGGGTGCTGCCCGGGTTCTGCGAGAGGTAGACGGCGGCCGCGCCCGCCACGTGCGGCGAGGCCATCGACGTACCGGAGATGGTGTTGGTGGCGGTGTCCCCCGTGGCCCACGCGGAGGCGATGGAGGAGCCCGGCGCGAAGATGTCCAGGATGGAGCCGTAGTTGGAGTAGCTGGCCTTCGCGTCGCCGCTGGTGGTGGCGCCGACCGTGATGGCCTCGGCGACGCGCGCCGGGGACTTGGTCGAGGCGTCGGTGGACTCGTTGCCCGCGGCGACGGCGTACGTGATGCCGGAGGCTATGGAGTTGCGTACGGCGGTGTCGAGCGCGGAGTCGGCGCCGCCGCCGAGGGACATGTTCGCCACGGCCGGCTTGACCGCGTTCCGGGTCACCCAGTCGATGCCCGCGACGACCTGGGCCGTCGTACCCGAGCCCTGGTTGTTGAGCACGCGGACGCCGACGATCTTGGCCTTCTTGGCGACGCCGTACGCGCCGCCCGCGACGGTGCCGGCGACGTGCGTGCCGTGGCCGTGCCCGTCCTGGGCGGTGTTGTCGTTGTCGATGGCGTCGTAGCCGTAGGAGGCGCGGCCACCGAAGTCCTGGTGCGTGATGCGGACACCGGTGTCGATGACGTACGCGGTGACGCCCTCGCCGGCCTTGTCCGGGTAGGTGTAGCTCTGGTTCAGCGGGAGCGCGCGCTGGTCGATGCGGTCCAGACCCCAGGACGGCGGGTTGGGCTGGGTGGCGTCGACGGTGAAGGTCCGGTTCTGCACGACCGACTTGACCGCCGGGTCGGCGGCGAGCTTGCGGGCCTGCGCCTCGGAGACCTCGATGGAGTAGCCGTTGAGGGCGGCGCTGTAGGTACGGTCGATCTTCGCGCCGTACCGCGCGGCGACGGCCTTGCCGCTGGCGTCGGTGGAGCGGGCGGCGGAGTCGTGCAGGGTGACGATGTAGCTGCCGGAGACGGATCCGGCGGCGCCTGCGTTCTCGATGACGCCCAGTGCTCCGTGGTCGGCTGCCGAGGCGGGTAGGGCGGCGGCCGCGCCGAGCGCGAGGGCCACGACGGCGGTCGCGCTGATGCCGGCGATTCTCCGGCGGGTGTGACGCATCACGGACATGTGAGGGGTCCTCCTCATAAGTGGTGCGCTGCGGGGGGTGAGGCGGGAACCTTTCAGGCATGGTCATGTCAATTCAAGCCCGACCGGTTGCCGCCTCCGAAAGGTTGACCCACCCCTGCCTCGTCCCACAAGAGGACGGCGCATGCGTAACATTCGTGCCACACAACGGCCATGATTGAACAAAGGCGTTCCGCACATGACGCACGCACTCCCCGGCTACGTCTGCTCCGAGGACGGCACGCGTGCGGACGCCGGGACGGCCACCTGGTGCTGCCCCGCCTGCGGCGGCCCGTGGGACCTCGACTTCACACCGGATCCGGCCAGTCCACTGGAACCGGCCGCCGGCCCCAACTCGTTGTGGCGGTACGGGTCCGCGCTGCCGCTGCCGGGGGCGTTCTCCGTCTCGCTGGCGGAGGGGAACACTCCGATGGTGCCGCTGACAGAGCGCATTCAAGCCACACTCGACTACTTGATGCCGACGTTGTCGTTCAAGGACCGGGGAGCGGTCATGCTCGCGGAGCTGGCCCGGCGGCTGGCCCCGCAGCGGGTCGTCGCGGACAGCAGCGGCAACGCGGGAACGTCGATGGCCGCGTACTGCGGCCGGGCCGGGCTGAGTTGTGAAGTTTTTGTGCCCGAGGGCACCTCGGAGAAGAAGACGGCCCAGATGCGGGCCCACGGGGCGGCCGTACGGGTCGTCTCCGGCGGGAGGGAGGCCGCGGCGGTGGCGGCGCGGGCCGCCGCGGACGAGCCGGGGGTCTTCTACGCCAGCCACGTCTTCAACCCGTACTTCCTGCACGGCACGAAGACGTACGTGTACGAGGTGTGGGAGCAGCTGGGCGGCCGACTGCCGGAAGCCCTGGTCCTGCCGGTGGGCAACGGCACCCTGCTGCTGGGCGCCGCGCTGGCCGCGGAGGAACTGGCCCGGCGCGGGGTCCGGCCGCCCGCGCTGATCGCGGTCCAGGCCGAGGCGGTGGCCCCACTGGCGGAGGCCTTCGCGGCGGGCGCGCGGGACGCCGGGCCGGTGGAGCAACGCCCGACCCTGGCCGAGGGCATCGCGATCCCGGCGCCGCCCCGCGCCCGCCAGATCCTGGCCGCGGTCCGCAACTCCGGCGGCACCTTCCTGACGGTCCCCGACGCGCGGCTGCGCGAAGCCCAGCACGACCTGGCCCGGCGCGGCCTCTTCGTGGAACCGACGGCCGCGGCCTGCTGGGCCGCGGTGGGCCCGTCCTCTCCCGCCGACCCCTTGCAGGGCCGCACGGCGGTCCTCCCCCTCTGCGGCGCGGGAGCGAAAACGGGCCTGGCGCCGTAGCTTCGGCCTCCCCACTCGAACCACCGGGCTCAATCGACCCGGCCGGGGTACGGGGCGCCTTCAGCCCCCGGCGGGTGAGGCGCCCTTGCAGCCCCGTCGGCGGATGCGGCACTGTTTCAGCCCCGGCGGACGCGGCGCCCCTTCAGCCCCGGCGGCGTTTGAGGCGCGGGGCGCGGGGCGGAGCCCCGACCCGGCCGCGCCGGACGCGGGCCCGAGGCGGAGCCCCGGCGGTGGCCACGGCCCGTGGCCGTCGAACCCACAGGTCGGAAATCCGCGAGCCGACGCGCCGCAGGTCTGCTGAACTGACCCCATGACGAGCTCCCTTGACCTCACCGCCCAGGCCCGCGCCTTCGCGAGCCTGCACACCCCCGCCTCCCCCCTCGCCCTCGCCAACGCCTGGGACGTCGCCAGCGCCCGCATCGTCGAGGCCGCCGGCGCCCCCGCCGTCGCCACCACCAGCGCCGGCGTCGCCTGGTCCCTCGGCTCCCCCGACGGGGACGTCCTGGCCCGGGACCGCGCCCTGGACCTCGTCGCCCGCGTGACCGCCGCCGCCTCCGTCCCCGTCACCGCCGACATCGAGGGCGGCTTCGGCGCCGACCCCGCCGGAGTCGGCGAGACGGTCGCCGGCGTCCTGGCCGCCGGCGCGGTCGGCATCAACATCGAGGACGGCACCCGCGCCCCCGCCGACCACGCGGAGCGCCTGGCCGCGGCCCGCGCCGCCGCCGACGCCGCCGGGGTCCCGCTGTTCATCAACGCCCGCATCGACACGTACCTCTTCGGCCTCGGCGACGCCGCCACCCGCCTCGACGAGACCCTGGCCCGCGCCGCCGCCTACCTCCGGGCGGGAGCCACCGGCATCTTCGTGCCCGGCGTCATCGACCCGGCCACCGTCACCGAGCTCGCCAAGGGCATCGACGCCCCGCTCAACATCCTCGTCGGCCCCGGCGCCCCCACCGTCGCCGCCTTCGGCGCCCTCGGCGTCTCCCGCGTCAGTCTCGGCTCCTGGGTCGCCGAGGCCGCGTACGCCGTGGTCCGCCGCGCCACCGAGGAGCTCATGTCCGAAGGGACCTACGGAACCCTCGCGCACTCCCTCCCGTACGGCGAGCTGAACGGTCTGCTCAAGGGCTGAGATATCCGGAAGCTTGTATGCGCCAACGACCATAGGATCCGGCCATGTCAACCTCCACCCGGGTGAACAGCGGCCCCACGGCCACCGCACCCCACAAGGTCACCGGCGCCGTCTGGACCGCCCTCGTCCTCGTCTACGTCGTGTGGGGCTCGACCTACCTCGGTATCCGGGTCGTGGTCGAGACCATGCCGCCGTTCCTCTCCGCCGGAGTCCGCTTCATCGCCGCCGGTCTGCTGCTGGCCGGCATCGTCGCCTGGCGGTACGGCCCGGCCGCGCTCAAGGCCACCCGCGCCCAGCTCGGCTCCGCGGTCCTGGTCGGGCTGCTGCTGGTCCTCGGCGGCAACGGCCTGGTCGTGCTCGCCGAGACCTCGGTCCCGTCGGGCCTGGCCGCCCTGCTGGTGGCCGCGGTGCCGATGTGGGTGGTGGTGCTGCGGGCGAGCACCGGGGACCGGCCGCCGCCGCGCACCCTGGGCGGCGTACTGGTCGGCCTCGTGGGGCTCGCGGTCCTGACCAGCCCGGGGATCAGCGGGGCCGTACGGCTGTCGGGGGTGCTGCTGGTCGTGGCGGCCTCGGTCCTGTGGTCGCTGGGCTCGTTCTCGGCGTCGAAGCTGACGCTGCCGGGCAATCCCTTCACGGGAAGCGCGTACCAGATGCTCGCGGGCGGGGTCGGCGGGATCGTCGTCGGCCTGCTGCGCGGCGAGCACCGGGGCCTCGACCCGGCGGCCTTCTCCACCGCGTCCTGGCTGGCGCTGGCCTACCTGGTGCTCTTCGGGTCGCTCGTCGGCTTCACGGCGTACGCGTGGCTGCTCCAGGCGGCGCCGCTGTCGCTGGTGTCCACGTACGCGTACGTCAATCCGGTCGTGGCCGTCGCGCTCGGCTGGCTGATCCTCGACGAGGCGCTGACCTGGCCGATCCTGCTCGGCGGCGCGATCGTGGTGGCGGCCGTGGGCGTGATCGTCAGCACGGAGCGCAAGAACTAGAACCGAGGGCGCGGCCGACGGCAGACCACCGGCCACCGGCCACCGGCCACCGGCCACCGACAGCCGATCACGGACGGCGGAGAGCAGACGGCAGGCCAGGCCGGCGGTCAGCCCCGAGCCGCCTTCTCGTACAGCGCCTTCGCACGCTCGTCGAACAGCGCGGCCGTGGAGTCCACGTCCGTGTCGCCGCCGCTCAGCACCCCGATCAGCTGTCCCGGACGTCCCGCACCGCCCCGGTCGGCGACCCAGGGGCTGCCGCTCGTCCCCGTCCAGAAGCCCGCGCAGCTGATGTACAGCATGTCGGGGTCGTCATCGTCGTGGCGGGTCTGCGTCGTGCAGGAGACGGGCTTGTTCTGCGGGTTGTGCTCGGACTCCGGGTAGCCGACGACCGTCACGTCCCGCTCGTACCCGGAGGTCCAGTCGGGCTTCGGCGCCTCGCCCCGGCCGCCGACGGCCTGCTGGAGGCTGCGCCCGTCGGCGTCCGGCTCGACGGTGAGGAAGGCGAAGTCGGCCGTGTCCTCACCCCACTTCGTCCAGCGCTCGTCCACGTGGATCGAGCGGACCTTCCACAGCCCGAGGGGCTGGGTGCCGCCGCCATCGCCGGAGAAGGCGGGCGCGAAGGCCAGCTCGCCGATGGCCAGGCCGTCGTGGGCGACCTCGCCCGGCTCTCCGTCCTCGCCGGCCGGGGCCACACAGTGCGCGGCAGTCGCGACGACGTTGCCCTGGGGGCTGTCGACGACGCTCGCCGTGCACCAGTGCTCGCCGTTGGCCATGAGCACGCCGACGGTGGGGAAGGGGTGCACCGTGCTGTCGGCCGATGCCTGGAAGAGCGTGACGGCGCACGCCGCCGCGATCCCGGCGGCCGCGGCCGCCGACGCCCCCTTCGCCACCGTGCTCATCACACGGCGGGCTCGGGTGTCGGTGCCTGCATCACCTTGCTGATCCACTCCAGGGAGCCCTCCCTCATGCCACGCACGTACGACTTGCCGTTGTGCTCACCATCCTGGATCACCTGCAGCCGGGTGTGCACGGGGCCCTTCCCGTACTCCTTCATGAACTTCTCGGCCTTGTCGCGGCCGGTCTCGGCGGTGCCGATCTGGAAGCTGATGTAGACGTCCGGACCGCCCGCCTTGATCAGTTTCTCGGCGAGCTTCTCGGGGTTGTTCGCGTCCATGGCCTGCGTGTTCCCCTTCCACAGAGGGGAATCGGGGACGATGTCGACCCCGCTCGCGATGGCCGCCTTGAAACGGTCGGGGTGCTTCAGGACGTGCTTGAAGGCGCCGAATCCGCCCGAGGAGGAGCCCATGAAGGCCCATCCGTCACGGGAGGTGAAGGTGCGGAAATTGGCCTTCGTGAAATCCGGGACGTCATCGGCCATCCAGGTGCCCATCTTGGCCTGGCCGGGGATGTCCGAGCCGTCGAAGTGGTGCTTGGTGTCGGCGTTGATCACCGGCATGACGAGGATGAAGGGCAGGCTCGTACCGGCCTTCACCCCGTCGATCACGGCCTGCTGGAGGCCGAGGCCGGGGCCCGTCCCCCAGTAGTTCTTGGGGTAGCCCCGGCCGCCGGGCAGGGAGATCAGGACCGGGAAGCCGCTCTTGGCGTACTTCGGGTCGTCGTACTCCTTCGGCACCCACACCCACACGTCACCCGTGAAACCGGACTTCTGGCCGGTGAGCGTGGTCTTGGCGATCTGCGTGCCGTCCGCCATTCGGGTGGTGCGGACGAAATCCGCCGCCGGCCCGGTGGGCATGCGCACGCCCGGGCGGACGTCGGAGACGGTGGTGGCCTTCTCCTGGACCTTCCCGAAGGACACGGGATCCCCTATGTCCGAGAAGAGGCCGTACTTGTACGCCGCGCCGCCCCCGACGGCGAGGGTGAGCGCGAGCCCACTGCTGATCAGGAGCAGGCGTCGGCGCTGGGGGCGACGGCCGCCCTCGGTCGTGGGGCTGCCGTCGCCTTGCTGGTCATGCTGCACGGATTTGTCCCGTTCCTTCTCCGGCGCTCGCCAGGGAGCGCGGGTCGGACCGATCGGTCCCCCTTACACCCTTTACAGAGGTATGAACGAGGGGTTGGGTTGCCTGCGACGACAGCGACGTGGCGAGCACCACGTGACGTGCGGGCGGCGCGACAGCGGCGGCCGCCCGAGGCGGCGAACGTCGGGTCGACGCCCGGGGCGGCAGCGGTCGGCCGGCGCCGGGCGGCGAGCTCCGATCAGCGGGCTCCGGTCAGCCGGCTTCGGGCTTCGGAGCCTTGAGCACCTTGCTGATCCACTCCAGGGAGCCTTCCTTCATGCCCCGGACGTAGTGCCAGCCGTTGTGCTCGCCGTTCTGGATGTCGCGGATGGTCGTCTTGACGGGTCCCTTGCCGTACTGCTCCTGGAACTTCGTCATCCGCTCCTTCCCGCTCTCCTTCGTACCGATCTGGAAGTTGATGTAGACCTCGGGGCCCTTCGCGTCGATCAGCTTCTTGGCGAGCTTCTCGGGGTTGTTCGCGTCCATCTCCGCCTGGTGGCCCTTCCAGAGCGGGGAGTCGGGAACGATCTCGCCGCCGCTGGCGATCACGGCCTTGAACTTGTCCGGGTGCTGCAGGACCGTCTTCATGCCGACGAAGGCGCCGGAGGAGGAGCCCATGAAGGCCCAGCCGTCACGGGACTTGTACGTACGGAAGTTGGCCTTGGTGAAGGCCGGGACGTCCTCGGCGATCCACGTGCCCATCTTGGCCTGGCCGGGGATGTCCGAGCCGTCGTAGTAGTACTTGTTGTCCGGGTTGAGCACCGGCATGATCACGATGAAGGGCAGGCTGGTACCCGCCTGGACGCCCTCGCTGATGGCCTTCTGGAGGCCGAGACTGCGGTCGGACCAGTAGTTGGCAGGGAAGCCGTTGCCGCCGGGGAGCGCGATCAGCACCGGGAAGCCGCTCTTGGCGTACTTCGGGTCGTCGTACTCCTTGGGCGCCCACACCCACACGTCGCCCTGGAAACCCGATTTCGCGCCCGCGAGGCGCGTCTTGGCGATGATCGTGCCGTCGTCGAGCTTGGTGGTCTGCTTGAAGTCCGCCTTCGGGCCGGTCGGCATGAGCACGTCCGGGTCACCGGAGGGCTTGGCCGCCGGCGCGTCGCTCGGCGCCTTCTTGTCGGCGGTGACGCCCGGGGTGTTCTTGCCGAAGCTCACTGCCTCGCCGTTGCCGGAGAGCCAGTCGAGCTTCCAGGCGGCGAAGCCACCGCCGCCGAGCAGGAGCGCGAGGGCGACGACCGCGCCGATCCACATGTTCCGGCGGGAGCGCCTGGGGGCCGGGGGCTCCTCGTCGTACGGCGCGTAGTGCGCGTGCGGCTGGTCCTGGGGGTGCCCTTGGTCCTGGTACCGCTGGTTCTGCGGGTACGTAGGGTCCTGCTGCTCGTAGCGCCCCTGGTACGACGGTTGGTCATCAGGCCGCGGGCGCTGCGGGTACTCGTGCACGAACTTCGCTCCGAACGGTCATGACTGCCCAAGGGCAGAACAGTTTGGCATCCCCTAGTCCTGATGTGCGAATCCTCCGCGCAGTTCCAAATCCGAGCAAAAACATGGCGGGAACCTCAGGAAAACGCACGGGGCCGGGGGGAGGTCCCGCGGAGAACCGAGTCGGAGAACCGAGCGGGGCGAGGCCAACGCACCGACAGCCCCCGCATGCCTCACCGCTGGGCGTCGAGCACTTCCGCGCACCGCCCGAGCAGCCGGATCAGGAGGTCCCGCTCCTCGCCCGTGAACGCGGCGGCCAGCGCCCGCTCCACGCGCACCGCACCGGAATCCGCCAGCTCCATCACCGCGCGCCCTTCCTGCGTGAGCCGGGTCTCCCGCACATTGCGGTGCCACTCGTGCGGCGTGCGCTCGATGAGGCCGCGCTCCTGAAGGTTCTTCAGCACGGTGTTCATGGTCGGCGGCGTCACCCCGCACAGGCGCGCGAGCGCGGCGGCGGAGATCCCGGGCTTCTCGGCGAGCCAGAGGAGCGCGGCGTACTGGGGAACCGTTACTGCGGCCGGCTTGAGCGCGTGGTTCTTCGCCGCGAGGAGCGCCTGCTCGGCGCGCTTGACGTGAGAGCCGATGCGCTCCTCGGGGGCCATGGAGGTCATGACCGCATCCTACGGCCCTTGCATGCATTAGAGCTCTAACATACATTCGCCTTCACCTATCCAGTAGAGGACTCCTACGGTGCGATCGATGAAGAAGACAATGACGAAGACGACGAAGACGACGAAGAGGAAGACGAACCTGCTGGTGGCCACCGGCCTCGTGACGGCGGCCCTCACCCTGGGCGCGGTCCCGGCCCAGTCGGCGGACGCCCGCATATCCACGGCGTTCACCCTCCCCGGCGAGAAGGTCTATCCGGAGGGCATCGCCACGGACGCCCGTACGCACACGGTCTACGTCGGCTCGTACGCTGACGGCACCGTCTACCGGGCCCGTCCCGGCCGACGCACGGCCGAGGTGTTCCTGCCCTCCGGGACCGACGGCCGCCGCACGGCGAACGGCCTGCGCGTCGACGCCCGGGGCCGCCTGTGGGTGACGGACTCCACCGCCGGCGTCTCCGTATACGACACCGCGACCGGCGGTCGCCTGGCCCACTTCGAGGTGGCGGGCACCGACCCCCGCTTCGTCAACGACCTCACCCTCACCCCGGACGGCACCGCGTACCTGACGGACAGCGTCCGCGGTGTGATCTACCGCGTGACACCGGCCCAACTGGCCGCCGGCAGCGGCCCGCTGACCGAGGCCTACGACATCACCCCGGCCCTGCGTCCCCGGCCCGCCGGCACCTTCTCCCTGAACGGCATCGTGTCGGACCCGGCCGGCCGCTACCTCCTCACGGTCGACATGACGGCGGGCGACCTCTACCGCGTGGACCTCGCCACCGGAGCCGTCCGCCGCGTCGCCCTCACGGGCGGCGACCTCAAGGCCGCCGACGGCCTCGACCTCTCCCCCGACGGCACCCTGCGCGTGGCGCACAACGTCACCAATACCCTGACCCGCTGGCGCCTCACGCCGGACGCCGCCCACGCCCAGCTGACCCGCACGGTCACGGACCCGTCCCTCCAGATCCCCACGACCCTCGCGCACACGCGGGGACGCACCCTGGTGGTCCGCTCCCAGTTCGACAAGGGCGGCCCCATGACCCCGAGCACCGGCACCCCGACCACGTTCTCGATCGCCTCCGTCCGCGGCCTCTGACGTCACCCTCGTCACGGGAACGAAAGAGGAGGGGGGGCGGACCGGCAAACCCACCCCCTCCTCCCAGCCCGCCGGTCACCCACGACCGACGGCACACCGGCTCGCCCCCCTCCGCCCCACGGCCTCAATCGCTAGGGTTGGCTTATGACCGCACTGCCCGACTGGATGCGCCCGCCGCGCGCGGAAGGCTGGTTCGCGGAGGACCTCGACCGCCTCCCCGAGGCACCCCGCCACACCGAGCTGATCGATGGAGCCCTCGTCTTCATGATGTCGCCCCAGAGGTGGTGGCACGGCCACCTCGTCACCATGCTCACGGTCGCACTCATGGAGCAGGTTCCCGCCGACACCAGAGTCGGCCGCGAGATGACCATCAAGCTCGACCCGCGCAACCGTCCCGAACCGGACCTGCTGGTGACGACGGCCGATTTCGACGGCGACCGTACCTGGTTCGCACCGGAGGACGTCCAGCTCGTCATCGAGGTCGTCTCCCCGGAGTCCGCCCATCGCGATCGCACAGTAAAACTCCGCAAGTACGCGGAGGCCGGCATCCCGCACTACTGGTGCATCGAGGACGAGGACGGCGCCCCCGTCGTCCACGTCTACGAGCTCGACGAGCCCACCGGCGCCTACGCGCCCGCCGGTATCTTCCGGGGCACCCTCCAGCGACCGGTGCCCTTCGAGATCAGCCTGGACCTCGACAAGCTCACACCGCCCCGAACCAGCTGAAAGTCAGCACCCTGTCAGCACGGCAAGGCCGATGGGGTCGGACTCTCCAGAGAGTCCGACCCCATCTGAGCTGCACATTTGACGAAACTAGCTCACGTGGAGGATCGGGACAGCTACACGTTGAAGCGGAATGTCTGCGGCCCGCTCTTGGCCTGCGGCTGAGCCCCTACAAGGCCCTGACCAGGCATTTCTCCGTTGGCCTGCGTTGGGCCCCGACGGCCGCTTACGGGTGTGCTGCGGACTCTCTGCGGACTGGCCGGGTGTGCCGAGGCGCGGAAATCCATGGCACGCCGACCGGACCGTCGACGAGACTGCGCAGGTGAGCCATCTGTACCCCTGTCCCCGCTGCGGGCACCGCGTGCTGGACGCCATGCCCGGCTCCTACGAGATCTGCCCCATCTGCTTCTGGGAGGACGACGGGGTCCAGTTCCGCTGGCCGACCATGGACGGCGGAGCGAACAAGGTCTCCCTGATCGAAGCGCAGCGCAACTACCAGGACTTCGGCGCCTGCGACCAGCACGGCCGGCAGTACGTCCGCCCTCCGGCCGAGGACGAGCCACTCGACCCGACCTGGCGCCCCATCGACCTTGCGCGCGACTCCTTCGAGGACTGGGAAGCCAAGGGCCGCGTCCCGTGGCCCGACGACCGCTCGGTGCTCTGCTGGTGGCTCCCCACCTTCTGGCGCCGCGACCACCCGGCGTCATGAACTCCCACATCAAGCGACTCGTCCAGCAGCTCGACGGCGAAGCCGGCGCGTCCTACGACGCCCGCGCCGAACTGATCTGGATCGGCTCCAAAGCCATCCCGGCCATCATCGACGGACTGCCCTCCCTCGGTGGCTTCGGTCAGCTGACCGCCATCGAGGTCTTCGAGGAGGTGGGCGATCCCCGCTGCGGCCCCGCCCTCATCGGACTGCTGGGTGGCGACAACCCGACCGTCCGCGAATGGGCTGCGATCGGCCTGGCCAGCCTGGAGATCGACGACGCGGTCGAGCCCCTGCGCCGCGCCTACCGCGCCTGCCTGGAACGGGCCACCCCGCCGGACTGGACCGAGCCCGACGGCATCCGCTGGGCCCTGACGGAACTCGGCGCCCGCAGCCCCGTCGTCCCCTCCTTGACCGCCCGCCTGCGCGGAGCGGACAGCCCCGGCTGGCCGTCTGCCCACTTCACGGCGATCATCAACGACCTGGCCGACCACGCCCAGCTGATCCTCTACTCCCAGTTCTGGCGGGTGGACGTCGGCCGCACGTACTGCGTCTCCGGCCCCGGCCTCGACTGGCAGATCGACTGGCGTGCGCCCTGGGAGCACCTGGTCGAAGAGGCCCGCGCCTGGACCCTGCTGGAGGCCACAGAAGCGCCGGTCGGCGAGGACATCTTCGTCGCCCCCACCTGGATCGACCGTACCGACCTATACCCGGAGAGGTGACCGATGCCATTCCAGCACCCCGAGGAGATCGGCTACGGCTACGTGATCGAGCGTTACGTGACGAGGAAGGACTCGGAGCACGCGCGCTACCTACAGCTCAAAAGCGGTCGCGTCCTGCGGCCCGGGTGGCAACACGCCGAACGCTTCACCCGTCACCTCATCGACGACGCAGCCACGATCACCGACGCCGAGCTGGAAGCCCTCCTCGGCTACGAGTGGCGCTCACGCCTCACCGCCGCCTGGCTGATCGGCGTAGGCCGACGCGCCACGTTCCGCGAACGCATCGGTGACCTGCTCCTTGCCAGCGAGTTCTGCTTCTCCGGCGGCGCCTACTGCTTCGCCCTGGCCCGCTTCGGCACCCACGCGGACGCCGAGATCCTCAGCGCATACCTTGACCACTACCTACCCCGCACCGACCTCCGCTACGACCAGCCGGCCGCCCTCGGTGCCCTCCTCCACCTCGACGCTCGGCTCGGCACCCACCACGCCGACCGCTTCACGGAGCCCGACGGCCTCTGGGACCAGTGGGTCAATGCCCTGGCCCACCTCCGCGGCCACCCGAGCTACG
The DNA here is from genome assembly GCF_040611115.1 of Streptomyces sp. NPDC003038. Taxonomy (NCBI): domain Bacteria; kingdom Bacillati; phylum Actinomycetota; class Actinomycetes; order Kitasatosporales; family Streptomycetaceae; genus Streptomyces; species Streptomyces sp. NPDC003038. The sequence goes on from NZ_JBEXNN010000027.1 coordinate 70,665, forward strand.
TGCCCAACGAGCAGCGCCGCTGGACGGACCTCCAGTGCGGATTCGCCAACGGCTGGGCCCGCACGTAGTCGGGGCGTAGCCCGCTCGCTGGGGCCGCCCGCCTCTCAGCCCTGTAGGCGGCGAAGAGGAGCGTGAGGATGTGGGCGACCTTGAGGGACTCGGGCTTCACCGTGAGGCCCGTCTCCTCGTAGAGCTCGCGGACCGCGGTCCCGTTGATGGGCTCGCCCGGTTCAGTCTTGCCGACCGGCAGGTCCCACAGGCCGTGGGCGAACTGGGCGTCCTCGCTGCGCTGGAGGACGACCACGCGGTTGGTGGCCTCGTCGGGGACGAAGACGGCCGCGACCAGCAGGGTCATCGAGTCGTGCGCCGGCTTGAGGACTTGAGATCGGTCGTCGGTCTCCCATCCACAACGCTTCCATCAAGCTGCCGCGAGGGCCGTCCGTGCTCGACCTTCCACTGCAGCAAGCCATTTGGAGGCAGCACCCCCAAGCGCATCGGAAACCTCGGCCGGGCGAGGCTCCGGCCCCTTCGGGTGTCGACTGCGACGATGGCCGCAAACTACTGTGCGTCGCCACGCTCATCCACGACCAGAACTGCGAGCCGCAGACCGGTCGCGCCGAGGAAGACGGGGCGGCGCAGCCCGTGGCCAAGCACTCAGGAGGGACCCCCAACGCACACGCGGGATGAAGACTTCCTCGCCAGTAGGCTTAGTGGATCCGCCCGGCGAGCCTCCGGAGACAGCATGCTGACCCGCATCGAAGTCCACGGGTTCAAGAACCTTCTGGACCTGTCCATCGACTTCGGCCCCTTCACCTGCATCGCAGGGGAGAACGGCACCGGCAAGTCGAATGTTTTCGACGCCATCCAGTTCCTCTCCCTACTCGCCGACCAGTCGATGATGGAGGCGGCCCAGGAGGTCCGGGGCGTACACGGTGAGCGTCATGGCGACCCTCGTGATCTCTTCTGGAAGGGCTTCGAGCCCGGCAATCATCGGATGCGATTCGCCGCCGAGATGGTCGTCCCGCTCCACACGGAGGACGACTTCGGCCGAGCCGCGACGGCCACGACAACGTTTCTGCGGTACGAGCTGGAGGTCGGCTACCAGGAGCCGTCCGGCCTGGACCGTTTCGGCCGCCTCACCCTCCTCCACGAGACACTGAGCCACATCACCAAAGGGAAGGCCCCCAAACACCTCCTCTTCCCCCACAGCGCAAAGAACTTCCGCAACACCGTCATTCAGGGCCACCGCAGCGGCGCCCCCTTCATCTCAACGACGACCGAATCCGGCGAGTCGGTCGTCAAAATCCACCAGGACGGTGGCAGCCGGGGGCAGCCCAAGCCGGCTGCGGCGTCCCGTGCACCCGCAACAGTCGTCTCCACCATCACCAGCAGCGACGACCAGACGATCCTCGCAGCTCGCCGTGAGATGCAGTCCTGGCGACGGCTCGCTCTTGAGCCGTCGGCTCTACGCAGGTCCGACAGGTACGTCGACCCACAGGTAATGGGCGCCGACGGCTCCCACCTACCCGCCACGCTCTTCCGTGTGGCCCATGACACTCCCGGCGCGGATCCCAGCCAGGTCTACGCCAGGGTGGCGGGGCGTCTCTCAGATCTGACCGGTATCCACATCCGAGATCTGGATGTCGATCAGGACGAGGTTCGGCAGCTCCTCACGGTCAACGTGCGCGAGGTGGCTGGCATGACGCTGCCAGCCCGCAGTCTCTCTGAAGGCACCCTGCGCTTCCTGGCCCTGTGCGTCCTACTCGAAGACACATCCGTGCGCGGTCTGATCTGCATGGAGGAGCCCGAGAACGGCATCCATCCCGCCAACCTCAACGCCATGGTCGCCCTTGTCCAAGACCTTGCCGTCGACCCGTCGGAGGAACCTGGCACGGACAATCCGTTCCGGCAGGTGCTGATCAACACACACTCACCCGGGGTAGTACAACTCGTCAATCCTGACGACCTCTTGTTTGCCGACACCGCGATCCACAAGGCGGAAAACGGCTCCCTGAACCGGGTACTGCGTCTGCGTCCGCTCGCCGAGACGTGGCGCGCCACGAAGGCGGGCAACGACTTCGTGACGAAGGCCGACGTCCTGCCGTACCTCACCACGCCCGTCGGAGCGCAGCTCACGCTGGACTGGGGGGCCGCGTGACCACTCGTGTTCTCTTCATCGGCGAGGGCAGCAGCGACAACGGCCTCGTACCGCACGTCGAATCCATTGCCGCGCGCAAGGGGCTCGACGCCTCGATCACCGTCCCCGACTTCGGTCTGCTTCGGCTACCGACTGGCCATTCCGTCCGGGACAAGCTGCGGGCAGCCCGTGAGCTCCGCGGGACCTACGACTTGGTGGTGGTGCAACGGGATGCCGACCGGGGTCCCGCCCAGGACCGCAGGGACGAGATCGCGGAGGCAGTGTGTGCCGAGTGGCCCAGTCTCCAGCACGTCGCCGTGGTGCCCGTCCGCATGCTGGAAGCGTGGCTGCTTCTCGATGAGGCATGTCTGCGCCAGGTCGCCGAAAACCCGCGCGGCCGCGTCAGCCTTGATCTCCCCAAGGGCACTGCGGCGGAAAGGGTCGCCGACCCTAAACAGCTCCTCAAGGACTCACTAGCGCGGGCAAGCGAGTACAGAGGGCGCCGCCTCGTCCAGTTCCAGAAGCGTTTCTCGCAGCACCGGCTGCGCATGCTCGAACTCCTGGATCCGGAGGGGCCGGTGGCAGGCCTTCCGTCGTGGCAGGATTTCGTCAAGGACCTCGACGAGGCGTTCGAGACTCTCAGCGGATGACCCCACTCAGCTAGGTCAGAGGTTCACGCACCTGCCCCTGGGCTGGAGCAAGCCTGCGGCTCACCTTGTAGACCAGCCGTCAAGGGAGACCTCCGAGCCATTGTTCAGGTAGCAGTGAAGAGCGCTGGCCGTGGTATCGACGAAGGCGTCGGGGATGGCTTCGGCGTCGACCCAGCGGACCTGGGAGTGCTTGCGGGGTTCGCGGTTTTCGGGTTCGCCGGTCCATTCGTGGGCGGCGAAGACGACGGTCAGGAAGCCGTTAGGGGCTTCGACGCCCCAGGCGCCGTGGATGATGTGGGCGACCTTGAGGGACTCGGGTTTCACGGTGAGGCCCGTTTCCTCGTAGAGCTCGCGGACCGCGGTTTCGGTGATGGGCTCGCCCGGTTCGCTCTTGCCGACGGGGAGGTCCCACTGGCCCTGGGCGAACTTGGCGTTCTCGCTGCGCTGGAGGAGCACGACGCGGTTGGTGGCCTTGTCGTGGACGATGACGGCCGCGACCAGCAGGGTCATCGAGTCGAGCGCCGGCTTGAGGGCTTGGGAGCGGTCGTCGGTGTGCTGAGCCACGCGGTTCCCTTCGTGGGGCGGGTTGTTGGGCATGTTAGGCGAGGGCCTCGCGGGCACGGCGCGCGAGATCGGCGGCTCCGGGCACGCGGCGGCGCTGGTAGACCGCGAGCGTGGAGCGGATCGAGGAGATTGCCTTGCGGGTGCGGTCGGAGGCCATTCCCTTCCCTCCATGAGGACCAGGGCCTGGGTCCAAGCGGCGACCCCTTCATCGGCGCGGGCCTGGGCGGCGAGACTGTCGCCGAGGTCGGCGTGGGTGAGGGCGTGGACGCGCTTGTACTTCTCCGGGTCCCAGCGGGTGAGGGCGTCGCGGTGCTGCTGTTCCGTGCCGACATGGTCGGCGAGGTCGGTGAGGGTGCGGGCGGTGTGGCTGGCCACTGTACCGGCGGCGGGGCCGCTGACGCGGGAGAAGCTGGGCTGGGGCCCGTCCTCGCGTAGCAGGGCGTCTTCGGCGGCGAGGAGGGCACGTGCGGCCGAGGGGTTCTCGCCGACGGCTGCGTAGGCGCGGGCGTGGGTGATGTGGAGGAGGGCTTCGGTCTGGCCGTCGACGTGGCCGAGGCCGCGGGTGAGGGCGCCTTCGACGAGGTCGACGCAGTGGTGGGGTTGCTTGAGGCTGAGGGACTGGTGGGCGAGGGCGCGCATCATCCAGGCGGCGTGGCCGTGGGGATGTGCTTCGCAGGCCAGCTGGTAGCCGACCTGGTAGTAGCGCTGGGCGGCGCCCTCGTGGCACAGGTCGTGGGGCCCCTTGCTCACCGGCTTCCTGGCCGACGGCCTCGTCGCCCCCGTGTGGTACACGAGCTGGCGCAAGGACGCCACCACCATCGTCGGGCCGCTCCTCGGACTGCCGAAGTTCCCGTACCTCGATCTCCCCCGCCCCCAGATCACCACCAGCCACCCCAACGGCTACCTGTGGAAGTGCGACCACGTCGAACCGTGGCTGGGGGAATCGGCGGTCGCCTGGGTCGACGACGACTTCACCGAGCTCGACCACGCCTCGGCCGCCGAACGGACCGCCCGTGGCCACCCCACGCTGCTCGTCCAGCCGGATCCGTACGTCGGCCTTCAGCTGGCCCACCTCGTGACGGTCCAGGAATGGGCCTCCTTTCAAGGGGTGGCCACGGGATCCCCGGAAGCGGTGTAGCAAGGTGGGCTGGTCAGGCTCCAGCCCCGCGCACAGTGAGACTCAGCCCGGGCGTTCTGGTGGACGATCGAGCGCGCTACCGCGGCGGCGTCCAGTCGGGCAGCCGTCTTCCTCACCTTTTCCAAGGCTGCGCGGGCTTCGGTCGCCACCGCTCCGGAGTTCAGGGCCCCTGGCCACCTGGTTCAGTTGTTTCCTATCGGCCCCAGGCCCCACCAAGCATGTACGGCCTCGCCAGGTAGGCACCGCTGCAGCAGCCGCCTCTCGAGCATGATGCGAGCGCCTTCATGCGAACGAACTTCACGCTCAACGAGCATCGCGGCTGATGAGAAGCCGTCTGTAGAGCTGCGGCCGCTTAGCACACAAGCCCGACCGAAAACCCAGCACGAACCCAGCACGGTAGAGGTGAGCAGGGACGATGATGGGTGAAGAGGGATCAGATTTCCCAGCACTATCCCAGCACGGGGAAAAAGCTAGGGGCCCGACTCCGAAGAGTCGGACCCCATCTGACCTGCATGTTTGCCAGGCCGCCAACGTGGTTATTTCATCCGCTCAGACGTTGAAGCGGAATTCGACCACGTCGCCGTCCTGCATGACGTAGTCCTTGCCCTCCATGCGGGCCTTGCCCTTGGCGCGGGCCTCGACGACCGAGCCGCACTCGACCAGGTCGGCGAAGGAGATGATCTCCGCCTTGATGAAGCCGCGCTGGAAGTCGGTGTGGATCACGCCCGCCGCCTCGGGGGCGGTGGCGCCCTTCTTGATCGTCCAGGCGCGGGTTTCCTTCGGGCCTGCCGTCAGGTACGTCTGCAGGCCCAGCGTGGCGAAGCCGACGCGGCCGAGGGTGGCCATGCCCGGCTCGTTCTGGCCGACCGACTGGAGGAGTTCGAGGGCCTCGTCGTCCTCCAGCTCGACCAGCTCCGCCTCCAGCTTGGCGTTCAGGAAGATCGCCTCGGCCGGGGCGACCAGCGCGCGCTGCTCGTTCTTGAAGTCCTCGTCGACCAGCTCGTCCTCGTCCACGTTGAAGACGTAGAGGAAGGGCTTCGTGGTGAGGAGGTGCAGCTCGTGGAGGAGGTCGCCCTGCTCCGTGCCCTTCGTGATGCCCTTGGAGAAGAGGGTGTCGCCGGCTTCCAGGATCTTCTGGGCCGACTCGACCGCCGCCAGGACCGCGACCTTCTCCTTCTGGAGGCGGGACTCCTTCGTCAGGCGCGGCACCGCCTTCTCGATGGACTGGAGGTCGGCGAGGATCAGCTCGGTGTTGATCGTCTCGATGTCGTCCTTCGGCGAGACCTTGCCGTCGACGTGTACGACGTTGTCGTCCTTGAAGGCGCGGATGACCTGGCAGATGGCGTCCGACTCGCGGATGTTGGCGAGGAACTTGTTGCCCAGGCCCTCACCCTCCGAGGCGCCGCGCACGATGCCCGCGATGTCGACGAAGTCGACCGTGGCCGGAAGGATCTTCTGCGAGCCGAAGATGCCCGCGAGGACGGAGAGGCGGGCGTCCGGGACGCCGACGACGCCGACGTTCGGCTCGATGGTGGCGAACGGGTAGTTGGCCGCCAGCACGTCGTTCTTGGTCAGGGCGTTGAACAGGGTCGACTTGCCGACATTCGGCAGGCCGACGATTCCGATCGTGAGCGACACGTTGGCGACTTCCCGTAGCTGGAGGGGCGGCGGTCCACAGGCGTGGACCATCGGACAGTTTACTTTCCGATGAGTGGCGATGGATGTACGCGTGTCCACGGCCCGGAACGGCAGGCTCCCCGCCTACTTTGGAAGGGTGGAGCAATACAGGACGCGACCGGCCCCTCACCCGCAGCGACCCCCGGCGCAGCGCCGACGGGCGACCGCGGCCGTGCCCGTCCAGGGCCGGCCGCGGCCCGCGCTCGGGCGCCGGATGCCCAGGCCCAGGCTGACCGGGCTCGGCGGCGGGCTGTTCTCGTGCGCCGCGATGGTGCTGGTCGCCGGGATCACCTGGCTGCTGTTCGGCTCCTCGCTCTTCGCCTACGGCCTGCTCTTCCTGCCCGTCGCGGCCGCCACCGCGCTCTGGGTGCGGCCGGCCGACCTCGTCACCGCGCCGATCACCGTCCCCATCGCCTTCGCCGTGGGCGTGTGGCCCATCTCGGGGGGCTCCGGAGGCTTCGGCGGGGAGCTGATGGGGCTGGTGTCCGCCCTGTCCCTGCACGCCGGCTGGCTGTACGCGGGGACGCTGATCGCCGGGCTGATCGTCGTCGTACGCAAGGCCGTGCTCATCGGGAAGCGGCGGCTGCCCAGGAGGACCGCCTAAGGCACCCTCCGGGGGACCGCCCAGGGGGGCCGCCCAGAGCCCCGCCCCGGGGCCGCCCCGGGGGAAGGCCCTGGCGGACCGCCTAGGCGCCCGGGCCCGCGGCCCGGTTCGCCGCGACCGTCTCCACCGCCGCCGCCTCCATCCCCGACGACGCAGCCGACGCAGCCACCTCGGAGGTGGTCCCCGCTTCCGCCGCTTGCGCCGCTTCCGCCGCCTTCGCCGCCATCGCCGCCCCGACGATGCCCGCGTTGTTCTGGAGCTTCGCCGGGACGATCTCCGCCCGGATCCCCTCGATCAGGGGAAGGAACTTCTCCGGCTTGCGGCTGACGCCGCCGCCGATGACGAACAGGTCCGGGGAGAACAGCATCTCCACATGGGCGAGGTACTTCTGGACGCGGTGCGCCCAGCGCTCCCACGTGAGGTCCCCGTCCTCCTTGGCCCTCACCGACGCCCGCGTCTCCGCGTCGTGGCCCTTCAGCTCCAGGTGGCCCAGCTCCGTGTTCGGGACCAGCCGCCCGTCCGTGAACAGGGCGCTCCCGATGCCCGTGCCCAGGGTGAGCACGATGACCGTGCCGCCCCGCCCGCGCCCGGCGCCGTACGTCATCTCCGCGATCCCCGCCGCATCGGCGTCGTTCAGTACCGTGACCGGCAAGCCGCCCAGGCTGCGGGTGAGGAGCGCTGCCGTGTCGACGCCGATCCACGCCTTGTCCATGTTGGCCGCCGACCGCGTGATGCCGCCCGTGACGACGCCCGGGAACGTGACCCCCACCGGGCCGTCCCAGCCGAAGTGGCGGACCACCTCGACGACGCAGCCGGCCACCCCGTCGGGGGTGGCCGGCTGCGGTGTCAGTACCTTGTGGCGCTCTCGCGCCAAGTCGCCGCGGTCCAGGTCCACGGGAGCGCCCTTGATCCCAGTACCGCCGATGTCCACACCGAAGATCTCCATGGACATACCGTACGAAACGAGTTACTTGTCGGCGACCAGTTCGGCGGCTTCCGCGCGCAGGTCCCGGCGCAGCTCCTTCGGCAGCGAGAAGACGATCGACTCCTCGGCGGTCTTGACGATCTCGACGTCCGCGTAGCCGCGCACCGCCAGCCACTCCAGGACCTCCTCGACGAGGACCTCCGGCACCGAGGCGCCCGAGGTCAGCCCGACCGTGGTGACGCCCTCCAGCCAGGCCTCGTCGATCTCGCTCGCGAAGTCGACGAGGTACGCGGCGCGCGCGCCGGCGTCCAGGGCGACCTCGACCAGCCGGATGGAGTTCGAGGAGTTCTTGGAGCCGACGACGATGACGAGGTCGGAGTCCGAACCCATCGCCTTGACCGCGGCCTGCCGGTTCGAGGTGGCATAGCAGATGTCGTCGCTCGGGGGCGAGACCAGCAGCGGGAACTTGGTCTTCAGCGCGTCGACCGTCTCCATCGTCTCGTCGACCGAGAGCGTGGTCTGCGACAGCCAGACGACCTTGGACTCGTCGCGCACCTCGACGTTGGCCACGTCCTCGGGGCCGTCCACGATCGTGATGTGGTCCGGAGCCTCGCCGGAGGTGCCGATGACCTCCTCGTGGCCCTCATGGCCGATGAGGAGGATGTCGAAGTCCTCGTTCGCGTAGCGGATCGCTTCCTTGTGCACCTTGGTGACCAGCGGGCAGGTCGCGTCGATCGTGGCGAGCTTGCCGCGCGCCGCCTCCTCGTGCACCACCGGCGCCACGCCGTGGGCGGAGAACATCACGATGGAGCCCTCGGGCACCTCCTCCGTCCGCTCGACGAAGATGGCGCCCTTCTTCTCCAGGGTCTGGACGACGTACTTGTTGTGCACGATCTCGTGGCGGACGTAGACCGGCGCACCGTACTGCTCGAGAGCCTTCTCGACAGCGATCACGGCTCGGTCCACGCCCGCGCAGTAGCCGCGGGGGGCGGCGAGCAGGACGCGGCGGGAAGCGGGAGCAGGGGCGGGAGCAGTCATGCGGTCCATCGTACGGTGGTCTCCAGGAGGCCGGATGTCCCCCGTTCGGCAGAGACTTGGTCGAAAGCCTGTCCCGCCTATCCCCCGGAGGACGGATGGCGTCCGCTACGGATTCCCCGGAGGCGCCGCCCGCGGCGCTGCGGCGGAGCCTCGGCTTCCGGGATCTGGTCGTCTACGGGCTGCTCTTCATCGCCCCCATGGCCCCGGTGGGCGTCTTCGGCACTCTCGACGCCACCTCCCACGGCGCGGTCGCCCTGGTCTACCTCGTCGCGACCGTGGCGATGGCCTTCACCGCCTTCTCGTACGCGCAGATGGTGCGGGTGGCCCCGCAGGCCGGCTCGGTCTTCACCTACGCCCGCAAGGGCCTCGGTGAGGGGCCGGGCCTGATCGCCGGGTGGATGGCGATGCTCGACTACCTGCTGATCCCGGCCGTGGCGTACCTCTTCTCCGGTATCGCGATGAACGCGCTGGTGCCGGAGGTGTCCCGGTGGGTGTGGACGGCCCTGGCCGTCGTGGTCACGACCCTGCTCAACCTGTGGGGCGTACGGGTGGCCGCGCGCGTGGGCTTCGCCGTGCTGGCCATGGAGATCGCGGTGCTGCTGGTGTTCCTGGCCGCCGCGGTGACGGTGCTGCTCCGGGACGGGGCGCAGCGCGGCTGGCTCTCACCGCTGACCGGCGACGGTTCGCTGGGCTTCTCGGTGGCCGCCGTGCTGGGCGCGGTGTCGGTCGCGGTCCTCTCGTACCTGGGCTTCGACGCGATCGCCTCCTTCGCGGAGGAGGTCACGGGAGGATCGGCGCGGGTCGCGCGGGCGGTGCTGTTCTGCCTGGGACTGGCCGGGGTGCTGTTCATCGCCCAGACCTACCTGGTCGCGCTGCTCACACCGGTGTCCGCGGCGGAGCTGGCGGCCGATCCGGCGAAGCAGGGCCCGGCCTTCTACACCGCGGTCCAATCCTCGGTCGGCTCCTGGCTGCACGACCTGGTCGCGGTCAGCAAGGCCATCGGGGCTGCCTTCGCGGCGCTGGCCGGGCAGGCGGCGGCCGGGCGGCTGCTGTTCGCGATGGCCCGTGAGGGGCGGCTGCCGCGGGCGCTGGCGCGGACCTCGGAGGGGACGCCTCGGCCCGCGCTGCTGGTGGCGGCCACCATCACGCTGGTCGCCGCGGTGTGGGCGGCCCGGCGCGACGACGGGCTCGACCACCTGGTCTCCGTGGTGGACGTGGGGGCGCTGACGGCCTTCACACTGCTGCACGCGTCGGTGATCGGCTGGTTCGTGGTCAAGCGCGCGGAGGGCGTCCCGAACTGGTGGAAGCACCTGGTGATCCCGGTACTGGGCGCGATCGTGACCGTCACGGTGATCGTCGAGGCCTCCTGGACGGCGCAGCTGGTGGGGGCGGTGTGGCTGGTGGTCGGTCTGGGGGTGCTGACGGCGCAGCGCGGGCGACGCGCGGGCACCGCGGGCGCCGGGCCCGGCGACGGTGTCGGTCCTGGCGGCTAGCCTGCGTGCATGGGTCTGAATACGTCGGCCGAGGCGCCGCTGCCGGTAGGCCAGGTGTCCCGGCTCATCGGGGGCTGGATCGAGCGGCTCGGTCAGGTGTGGGTGGAGGGGCAGATCACGCAGCTCTCGCGGCGGCCGGGGGCGGGGGTGGTCTTCCTGACGCTGCGCGACCCGTCGCACGACATCTCGGTCAGCGTGACCTGCTTCCGCCAGGTCTACGACGAGGTCGCGGACGTGGTGTCGGAGGGCGCGCGGGTCGTCGTACTGGCCAAACCGGAGTGGTACGCCCCGCGCGGGCAGCTGTCCCTGCGGGCCACGGAGATACGGCCCGTGGGCATCGGCGAGCTCCTCGCCCGGCTGGAGCGGCTCAAGCGCTCCCTCGCCTCCGAGGGGCTGTTCGCGCTGGACCGCAAGAAGCCGCTGCCCTTCCTGCCGCAGCTGATCGGGCTGGTGGTCGGGCGGGCCTCGGCGGCGGAGCGGGACGTGCTGGAGAACGCGCGGCGCCGCTGGCCGGCGGTCCGCTTCGAGGTGCGCAATGTCGCGGTCCAGGGGGTGCACGCGGTGCCCCAGGTGGTCCAGGCGGTCAAGGAGCTCGACGCCCTGGACGGGGTCGACGTGATCATCGTGGCCCGCGGTGGGGGCAGCGTGGAGGACCTGCTGCCCTTCTCCGACGAACGGGTCGTACGGGCGGTCGCGGCGGCCCGGACCCCGGTGGTCTCGGCGATCGGCCACGAGCCGGACTCACCGCTGCTGGACCTGGTCGCGGACCTGCGGGCCTCGACGCCCACGGACGCGGCGAAGAAGGTGGTCCCGGACGTGGGCGAGGAGCTGGAGCGCGTACGCCAGCTGCAGGGCCGGGGGCTGCGCGCGGTACGGGGGCTCCTCGACCGGGAGGAGCGGGGGCTCACGCACGCCCTGGCCCGGCCGGTCTTCGTGCACCCGCAGCGCATGGTGGAGACCCGGCAGGACGAGCTGGACGCGCTGCTGGCTGGTAGCCGGCGGACGCTGGGGCACCTGCTGGACCGGGCGGAGTCGGAGCTCACGCACACGCGGGCCCGGGTGGTGGCGCTGTCCCCGGCGGCGACGCTGGAGCGGGGGTACGCGGTGCTGCAGCGGGCGGACGGGCATGTCGTCCGCTCGCCGCAGGAGGTCTCGGTGGACGAGGTGCTGCGCGCCCGGGTGGCGGAGGGCACCTTTTCGGTCCAGGTGGCCCGGGTACCGGCCGGGCAGTCGGCCGGGGCGGCCGCGGACGGGCCCGTACCGGCGGCGGCGGCCGAGGCGGGTTCCGCGGAGTGAGACGCGCACGCGACATAGTGGCTGTACTGCACACACACGGTGGGAGCGGGAATGTCTGAGACGGATACGGCGCTGGGGTACGAGCAGGCCCGGGACGAGCTCATCGAGGTCGTCCGCAAGCTGGAGGCCGGCGGTACCTCGCTGGAGGACTCGCTCGCGCTCTGGGAGCGTGGCGAGGAGCTCGCGAAGGTGTGCCGGCACTGGCTGGAGGGGGCCCGCGCGCGGCTGGACTCGGCGCTGGCGGACCGGGAGCGCGAGGGTGAGGGCGGCGACGGGGAGCGCGGCGCGCAGGCCGGTTCGGAGTGACACCGCTCACCACCACAGAGAGTTAGTTGAAAATTCACATACTTTCGCCGTAGAGTCGGGGACATCGCTTCACCTCCGTATGGAAGAAGGCTTTCCGATGTCTCTCGTTCTCGACTCCGCTGCTCAGGACCTGCTGTTCCGCGAGGCCCGCACCGCCAACTCGTTCTCCGACGAGCCGGTCACCGAGGAGCAGATCCAGGCGATTTACGACCTGGTGAAGTACGGTCCCACCGCCTTCAACGGGACGCCGCTGCGCATCACGCTGGTCCGCTCCCCCGAGGCACGCGAGCGCCTCGTGAAGCACATGGCCGAGGGCAACCAGGCCAAGACCGCCACCGCGCCGCTGGTCGCGATCCTCGCCGCGGACAACGAGTTCCACGAGGAGCTCCCGCAGCTGCTGCCGCACTTCCCGCAGGCCAAGGACATGTTCTTCGCCGAGCGGCCCGTCCGCGAGCAGTCCTCGCTGTTCAACGCCGCGCTGCAGGCCGCGTACTTCATCGTCGGCGTCCGCGCCGCCGGCCTGGCCGCGGGCCCGATGACCGGCGCCGACTTCGCCGGCATCCAGAAGGAGTTCTTCGACGCCGACCACACCCCGATGATGGTCGTGAACATCGGCAAGCCGGGCGAGGACGCCTCCTTCCCGCGCTCCCCGCGGCTGGCCTTCGACGAGGTCATCACCACCGTCTGAGTGCGGGCGACGGCGAAAGCCTCACCATGCGTAACGGGCCGTGCGCCCCGGGATCCCGGGGCGCAC
>NZ_JBEXNN010000028.1:0-78404 GCF_040611115.1 Streptomyces sp. NPDC003038
GCCGGTGGCGGCGGCGGTTTCCGTCGCGACGACCGTGGTGGCGACCGGCCCAGCTACCCCCGCCGTGACGATGACCGTGGTGGTCGTCCTTCCAGCGGCGGTGGGGACCGCCCGTCCTTCCCGCGTCGTGACGACCGTGGTGGCGATCGTCCGCCGTTCCGTCGTGACGACCGTGGTGACCGGCCTGCCGGTGGCGGCGGCGGTTTCCGTCGTGACGACCGTGGTGGCGACCGTCCGTCCTACCCGCGTCGGGACGACGAGCGCGGTGGTTTCCGCGGTGGTCGTGATGACCGTGGTGGCGACCGGCCGTCCTTCCCGCGTCGTGATGACCGTGGTGGGGACCGTCCGTCCTACCCGCGTCGTGACGACCGTGGCGACCGCCCCACGGGTGGTGACCGTGGTGGCTTCCGTGGTCGCGATGACCGTGGTGGCGACCGCGACTTCCGCGCGGACCGCGACCGGGACCCGGTCAAGCGGCTTCCGATCGACGACGACGTCACCGGCCTCGAGATCGACGCCGATGTGCGTCAGGAGCTCCTGAGCCTGCCCAAGGGGCTGGCCGAGGAAGTCTCCCGCAACCTGGTCATGGTCGCCCGGCTGATCGACGAGGACCCCGAGCAGGCGTACGCGTACGCGCGCATCGCCCTGCGACTGGCCTCCCGTGTCGCCGCCGTGCGCGAGGCCGCCGGCTTCGCCGCGTACGCCACGCAGAAGTACAGCGAGGCGCTCGCGGAGTTCCGCGCCGCCAAGCGCATGACCGGCTCGGTCGAGCTGTGGCCCGTCATGGCCGACTGCGAGCGCGGCCTCGGCCGTCCGGAGCGGGCGCTGGCCATGGCCGGCGAGCCCGAGGTGCAGAAGCTGGACAAGGCGGCCCAGGTCGAGATGCGTCTGGTCGCCGCCGGTGCGCGGCGTGACATGGGGCAGCTCGATGCCGCCATCGTGACGCTGCAGAGCCCGGAGCTGGCATCCAGTGCCGTACAGCCCTGGACCGCTCGTCTGCGGTACGCCTACGCCGACGCCCTGCTGGCGGCCGGTCGTGAGGACGAGGCACGTGAGTGGTTCGCCAAGACCGTCGAGGCGGACAAGGACGGGGCCATGGACGCGTCGGACCGGCTCGCCGAGCTGGACGGGGTCGAGTTCGTCGACGCCGCGGCGCACGACGAGGACGACGACGATGACACGGACGACGCCGAGGTGGCGGCGGCCGAGCGTGCCTCGGACGTGGCCGAGTACTACGACGAGGACGACGACGAGTACGAGCCCCTCGAGCAGTCCGAGGCTGACGTCGACGTCGATGCCGATGTCGATGTCGACGACGTCCACGCGGATGTCGCCGACGAGGTCGTCGTCATCGAGGACGACGAGCAGGACACGGGCCGCGACAAGGCCTGATATCGGGTGAGATGAGAAGGGCGGTACCCCTCGGGGTACCGCCCTTCCGCATATCCGGGATGGCCGGTATCCGTCAGTCCAGGCTGCGCAGGACCAGGCCGGTGGCCGGTTTCGGGCCGAAGGACGTGGACTTGCGGGGCATCGTGACGCCTTGGCGGGCCAGGTCCCGGACGACTTCCTCCCGTACCGGGTGGAGCAGGACCGCGGTGCCGCCGTGGCGTTCGGCCATGGCGACGCTGGCCGCCGCGTCGTGGATGTACGCGATGTGCTCGGGGGCGTCCGGGACGTTCCACAGCTCGTCGAGCAGCGTCGCGTGCAGGACGGTGGCGTCCAGTCGGCGCCAGGCCTCGGGGCGGTCGTGGCGGACGGTCCGTTCGAGGAGCTCCAGGTCGGGGTCGGTGACCAGGTGGAAGGTGCCGTCGCCGGTCAGGAGGAAGGCGTTGCCGCGTTCCGCCGCGTCCGCGAGGGTCTCCAGGGCGAGCGGGAGCGGGCCGTCGACCGTACGGACCTGGAAGTGGCCTTCGAGTGCGGCGAGGGCCTGCGCGACCGGGAGGCGGCGCAGCATCCGGTGGATCGCGCGGACCTGGAGCGGGTAGCGGGCGGTGTCCACGAGGAGGACCAGGCCGAAGTCCCACGGGGTGGGCGACCGGTGTTCCTCCTGGAGGCGCAGGTACGTCGCCCAGCGGTGGTGGCCGTCCGCGATGAGGGCCTGGCGGTGGCCGAGGTCGGCGGCGACGGCGGCCAGTTCGGCGGGGTCGGTGACGGCCCAGAGCCGGTGGCAGAAGCCGTCCTCCGTGATGGTCGACAGGAGCGGGGCGCGGCCGGCCGCGGCCTCGACCACCGCTGCGGCGCCGCCGCCGGGCTCTTCTCCGCGGTAGGTGAGGAGGAGGGGTTCGAGATTGGCGGAGGTGGCCCGCATCAGGCCGGCCCGGTCGGTGACCACGTCCGGCATGACGTCCTCGTGGGGCAGGACGATGCCGGCTTCGGCGGTGGACAGGGCGAGGGCGCCGATGATGCCGCGCTGGAGCAGACTGCCCTTGCGCTGCTCGTAGACGTAGAGCGCGGGCTCCGGGTCGGCGCTGAGGATTCCCTCGGCGAGCCAGTCGTGCAGGGTGAGCGCGGCCTGTTCGTTGCGCGCCGCCGGGGTGCCGGCCTGCGGAAGGATCAGGCGGACGATGTTGTGCGGGTCGGCGGATTCGAGGTAGTCGACTCCGTCGGGGCGTACGACCACGTCGTACGGCGGAGAGGTGACGGCGGCCAGGCTGCCGACACGCTCCGGGACATAGCGCAGGCCATGGAAGGGAATCAGGCGCAGCCCATGGTCCGCGGTGCCAGATGTGGTCATTGGTGCATGGTAAGACCCGTCTCGCAGTGCGGGATGATCGGGGGGAGTACGGAATCAGACAAGACCGATCGTATGAGGAGCGGACAGGATGACCGGGCAGAGCAGGACCAGTCCCGCGGCCAGTGAGCGGAGTCTGCACCAGGCGTACGACACCGCTCTGCTGGACCTGGACGGGGTGGTGTACGCGGGCGGGGAGGCCATCGAGCACGCCGTGGAGTCGCTGGCGGTCGCTCGGGCCGAGGGGATGCACCTCGCGTACGTCACCAACAACGCGCTGCGGACCCCGGACGCCGTCGCGGAGCACCTGGGCGAGCTCGGCATCCCGACCGAGGCGGGCGAGGTGATCACTTCCGCGCAGGCGGTGGCCCGGCTGATCTCGGAGCAGGTGGAGCCGGGGTCGAAGGTGCTGGTGATCGGTGGCGAGGGGCTGCGGGTCGCGTTGCGCGAGCGGGGGCTGGTGCCGGTGGAGTCGGCCGACGAGGAGGGGCTCGCGGCGGTCGTCCAGGGGTACGGCGGTCCGGATCTGGCGTGGGGACGGTTCGCGGAGGCCTCGTACGCGATCAACCGCGGGGTGCCGTGGTACGCGTCCAACACCGACCTGACGATTCCGGGGGCGCGCGGGATCGCGCCGGGCAACGGGGCCGCGGTGGAGGTCGTACGCATCGCCACGGGAGCGGAGCCGCAGGTGGCGGGCAAGCCGCTGCCCCCGATGCACCGGGAGACGGTGCTGCGGACCGGGGCGAAGCGGCCGCTGGTGGTCGGGGACCGGCTGGACACCGACATCGAGGGCGCCTTCAACGGGGAGGTGGACTCGCTGCTGGTGCTGACCGGGGTGACGGACGCGGAGCAGCTGGTGCGCGCCGAGCCCAGGCACCGGCCGACGTATGTGGACCGGGACCTGCGGGGACTGCTGACCGGGCAGCCGCCGGTACGGGAGCACGCGGGCGCCTGGCGTTGCGGTGGCTGGTCGGCGGTGGCGATGGATCACAGGCTGGACGTGAGCATGCTCATCAACCTGGAGACGGGTGAGCCCGCGATGCCGGACGCCGATCCGATCGACGGGCTGCGGGCGCTGTGCGCGGCGGCCTGGACGGCGGCCGGGGACGGGGTCTGCACGCTGGACGCGGAGAAGGCCCTGGCCAGGCGGGGTCTTTGAGCGGCCGGGGGGATCAAAGAGCGCGGAGGGTAGGCTAACCTAACCTGCGTGTTGGTTGAGAGTCCCCCCGAACCCGAACCCGAACAGAGCACGGCGCCGGTCGTCGTCGCCCGCCCGCGCCACGCCGCGCGGGCCGTCGGCCTGCTCGCCGCCCTCGCGCTGCTGGCGCTGGTCGCGGTGGCGAGCATCGCCGTCGGCGCCAAGCAGATGCCGCTCGACCAGGTCTGGCACGGCCTGTTCGACTACTCGGGGACGCCCTCCGACGTGGTGGTGCGGGACCTGAGGATCCCGCGCACCCTCCTCGGGCTGATGGTCGGTCTCGGGCTCGGCCTGTCCGGCGCCGTCATGCAGGCGCTGACCCGCAACCCGCTGGCCGAGCCCGGCATCCTCGGCGTCAATGCGGGCGCCGCGGCCGCCGTCGTCTCCGCGATCAGCTTCCTCGGCGCGAACTCCCTGAGCGAGTTCGTGTGGTGGGCCTTCCTCGGCGCCGCCCTCGTCTCGGTGGTCGTGTACGTCCTCGGCGGCAGCCGCAGCGCCACGCCGGTGCGCCTCGCGCTCGCCGGTACGGCGGCCAGCGCGGCCCTCGTCGGCTACATCAACGCCGTGCAGCTGATGGACAGCAAGGCGCTCGACAAGCTGCGCTTCTGGACGGTGGGTTCGCTGGCCTCGGCGAACATGGACACCGTCCGGCAGGTGGCGCCCTTCCTGCTGGTGGGCGCGGTGCTCGCGCTGTCGCTGGGCCGGCCGCTGAACGCGATGGCCATGGGCGACGACACCGCACGGGCGCTGGGCGCCAACCTGACGCGGACCCGGATCGGCGCCATGCTCGCCATCACGCTGCTCTGCGGTGCGGCGACCGCCGCCTGCGGGCCCATCGTCTTCATCGGGCTCATGATCCCGCACCTAGTACGGGTGTTCACCGGGCCGGACATGCGCTGGGTGCTCGCCTACTCGGCCGTCCTCTCGCCCGTCCTGCTGCTGGGCGCCGACGTCATCGGCCGGGTCGTGACCCGGCCCGCCGAACTCCAGGTCGGCATCGTCACCGCCCTCATCGGCGGTCCCGTCTTCATCTATCTGGTTCGGCGCAAGAGGATGGCCCAGCTGTGACAGTGACCGCCGCACCCCGGAAAGAACGGGCCGGCCGGTCCGGGCCCCGCCCGCTGCGCCTGCCCGGCGGGGTGTCCCTGCGCGTGGAGCGGCGTGCCCTGGCCACCGGGGCACTGCTCACCGCCGCGGTGCTCGCGATGGCCGTCGTACTCATCGGCACCGGCGACTTCCAGATCGCGCCCTGGGACGTCGTACGGACCCTGCTGGGCAACGGCACCCCCGCCGACGACTTCATCGTCAACGACCTGCGCCTGCCGAGGGTCCTGGTCGCCGTGCTCGTCGGCGCGGCCCTCGGAATGTCGGGAGCCGTCTTCCAGTCCGTCTCCCGCAACCCGCTCGGCTCCCCGGACCTGCTCGGCTTCGGCTACGGCTCGGCGGTCGGCGCGCTCACGGTCATCATCGTGTTCAACGGCAGCGCCACCGCGGTGGCCGCGGGCGCGCTGGTCGGCGGCCTGCTGGCCGGTGTCGCCGTCTACCTGCTGGCCTACAAGCAGGGGGTCCAGGGCTACCGGCTGGTGCTGGTGGGCATCGGGGCCTCCGCCATGCTCGTCGCCGTCATCCAGTACCTGCTCACAAAGGCCCAACTGGTCGAGGCCACCCGGGCGATGGTCTGGCTGACCGGTTCACTGGCCGGCCGGGACTGGGCTCAGGTGTGGCCGCTCCTCGTGACCTGCGCGGTGCTCTTCCCCCTGGTCCTCGGGCAGGGCCGGGCCCTGCGGATGATGGAGATGGGCGACGACGCCGCGTACGCCCTGGGAGTACGGGTGGAACGCACGCGCCTGCTGCTGATGCTGGCGGCGATCCTGCTCACCACCGCGGCGAGCGCCGCGGCCGGGCCCATCAGCTTCGTCGCGCTGGCCGCGCCGCAGCTGGCCCGGCGGCTGACCCGCTCACCCGGGGGGAGCCTGCTGACCGCCGCCCTCATGGGCTCGGTGCTGCTGCTGGTGTCCGACTGGGCCTCGCAGCGGGCCTTCGGCTCCGACCAGCTCCCGGTGGGTGTGGTGACCGGGCTGGTCGGCGGTGTCTATCTGCTCTGGCTGCTCGTCACCGAGCGCAAGGCGGGACGTATATGACTGCGACGTATCGGAACCTGAGGAGTGGGCAAGTGCAGCGGCTGACCGCGGAGAACGTGACCCTCGGCTACGACCAGCGGGTCATCGCCGAGAACCTGTCGGTGGAGATCCCCGACAACTCCTTCACGGTGATCGTCGGTCCCAACGCCTGCGGCAAGTCCACGCTGCTGCGCGCCCTCTCGCGGATGCTGAAGCCGGCCGCCGGACGGGTGCTGCTGGACGGGCAGGCCATCGGGTCCATGCCGGCGAAGAAGGTGGCCAAGACCCTCGGCCTGCTGCCGCAGTCCTCGATCGCGCCCGACGGCATCACGGTGGCCGATCTGGTCTCGCGCGGCCGGTACCCGCACCAGGGGCTGCTGCGGCAGTGGTCGCAGGAGGACGAGCGGATCGTGGTGGAGTCGATGGTCTCCACCGGGGTCGCCGAGCTCGCGGACCGGGCCGTGGACGAGCTGTCGGGCGGGCAGCGGCAGCGCGTGTGGATCGCGATGGCGCTGGCCCAGCAGACCCCGCTGCTGCTGCTGGACGAGCCGACGACCTACCTGGACATCCAGCACCAGATCGACGTGCTCGACCTGTGCGCCGAGCTGCACGAGAACCAGGGGCGGACCCTGGTCGCGGTGCTGCACGACCTCAACCACGCGGCCCGGTACGCCACGCACCTGATCGCGATGCGGGGCGGCGAGGTCGTCGCCGAGGGGCCGCCGGCGGAGGTGGTCACGGCCGAGCTGGTGGAGAAGGTGTTCGGGCTGCGCTGCCAGATCATCGACGACCCGGAGACGGGGACGCCGCTGGTGATTCCGGCGGCGCGGGGCGTCCGGGCGGTGGCTCGCGCCGTATAGCGGGCGCGGGCCCGCCCCGCGGGGCTCCACCGCGATCGCGACCCTGCTAGAGCAGGCTCTTCAGCCGGAGCAGGTCGCGGAAGCCCGCCTCCAGACTGACCCGGCCCGAGGCCCAGGCCTTGGCGAACTTCAGCTCGCCCGCGACCATCGCGACCAGGTCGTCGCCGGCCATCGCGAGCCGGATCTCGGCCTTGGCGGCCGGCGGGCCGGGGGTGAGCGTCTCCACCAGGATCCGGCCGTCCTGGAGGCGGCCCGTGAAGGTGCGGTCCAGGTCGGTGATGTGGCAGCTCAAGGAGCGGTCGAGCGCGGCAGTGCCGCGCACGCCGCCTTCGGCCCGCGCGAGACTGCCGGAGAGTTGGTCGAGTGCTTCGCGGCACTCCTGGATCGTAGCCATCGTGATCACGACCGTACCGCAGAGCCATGCGTGGTCGCGGGGCGCTTCGGGGTAGCGTCGGGGCATGAGCGACGAAGTGCCCGATGCCGTGCCTGCCGGTGCCCCGCGGGCGCCTGCCGCCGAAGCCGCCGCCGAGCCCGCCGGGCCCGCGGCACTGGGCGTCGTACGCACCACCACCGGCCACGCCGGTGTGGACGGGCACCTGGCGCGGCTGGCGGACGCCGACCACCTCGCCGCGGAGGGCCACCTCGCGGTGTACGAGGATGTCCACAGGGGGCTGCGCGAGGCGCTGACCGCGCTGGACGCACCGCCCGTCCCCGGACCGTACGAAAACAGGAGCTGAACCGAACGTGGCAGGAGTGGCACGCCGCCGCCTGGACGCCGAACTGGTACGCCGCAGCATGGCCCGCTCCCGCGAGCACGCCGCGCAGCTGATCGCCGCGGGCCGGGTGACCGTGGGCGGCACCACCGCGACCAAGGCGGCCACCCAGGTCGAGACCAGCGCGGCTCTGGTCGTCCTCAAGGACGACAGCGACCCCGACTACGTCTCCCGCGGCGGCCACAAACTCGCGGGCGCGCTCGCGGCCTTCCAGCCGCTGGGGCTGCGCGTGGAGGGCCGCCGGGCGCTGGACGCCGGCGCCTCGACCGGCGGGTTCACCGACGTACTGCTGCGCGCGGGCGTCGACCATGTCGTCGCCGTGGACGTGGGCTACGGGCAGCTCGCCTGGTCGCTGCAGAGCGACGACCGGGTCACCGTCAAGGACCGTACGAACGTCCGCGAGCTGACGGTCGAGCAGATCGGCGGAGTCCCGGCCGACGTGGTCGTCGGCGACCTGTCCTTCATCTCGATCGGCCTGGTGCTGCCCGCGCTGGTGCGGTGCACGGCGCCGGACGCGGACCTCGTGCTGATGGTGAAGCCGCAGTTCGAGGTCGGCAAGGACCGGCTGGGCAGCGGTGGTGTGGTGCGCAGCCCGGAGCTGCGGGCGGAGGCCGTGCGCGAGGTCGCGGCGCAGGCGGCGAAGCTGGGGCTGGGCGTGCTCGGGGTGACCGCCAGTCCGCTGCCGGGGCCGTCGGGGAACGTCGAGTACTTTCTGTGGTTGCGGGCGGGGGCACCCGAACTCGACCCGGCGGATGTCGAGCGGGCAGTGGCGGAGGGGCCGCAGTGACACATTCATCAACTTCATCAGTGGTGCGCAAGGTGTTCCTCCTCGCGCACACCGGGCGGCCGGCGGCCATCCGCAGCGCCGAGCTCGTCGTCCAGGGCCTGCTGCGGTGCGGGCTGGGCGTACGGGTCTTCCAGCACGAGGCGGTGGACCTGCCGCTGCCACCCGAGGTGGAGCTCGTCAGGGAGTCGGATCCCGGGGTGCTCGACGGCTGCGAGCTGCTGATCGTCCTGGGCGGGGACGGGACGCTGCTGCGCGGCGCGGAGTTCGCGCGTGCTTCCGGGGTGCCGATGCTGGGCGTCAACCTGGGCCGGGTGGGATTCCTCGCCGAGGCCGAGCGGGACGACCTGGACAAGGTCGTGGACCGGGTCGTGACGCGCGAGTACGAGGTCGAGGAGCGGATGACCCTCGACGTGATCGTGCGCAGGAACGGCGATGTCGTCCACCGGGACTGGGCGCTGAACGAGGCCGCCGTCCAGAAGGTGTCGCCGGAGCGGATGCTGGAGGTGGTCCTGGAGGTCGACGGGCGCCCGGTGTCCGGTTTCGGCTGCGACGGCATCGTCTGCGCGACTCCGACCGGCTCGACGGCGTACGCCTTCTCCGCGGGCGGGCCGGTGGTCTGGCCGGAGGTGGAGGCGCTGCTGATGGTGCCGATCAGTGCGCACGCGCTGTTCGCGAAGCCGCTGGTGACCTCGCCGACCTCGGTGCTGGCGGTGGAGGTGCAGACGGGGACTCCGCACGGGGTGCTGTGGTGCGACGGCCGTCGCATGCTGGAGCTGCCGGACGGGGCCCGGGTGGAGGTCCGGCGGGGCGCGGTGCCCGTGCGACTCGCCCGCCTGCACCACGCGTCCTTCACGGACCGGCTCGTCGCGAAGTTCGCGCTGCCGGTGTCGGGCTGGCGTGGAGCGCCCCACTAGCGACCTCTTCCGGCGCCCGACGTAGCGCCTCTTCTCGCGCCCGCCGTCTCTCGGGGCGCGCCTTGAGGGGCGCCCTAATAGCACGTCCGTTCGGAGAACTCTCGGCGGGTGACGTCACATGGCACCCATGAAACCTCGGTATCGTCGTCCCGTGCTTGAGGAGATGCGGATACGGTCGCTCGGGGTCATCGACGACGCGGTGGTCGAGCTGTCGCCCGGTTTCACCGCGGTGACCGGCGAGACCGGCGCGGGCAAGACGATGGTCGTCACCAGCCTCGGGCTGCTGCTCGGCGGTCGCGCCGACGCGGCCCTCGTACGCGTCGGGGCCAAGGCCGCGGTCGTCGAGGGGCGCATCGTGCTGCGCCCGGGCGCTCCCGCCGCCCTGCGCGCCGAGGAGGCCGGGGCGGAGCTCGACGACGGCGCCCTGCTGATCAGCCGCACCGTGTCCGCCGAGGGACGCTCACGCGCCCACGTCGGCGGCCGATCCGTGCCCGTCGGCCTGCTCGCCGAACTCGCGGACGACCTGGTCGCCGTCCACGGACAGACCGACCAGCAGGGGCTGCTGAGGCCGGCCCGCCAGCGGCAGGCGCTCGACCGCTACGCCGGGGACGCCGTCGCCGTTCCGCTGGAGAAGTACGCGGCCGCCTACCGGCGGCTCCGCGCGGTCGCCGTCGAACTGGAGACCATCACCACCCGGGCCCGGGAACGGGCCCAGGAGGCCGACCTGCTGCGCTTCGGGCTGGACGAGATCGCGGCCGTGGAACCGGTGGCCGGTGAGGACACCGAACTGGCGGCGGAGGCGGAGCGGCTCGGCCACGCCGAGTCGCTGGCCTCGGCGGCGCAGGTGGCGCACGCAGCACTCGCGGGCAATCCCGAGGACCCCGAGGGCATCGACGCCAACACCCTCGTCGCGGGCGCCCACCGGGCACTGGAATCCGTACGGTCCCACGACCCGGCGCTCGGCTCGCTCGCCGAGCGGATCGCGGAGCTGGGGATCCTGCTGGCGGATGTGGCCGGGGAACTCGCGGGGTACGCCGACGACCTGGACGCCGATCCGCTGCGGCTCGCCGCGGTGGAGGAGCGGCGGGCGGCCCTGACCCAGCTGACGCGCAAGTACGGCTCCGCGGGCACCGTGGACGCGGTGCTGGAGTGGGCCGAGCAGGGCGCGGCGCGGCTGCTGGAGCTGGACGGCGACGACGAGCGGATCGCCGAGCTGACCGCGGAGCGGGACGGGCTGCGCTCCGAACTCTCCCTGCTGGCGCAGGCGTTGACGGACGCCCGGGTGGAGGCGGCGACGCGCTTCGCCTCGGCCGTCACCGAGGAGCTGGCCTCCCTGGCCATGCCGCACGCGCGGGTCACGATCGACGTCCGGCAGGTCGAGGACCCCGACGGCGTGGAGGTGGACGGCCGCCGCGTCGCCTACGGCCCTTCGGGCGCGGACGAGGTGGAACTGCTGCTGGCCCCGCACCCCGGAGCCCAGCCCCGGCCGATCGCCAAGGGCGCCTCGGGCGGTGAGCTGTCCCGGGTGATGCTGGCCGTGGAGGTCGTCTTCGCGGGCTCCGACCCGGTGCCGACGTACCTCTTCGACGAGGTCGACGCGGGCGTCGGCGGCAAGGCGGCGGTCGAGGTGGGCCGACGCCTGGCCAAGCTGGCCAAGTCGGCGCAGGTCGTCGTCGTCACGCACCTGCCGCAGGTGGCGGCCTTCGCGGACCGGCAGCTGCTGGTCGAGAAGACCAACGACGGCTCCGTGACGCGCAGCGGGGTCACCGTCCTGGAGGGCGAGGACCGGATCCGCGAGCTGTCGCGCATGCTCGCGGGCCACGAGGACTCGGCCTCGGCACGGGCCCACGCCGAGGAACTGCTGGCGGCGGCGCACGCCGACGCCGACGCGGACGCGGTCACGTAAGGCGACGACCGAGGCGACCTCAACCTCGCCCGCATCGACGCCCACCTCACCGACACACCCCGGGCCCGCACCCGCACCAGCCACTTCACAGCACTTCGCCCCGCCGGATAGGTCCCGCGGGGCGAAGTGACGGGCCCGAACCGGAACGCGCCGGGAGGACGCGGCGATAGCCCGTGTGGGTGAGGCTGGAGGGTGTCTGACGCGATCTCACACGGGATCCGCACCCGTATGGTCCCGGAACGCGCGTGCGGGCTGGCATCCTGGGCGACGTCTCTGACTCCCTCACCCAGGAGCTTCGGCCCGTGAGCAGCTCCCCGGTCTCCGCCCCGGTCCCCGCCCAGCCCTACGGGCGGCCGCCGCTGCGGACCGTCCACGTACTCGGCGGGGCGGGCGCGGACAGCGGCGCGCACGTACGGTCGCTCGCGACCGGGCTCGCCGCGCGCGGGGTACGGGTCACGGTGTGCGCGCCCGTCGAAGCGGAGGGGGAGTACGACTTCACCGGAGCCGGGGCGCGGTTCGCGCCCGACGCGGTGAGCGCGCTGCGGGCCGCGTGCGCCGGCGCGGACGTTGTCCACGCGCACGGCGTACGGGCCGGGATGCGGGCCGCGCTGGCGCTGCGGGGGCGGCGCGTGCCGCTGGTGGTGAGCTGGCACGGTGACGGCCCCGAGGCCGCCGGTGCGCTCGGGCGGCTGAGCCGGATCCTGGAACGCCATGTGGCGCGGGCCGCGGCGGTCGTGCTGGGAGCCTCCTCGGACCAGGTGGACCTCGCGCGCCTGCGGGGGGCGCGGGACGCGCGGCTGGCGCCGGTGGCGGTGCCCGCGCCCGCGCCCGGGTGGCCGGAGCCGGCTCCGGATCCCGGCAAGGCGCGGGCGGAACTCGGGGCGGTGGAAAGGCCGTTGCTGATCGCCGTCGGGAGCCTGGTGCCGCACCGGGGGTACTCCGTACTCCTCGACGCGGCGCGGGCGTGGCGGGCGCTGGATCCCGTACCGCTGCTGGTGATCGCGGGGGAGGGGCCGCTGCGGGCCGAACTGTCCCGGCGGATCGAGGCGGAGGGGCTGCCGGTGCGGCTGCTGGGGCGGCGCCGGGATGCGGCGCAGCTGCTGGCGGCGGCGGACCTGGCGGTGCTGCCGAGCCGGTGGGAGGCGCGGGCGCCGCTGGCGCAGGAGGCGCTGCGGGCGGGTGTGCCGTTGGTGGCCACGGCGGTGGGGGGAGTGCCGGAGCTGGTGGGGGAGGGGGCGGTGCTGGTGCCGTACGGGGACGCGGGGGCGTTGGCCGAGGCCGTTGCCGGGCTGCTGGGAGATCCGGAACGGCGGGCGGAGCTGGCCGCTGCCGGGCGCGCCCAGGCCGCGACGTGGCCGTCGGAGGACGACACGGTCGCGCAGGTCCTGTCCGTCTACGACGAGCTGATGGAACGGGCCCGCCGCTGACGCGGCTTCCCCTGGGTTCGGCCGGGACCCCGCGCCTCACACGCCGGCGGGGCCGAATGTGCCCGGCGGGTGGATGTGCCGGCGGGGCGGAAGTGCCGCTGCGCGGCAACCCGGGGCTCCGCCCCGGACCCCGCGCCTCAAACGCCGGCGGGGCTGAATATGCCGGGGCTGGATGTGCCCGGCCGGGTGGATGTTCCGCTGCGCGGTGACGCGGGGGATGCGTCAAGAAGGGACGTGGCGGCGGGCGCGGAGGGCCAGGCTGAGGGAGAGGACCGTTTCGGGGTCGTCCAGGTCGGTGCCCAGGAGTTCCGAGATGCGGGCCAGGCGGTTGTAGAGGGTCTGGCGGTTGAGGTGGAGCTCGCGGGCCGTTTCCGCTTTGCGGCCCGCGTGGGCGAGGTACGTCTCCAGGGTGGGCAGCAGCGGCGGCCGCGAGGTCACGTCGTGCGCCCGGAGCGGGCCGATCGCGCGGTCCACGAAGGCCGCCAGGTCGGGCTGTTCGCGCAGCCGCCACAGCAGCAGGTCGATGTCCAGGCGCCGGGCGTCGTACCAGGGGCGGGGCGGGAGGCCGTGGGCGGCCGTGGCGGTCTCCGCGGCGTGGCGCAGGCCCGACGAGGCGGCCGCCCAGCCGCCCGGGACGCCGACGACCACGGCGGGCGGGGCGGTGGCGCGGTCGAGGCCCGCGCGGTCGACGCCTGCCCGCAGCGCGGCGGCGACCCGGTCCGCCACGGCCGTACGTTCGGACTCCGCGCGCAGGGAGACCAGGAGCGGGACCCGGCCCTCGACCGGGCGGACGCCCAGCAGGACCGGGACCCCGACGGACGACAGCTCCTCCAGGACGGCCCGGGCCAGGACGGCCCAGTTGCCGGAGGGGCTCAGCTCCGGGGACAGCCGCATGACCACCGGCAGCAGCGGCCCGGCGCCCGGCTTGAAGCCCAGGACGCGGGCCTGCGCCGGGGCGTCCTCCGCCGAGATGCGGCCCTCCGCCAGGTCCGTCAGGAAGTCGCCGCGGCCGCGCGCCGCCAGTTCTTCCTCCTGCCTGGCCTGCATCAGTACCACCGCGAGGACGCCCGCCGTGCGTTCCGCCGCCATGCGGTGCACGGGCAGGAGGGGGGCCGAGACGCCCAGCAGTACGACCCGCGCCCGGACCGAGCCCGTGCCGTGGCCCCCGCCCGGTACGTCGACGACCACCGCGTTGGCCGACGGCTCGGCCTCGCGCTGGCCCCGTAGGCCCTCCCACACCTGGAGGGGGTCCGCGCCCGGGTCCCCGGCCGAGCTGCCGGCCGCGTACAGCAGCTGTCCGTCGGGGGTCTCCAGGAAGACCGGGTTCGCGCTGAAGTCGGCCAGGATGCGCAGGACCTGGGGGATGCCGCCGCCGCCCAGCAGTGCTTCCGTGCAGCGCCGGTGGACTTCCTCGGCGCGCTGCAGCAGGGCGTAGTGGCCGTTGACGATCTCGGTGTGGACCTCCTCCGTGACGGTGACGAAGGGGACTTCCCGGTGGAGTTGCACCAGCGGGAGGCCCGCGGCGCGTGCGGTGTCCACGATGGTCGCCGGAAGGCGGGTGAAGCGCGGGCCCAGTTCGACCACGAGCGCGGCGATCCCCCGGTCCGCGAGGCGGCGTACGAAGGCACGCTGCTCGGCGGGCCGGGTGCCGAGGCCGAGCCCCGTGGTCAGCAGCAGCTCGCCGCCCTTGAGCAGGGAGGCGATGTTGGGCACCTCGCCCGCGTGCACCCAGCGGACCGTCCGGCCCAGGCGATCGGCGCAGGCCACCACCTCCGGAAGGCCGCTGCGCAGCCCCGGCAGCTCCAACGCACGCTGAACCGTGATCCCGCCCTGGTCGTCCATATCGCGGGACGGTACCGGCCTGGCTGTTCCGAACACATCACTCATCGGTTACGGAGACCGATATGCCCCCATCCGGCCCGACAACTCGTCTTCCCTGCAAGGAGATTATCGGACTACATGCCGATTGTGGTCTGCGTCACGCGGGGAGAGAGTGGCGCCCTCCACACAGAAGAGGACGCCATGAGCAGAGACAACACCGGCAAGTCGCCCGAGACAGCCGCAACCCCGCAGGTGCAGCGGCTGAAGGCCAACTCGGTCGGGTTGGTCGGCGTCGTGTTCATGGCGGTCGCCACCGCCGCCCCGATCACCGCCATGACCGGCAACCTCCCCATCGCGGTCGGTTTCGGAAACGGCGTCGGCGCCCCGGCCGGCTATCTCTTCGCGACCCTCGTCCTGACCGTCTTCGCCGTCGGCTACGTCGCGATGGCCAAGCGCATCACCGCCGCCGGCGCCTTCTACGGATACATCTCGCACGGCCTGGGACGGATCGCCGGAATGGCCTCCGGGATGCTCGCCGTCCTCGCGTACATCGTCTTCGAGGCCTCGATCGTCGGGGTGTTCTCCTACTTCGCCAAGACCACCGTCCAGGACCAGCTCGGGGTCGACCTGCCCTGGGTGCTCTACGCGGCCGCCATGCTGGCCGTCACGGCCGCCCTCGCGCACTTCGACATCAACCTCACCGCCCGGGCGCTCGGCGTGATGCTCGTCGCGGAGATCGCCGTGCTGTTCGCCGTCGCCACCGCGGTCCTGATCGCCGGCGGCGGCCCGGACGGGATCCCGCTCGAACCCGTCAACCCGAAGAACGCCTTCACCGGCACCTCCGCAGGGCTCGGCCTCTTCTTCGCCTTCTGGTCCTGGGTCGGCTTCGAATCCACCGCCATGTACGGGGAGGAGTCGCGCGACCCGAAGCGGGTCATCCCCAGGGCCACCCTCATCTCGGTCGTCGGCGTCGGCCTCTTCTACATCTACGTCTCCTGGATGGCCATCGCGGGCAACGGCCTGACCAAGTCCGTGGAACTGTCCGCCTCCGCCAGCCCCCTCGACCTCTTCTTCGCGCCCACCCAAGCCTTCATCGGCGCCTGGGCGGTCGACGCCTTCCAGTGGCTCCTGCTCACCGGATCCTTCGCCTGCGGGATGGCGTTCCACCAGTGCGCCGCCCGCTACCTCTACGCCATCGGCCGGGAGGGCTTCCTCTCCCCGAAGCTCGGCCGCACGCACGCCAAGCACGGTTCCCCGTACATCGCCTCCGTGGTGCAGACCGCCATCGCCACCGCGCTCGTCGCCGGCTTCTGGCTCACCGGCCAGGACCCGTACCTGCACCTCTACACGCTGCTCGCGATCCTCGGCACGATGGCCATCCTGATCGTGCAGACACTGTGCTCCTTCGCCGTCATCGGGTACTTCCGCAAGAACCACCCCGAGGACCGGCACTGGTTCAAGACCATGACCGCCCCGCTGCTCGGCGGCGTCGGCATGACCGCCGTCGTGGTCCTGCTCGTGCTCAACATGGAGACCGCGGCGGGAAGCGCCGCCGGCTCCGTCTTCTTCACCCTGATCCCGTGGATCGTCGGCGGCGTCTTCCTCGGCGGGCTCGGGCTCGGCTTCTGGCTCAAGGCCAAGGCGCCCGAGCGCTACGAGATCATCGGCCGGATCGTTCTGGAGGACGCCGCCGAGCGCACCGGTGACACCGCCCCCCCGGACTCGGCCGCCGCCTCGTCCGACCCTTCGTCACCCTCCACCCCCTCCACCGCCTCCACTCCCACCACCCCCTCCGCGCCGTCCGACCCGACCGCCGCGAACGTCTGAGGAGCCCCCGCCATGGCCCGTACCCCCGTCATGCACGCCCTGCGGCGACTCGCCGCCGAACACGCCGCCGCCACGAGGCTCGCGCTGCCCGCCGCCGAGGTCCGCGGCTCCACCCGCCGTGAACTCCTCGGCCGCGCCGCCGCCCTCGGCCTCGGCACCGCCCTCGCCTCCTCCGCGACCGCCTACGCCGCCGAGGCCCTCCCCGACAAGAGGAAGCGCGTCACCCCCGCCCGGGTCGCCGTCGTCGGCGCCGGCATATCCGGCCTGACCGCCGCGCTCACCCTCCAGGACGCCGGCGTCGCCTGCACCCTCTACGAGGCCAACCCCGGCCGGGTCGGCGGCCGCATGTGGACCCAGCGCGACCACTGGGCCCACGGCCAGGCCTCCGAGATCGGCGGCGAGCTGATCGACACCAGCCACAAGAAGATCCTGGCGCTGTGCCGCCGCTTCGGCCTGCGCACCGAGGACTTCCTCGGCGGCGGCCCCATTGGGGCGGAAGAAGTCCTCTGGTTCAACGGCGAGTACTACCCGCGCCACCAGGCCGACGAGGACTTCAAGGCCGTCTTCCAACGGCTGCACCGCGACCTCCAGGAGGCCGGCGAGGTCAGCTGGAACAGCACCACCCCCACCGGCACGGCCCTCGACAACATGACCATCTACGAGTGGATCGAGACCCGGGTCCCCGGCGGCCACGGCTCCCAGCTCGGCCGCTTCATCGACGTGGCCTACAACGTCGAGTACGGAGCCGACACCGACCAGCAGTCCGCCCTCGCACTGGTCCTCCTGATGGGCTATCAGCCCAACCCCGGCCACTTCAACGTCTGGGGCCTGTCCAACGAGCGCTACCACATCGCCGGCGGCAACGACCAGCTGCCGAACGCCATCGCCGCGGCGCTCCCCGCCGGCTGCCTGGTCATGGGCCGCGAACTCGTCGCCGTACGCGCCAACGCCGACGGCACCCAGACCCTCACCTTCAACGACTCCGGGGCGATCCGCACCGCGACCGCGGACCACACCATCCTGTGTCTGCCGCTCCCGGTCCTCCAACGCGTGGACACCGCCGGGGCCGGCTTCGACCCGCTCATGCGCAATCTCCTGCGGGACGCCCGGATGGGCCACTGCACCAAGCTCAACATGCAGTTCACCGCGCGGCCGTGGCGCGGCACCGGAGCCTGGCCGGGCGTGTCCGCCGGGGACTGCTTCACCGACTCCGACGTCCAGCAGACCTGGGACACCACCAAGGTGCAGCCCGGCACCGGGGGCATCCTGCTCCAGTACGCGGGCGGCAGCCTGGCCGCCTCGCTCGCCCCGGCCACCCCCTTCGCCACCGAGTCCGACCCCTACGTCCGCGGCCTCGCCGACCGCATGCTCACCGGCATCGACGCCTTCTACCCGGGCACCAAGGCGGTCTGGAACGGGAGGGCGCAGCTCTCGGCGTGGCACCGCAGCCCCTACTCGCTGGGGGCGTACTCGTACTGGCCCACCGGATACCTGCACCGCTACGCCAAGTACGAGGGCACCGCCCAGGGCAACATCCACATCGGCGGCGAGCACACCAGCTACGACTTCCAGGGGTTCATGGAGGGCGGCGCCACCGAGGGCGAGCGGGCGGCGCGTGAGGTGATCACCGCGCTCACCTGATCATCCAAAGCACCTGATTACCGCGCGCACCTGATCACCGCACGCACCTGAACGTCGAGCCGCCCGGACGTCGAGCCCGCCTGAGTCTCAGGCGGGCTTGATGTTGTGGTTGAAGCGGAAGACGTTGTCCGGGTCGTACGTACGCTTCACCTCGCCCAGGCGGCGCATGTTCTCCTCGCCCAGCCCGGCCACCACACGCTGCGAGCCCTCGTTCCCCGTGAAGTTGAGGTAGACCGCGCCGGTGGACCAGGGCTGGACCGCGGCACGTACGTCGTGCACCCACCGGCGGACCCGCTCGTCGTCCGCCGGCTTCTCCCAGATCCCGAACGGGTGCACGGCCCAGGGCGCGCCGCGGTACGGCACCGGGTACTCGGCCGGGCCGGCGGCGATGGCGCCACCCTGCGGCCACAGGAAGTGCTGGGTGCCCGTCGGTACCGGCATGGCCCCGGCGAGACCGCAGAAGACGTCCACGAAGTCGTCGGGCACCCCGGTCAGGTACTCCGCCGACCAGTAGTTCCGCATCCCCGGCGGGTCGTCGATCATGCACTGCAGATCGGCGTAGGGGATGGCCGTGACGATCTCGGACACGTGCGGCAGCGCCAGCAGCGGCTCGGCGAGCCGCCGCATCTCCTCCTCGGGACCCGCGTACGTCAGCAGCACGCCGCTCAGCAGCTGTCCGACCAGGTGCGGCGGTACGAACTCCTCGGGCGGGCCGGTCATGTACAGGACCCCGCCGCTCGCCTCCGGCGGCCCGGACTCGATGACGTCCCGGTATCTGCGGACCGCCTCGGGCCCGTGCTCCGGCAGGTACAGGACGAGCGCGATCGACATGTGGGGCAGCTCGTGCAGGCGCAGGGTCAGCGCGGTCGCCACACCGAAGTTGCCGCCGCCGCCGTGCAGGGCCCAGAACAGGTCCGGATGGTCCTCGGCGGTCGCCGTGAGCGTGCTGCCGTCGGCGATGACCAGGTCCACGCCGAGGAGGTTGTCCACCGCCAGGCCGAACTTGCGGTCCAGCCAGCCGGAGCCGCCGCCCAGCACGAAGCCGCCGACGCCGGTGGTCGAGGCGCGCCCGCCGGTCGTGGCCAGGCCGTACGGCTCGCAGGCCCGGTCCAGGTGGCTCATGGTGGCGCCGCCGCGGACCCGCACGGTCCTGGCCGCCGGATCGACCGTCACCTCGGTCATCCGGCGCAGGTCGATGACGAGCGCCGCGTCCCCCAGGCCCATTCCCGCCACGCTGTGGCCGCCGCCGCGGACCGCGATCGAAAGGTCCAGATCCCGGGCGAAGCGGACGGCCGTGACGACGTCCGCCTCGCTCTCGCACTGGGCGATCACGGCCGGACGCCGGTCGATCATGGCGTTGAAGACGGTCCGGGCCTCTTCGTAGCCGCTGTCCCCGGGAGCGAAGACCGCGCCCGGGAGGTCGTCGCGGAGCGCGGCCAGCGCCGTGCCCGCCTTCGAGGGGAAAGCCATGGCCGCCGCCTTCCGAGAAGGGCACAAGACCTTTTCAGGCTAGGCGCGCGCACCGCCACGAGCATCCCGGGACCCGGGCCGCCGGCCCGCGCGTCAGCCCCCGTACGCCCCGCTCGCCGTCAGCCGCAGCGCCGTGTCGATGAGCGGAACGTGACTGAAGGCCTGCGGGAAGTTCCCCACCTGCCGCTGCAGCCGCGGATCCCACTCCTCGGCCAGCAGCCCCACGTCGTTGCGGAGCGCCAGCAGCTTCTCGAAGAGCCGCCGCGCCTCGTCCACCCGCCCGATCATCGCCAGGTCGTCGGCCATCCAGAACGAGCACGCGAGGAAAGCCCCCTCGTCCCCCTCCAGACCGTCCACGCCGGCCTCCTCGCCCGCCGTCGGATAGCGCAGGATGAAACCGTCGGGCGTGGACAGCTCGCGCTGGATCGCCTCGATGGTGCCGATGACCCGCTTGTCGTCCGGCGGCAGGAAGCCCATCTGCGGAATCAGCAGCAGGGAGGCGTCCAGCTCCTTCGACCCGTACGACTGGGTGAAGGTGTTGCGCTCCTTGTCGTAGCCCTTCTCGCACACGTCCTGGTGGATCTCGTCGCGCAGCTCGCGCCAGCGCTCCAGCGGGCCGTCCGCGTCCCCGCTCTCGATCAGCTTGATCGTGCGGTCCACGGCCACCCAGGCCATCACCTTCGAGTGCACGAAGTGGCGGCGCGGACCGCGCACCTCCCAGATGCCCTCGTCCGGCTGGTCCCAGTGGGTCTCCAGATAGCGGATCAGCTTGAGCTGGAGCAGCGAGGCGTAATCGCTGCGGGCCAGGCCCGTCATGTGGCCCAGGTGCAGGGCCTCGGTGACCTCGCCGTACACGTCGAGCTGGAGCTGGCCCGCGGCCCCGTTGCCGACGCGGACCGGGCGGGAGTTCTCGTAGCCCGGCAGCCAGTCCAGCTCGGTCTCGCCGAGCTCGCGCTCGCCCGCGATCCCGTACATGATCTGCAGGTTCTCCGGGTCGCCGGCGACCGCGCGCAGCAGCCATTCGCGCCAGGCGCGGGCCTCCTCGCGGTAGCCGGTGCGCAGCAGGGAGGACAGGGTGATGGCGGCGTCGCGCAGCCAGGTGTAGCGGTAGTCCCAGTTCCGGACGCCGCCGATCTCCTCCGGGAGGGATGTGGTCGGCGCGGCGACGATCCCGCCCGTGGGGCCGTACGTGAGGCCCTTGAGCGTGATCAGGGAGCGGACCACGGCCTCCCGGTAGGGCCCGTGGTACGTGCACTGCTCGACCCACTCGCGCCAGAACTCGGTGGTCGCCTCCAGGGCCGCCTCGGCGTCGGGAGCCTCCGGGGCGCCACGGTGCGAACGCTGCCAGCTGATGCTGAAGGCCATCCGGTCGCCCGGCCCGACGGTGAAGTCGGAGTACGTCGTCAGGTCCTTGCCGTACGTCTGCGCCTCGGTGTCCAGCCACACCGAGTCGGGGCCGGCGACGGCGACGGTGCGCCCGTCGACCTTGTGCACCCAGGGCACGACGCGCCCGTAGCTGAACCGCATGCGCAGCGCGGAGCGCATCGGGACGCGTCCGCTGACGCCCTCCACGATGCGGATCAGCTGCGGGGCGTGGTCCTCGCGCGGCGGCATGAAGTCGATCACGCGGACCGTGCCGCGCGGGGTCTCCCACTCCGACTCCAGCACCAGCGAGTCACCGCGGTAGCGGCGGCGAGTGGCACGCGGAGCCTCGGAACCGGCCGCGAAGGCCGGGCCGATCCGCCAGAACCCGTGATCCTCGGTGCCGAGAATGCTCGCGAAGACGGCATGGGAGTCGAAACGGGGCAGACACATCCAATCCACTGCCCCGTCCCGGCAGACCAACGCCGCGGTCTGCATGTCCCCGATCAGTGCGTAATCCTCGATGCGCCCGGACACGTTGCATCTCCAGTCGAACGGCCACGTCCGCCCCGAAGGGCGCTTGCATTGCGGTTGCGCGGGCTTCCTGTGTACAGGGATGCCCGCGTGCAGCCCATGATTCCGTATGCCGGCTCCATCTGGCCGTCTGCCGGTCTGCTCGGCGGCGATGTGTGCAATATCCGAGCAGGATATGACGGCACCCTAGTGATCTCCTTAATCCTGACAAGAATGCGGCTCCGCCAAACGGGTGAGCAGCTGGTCCGTCACCTCGGCGGCGTCGCGGGGAGGCCCTCGCCGCGTGGCCGGAGGCGGACCGGCCCGGGCGCTGATAGGCTGGTACCCCGTGGACCGGTGGTCTGCCTGTGCGAATCAGGAGCCCCGAAACCGCAGCTTCGGCGCCCCCTGAGACCCTCCGGATCTCCGCGGAACGGCGCCGGACGCACCTCACTTCGCGACCACGGGAGCCCCCTCTTGGCGATGCCGCCCAAATCCATGACGACCAAGCACATCTTCGTCACCGGGGGTGTCGCTTCGTCCCTCGGCAAGGGGCTGACGGCCTCCAGCCTGGGTGCGCTGCTGAAGGCGCGCGGTCTTCGGGTCACGATGCAGAAGCTCGACCCGTACCTGAACGTCGACCCCGGCACCATGAACCCCTTCCAGCACGGTGAGGTGTTCGTCACCAACGACGGCGCCGAGACCGACCTGGACATCGGTCACTACGAGCGCTTCCTCGACGTCGACCTCGACGGCTCGGCCAACGTCACCACCGGCCAGGTCTACTCGCAGGTCATCGCCAAGGAGCGGCGCGGCGAGTACCTCGGTGACACCGTGCAGGTCATCCCGCACATCACCAACGAGATCAAGCACCGCATCCGGCGGATGGCGACCGATGACGTCGACGTCGTCATCACCGAGGTCGGCGGCACGGTCGGCGACATCGAGTCGCTGCCCTTCCTGGAGACCGTCCGCCAGGTCCGCCACGAGGTCGGCCGCGACAACGTCTTCGTCGTGCACATCTCGCTGCTGCCCTACATCGGCCCCTCCGGTGAGCTGAAGACCAAGCCGACCCAGCACTCGGTCGCGGCCCTCCGCAACATCGGCATCCAGCCCGACGCGATCGTGCTGCGCGCCGACCGCGAGGTCCCGACCTCCATCAAGCGCAAGATCTCGCTGATGTGCGACGTCGACGAGGCCGCCGTGGTCGCCGCCATCGACGCCAAGTCGATCTACGACATCCCGAAGGTGCTGCACACCGAGGGCCTGGACGCGTACGTCGTGCGCAAGCTCGACCTGCCCTTCCGCGACGTGGACTGGAGGGTCTGGGAAGACCTCCTGGACCGCGTCCACAACCCCGACCACGAGGTCAAGGTCGCACTCGTCGGCAAGTACATCGACCTGCCGGACGCCTACCTGTCGGTGACCGAGGCGCTGCGCGCCGGCGGCTTCGCCAACAAGGCCCGCGTCAACATCAAGTGGGTCACCTCCGACGACTGCAAGACCCCGGCCGACGCCGCGGCGCAGCTGGCCGACGTGGACGCGATCTGCGTCCCCGGCGGCTTCGGCGACCGCGGTGTGAACGGCAAGGTGGGCGCGATCACCTACGCCCGCGAGAACAAGATCCCGCTGCTGGGCCTCTGCCTCGGCCTGCAGTGCGTGGTCATCGAGGCCGCGCGGAACCTCGCGGGCATCGCGGACGCCAACTCCACCGAGTTCGACGCGTCCACCCCGCACCCGGTCATCTCGACCATGGAGGAGCAGCTGGCCTTCGTCGAGGGCGCGGGCGACCTGGGCGGCACCATGCGCCTGGGCATGTACCCGGCGAAGCTCGCCGAGGGCTCCATCGTGCGCGAGGTCTACGGTGACCAGGCGTACGTGGACGAGCGCCACCGGCACCGCTACGAGGTGAACAACGCCTACCGCGGCGAACTGGAGAAGAAGGCGGGCCTCGTCTTCTCCGGCACCTCCCCGGACAACAAGCTGGTCGAGTACGTCGAGTACCCGCGCGAGGTGCACCCCTACCTGGTGGCCACCCAGGCCCACCCGGAGCTGCGCTCGCGCCCGACGCGCCCGCACCCGCTCTTCGCCGGGCTGGTCAAGGCCGCCGTCGAGCGGCAGCAGGCCGCCAAGTAAGAGCCCGACCGCATAACGTAGGCAGCCGGGGCACGCATCGTGCCCCGGCTGTTTTCATGTTTTCGGGAAGGTACCGGCCATGGCCAAGGGCAACGACAACGGCAACGGCAACGACGGCGGCATCAAGGACACTCCGGAGTCGTGGGAAGTCGTCGCCTCGCGGACCCCGTTCCAGGGCGCGAAGACGGCGGTCCGCTCGGACCAGGTCCGGATGCCGGACCGCGCCGTGGTGCGCCGCGACTACCAGGCACACCCCGGGTCGGTGTGCGTACTCGCCCTCGACGACCAGCAGCGGGTGCTGGTGCTGAGCCAGTTCCGGCACCCGGTGCGGCACCGGCTGTGGGAGCTCCCGGCGGGGCTGCTGGACATGCAGGGGGAGAACCCGCTGCGCGCGGCGCAGCGGGAGCTGTACGAGGAGGCGCACGTCAAGGCGGAGGACTGGCGCGTGCTGGTCGACTTCTTCTCCTCGCCGGGAGGGTCGGACGAAGCGGTACGGGTCTTCCTGGCGCGTGAGCTGTCGGAGGCGGAGGGGGCGCGCTACGAGGTCTCCGAGGAGGAGTCGGACATGGAGATCGCCAGGGTTCCGCTCGCGGAGCTGGTGACCGGCGTCCTGGAAGGGCGGCTGGGCAATCCGGGCCTGGTGGCGGGCGTGCTGGCCGTCTCCGCCGCGCTCGCGGGAGACGGCCTGGACGCGCTCCGACCCGCCCTCGCCCCCTGGCCGGCCCGCCCGTACGAGGCGTAGCCCGGGCGGGCCCAGGTCTAGCCCTGGCGGTCCGCGCTTAGCCCTGGCGGGTCCAGCGCCGCTCCCGGGACTCTGTCCCGGACCCCGCGCCGCAAACTCACCCGGCTGCCTCCCCCAGACTCCGTCCGGGGGGAGCCCCGGAAGCGGCGGGGAGCGTTCCGGGGGCTGGCCGCGACGGCCGGTTTTCCGCGAACGGGCCCGCGTGGCAAACGCCATCGGTGTGACCATCCGCTGATCCGATTGGGGGATTTGCCCGCCGCGCTCCACCCGGGTCGTCGCTCTGCGTGAACTACGCTCGCAACCCGAAGGCAGGGAGAGGAGCGGATCCGTGACGGATTTCGTCGGGCGGCGGCGTGAGCTCAAGGAGCTGCGCGAGGACATCGCACGGACCGGGCTCGACACCCTCTCGGGCCGGAAGGCCAAGGCGCCGCGGGCACGGGTGCTGCTCATCGCGGGGCGGCCGGGGTCCGGGCGGACCGCGCTCGCCGAGGCGTTCGTGCGCGAGGTCGCCGGCCAGTATCCCGACGGGGTGCTCCGGACGCGGCTGACCGCTCCCGGCGGGGAGACCGTCGACACCGAGCGCGCCGTCCGGGGCCTGCTCGAAGGGCTGGGGCAGCACACTCCCGCCGGGGCCGGGGAGGATGAGCTGAGCTCCGCCCTGCGCGGCGCGCTCGCCGGCCGGCGGGTGATCATCCTCGTCGACGACGCCGCCGACCCGCACCAGGTCGACGCGCTGCTGCCCGACACCCCCGAGTGCCTCGTCGTGGTCACCGCCGAGGGCCCGCTCACCGGGATCCCCGACGTGCGGCCCTGCACCCTCGGCGGGCTCGACACCCCCTCCGCCGTCGAGATGCTCGTCCAGCGCATCGGTGACACCCGTGTCACCGCCGACCCCCGCGCCGCCGAGACCCTCGCCGAGGAGTGCGGGGGCCAGCCCGCCGCGCTCAGCCTCGTCGGCGGCTGGCTGGCCGCACACCCCAAGGCCTCCGTCGCCGACGTGGCCAAGCAACTGCACGACATGCCGGTCAGCACCGGCGGGCCGCTCGCCCGCGGCTTCCGGCTCGTCTACGAGTCCCTGCCCCAGCCCGCCCAGCGCACCCTGCGGCTGCTGCCGCTCGCCCCCGCGGGCGTGATCGACTCGCACACCGCGTCCGCGCTGGCCGGCTGCTCCGTGGCCGCCGCCCAGTCCACCCTGGACGATTTCGCCGGGCTGGGCCTCGTACGCCATGCCCACGACGGGCTGTTCCTTCTGCCCGGCTGCCTCGCTCCCCTGCTCCAGGCACTGCTCGAAGCCAGGGAGCGCCCCGCCGAGGTCCAGCTGGCGCGGGCCCGGATGCTGGAGCGCACCGTACGGCTGCTGCACTCCTGCCGGGCCATGGCCGAGGCGGACGAGGACCCGCGCCTCGGTGGACCGGAGAAGCTGGACGGATTCCCGCGCGCGCTGCGCTTCCCCGACCGCCGGGCCGCCGCGACCTGGCTGAACACCCGGCTGCCCGCGCTGTCCGCGGCGGCCTCGCTGGCCGTGGCCGACGGCGAGCTGGACACCCTGGCCCGGCGGCTGGTCGCCGCCCTCGTACGGGCCCTGGCCGATCACCGCGGCACCGCCGAGGCCGCCCCCGAGCTGTACGGGCTGCACCGGCTGGTCCTCGACGTCGCCGAGCGCCGCAACCTGCACCGCGAGCAGGCCGCCGCGCTGCTGAATCTGGCCGACCTGGACGCCGAAACCGGCCGGACCCAGGAGGCCCTCGACCGCTACCGGGCCGCGCTGGACGCCGGAC
Source organism: Streptomyces sp. NPDC003038 (assembly GCF_040611115.1). NCBI lineage: Bacteria > Bacillati > Actinomycetota > Actinomycetes > Kitasatosporales > Streptomycetaceae > Streptomyces > Streptomyces sp. NPDC003038. The sequence continues at coordinate 26,010 of NZ_JBEXNN010000028.1, forward strand.
GGGCCGCGAAAGATCCGTACGCGACGGGCCGCGCGATGGAATCCGTAGGCGGTGCGTACCAGGAGATGGCGGACTGGCACCGGGCCGCCGACTGGTTCGGCCGCGCCCTCTCCCAGGCCCTCGCCCGCGGCGAACGCGCCGACGAGGCCCGCCTGTACGGGCGGCTCGGCAACGTCCACACGTACGCCGGCCGGTACGGGGACGCGCTGCGCAGCTGGCGCGCCGCGGCGGCCGGGTACCGGAAGCTCGCCGATGTCCCGGGCCAGGCAAAGGCGTTGAGCGAGATGGCGCGGATCCAGGAATACGCGGGGCGGCCCGAGGAGTCCCTGCACACCTGCCGGGAGGCGGTGGAACTGGCGCGCAAGGCGGGGGATCAGCGGCTTCAGGCCGCGCTCCAGGTGCGGTTGGCCGACACGCTGGACAGGCTGGGCGACCCGGCAGCCGCGAGGCTGCACCGCTCCGCGGCCGACAGATTGCTGGGAGACGACCCCGCAGCCTGCGAAATCCGCAGTACTTCCGACTGAGATTATTCGTTTGCAAGGCTAGACAGCGACTCATCCTTCATTAGACTGGCTCCACCACGTCATCCTGTGGTGCATCCCGTTGCGCGTTCTTGTGGGCGGGTATGTATGTCATTGCCCCGAGATTTCCCTGAGCCAAGGACCGTGATCGACGATGAAGGTCGGCATCCCCCGCGAGGTCAAGAACAACGAGTTCCGGGTCGCCATCACGCCCGCCGGCGTGCATGAGCTGGTCCGTAACGGCCACCAGGTCTTCATCGAGCAGAACGCCGGTGTGGGTTCCTCGATCACGGACGCCGAGTACGTCTCCGCCGGCGCCGAGATCCTCGGCACCGCCGACGAGGTCTGGGCCACCGCTGACCTGCTGCTGAAGGTCAAGGAGCCGATCGCGGAGGAGTACCACCGCCTCCGCAAGGACCAGACCCTCTTCACCTACCTGCACCTCGCGGCCTCCCGCGAGTGCACGGACGCCCTGCTGGAGTCCGGCACCACCGCCATCGCGTACGAGACGGTCGAGCTCGCCAACCGCGCGCTGCCCCTGCTCGCCCCGATGTCCGAGGTCGCGGGCCGCCTGGCCCCGCAGGTCGGCGCCTACCACCTGATGCGCTCGGCCGGCGGCCGCGGCGTGCTCCCGGGCGGCGTGCCCGGCACCACGGCCGGCAAGGCCGTCGTCATCGGCGGTGGCGTCTCCGGCTGGAACGCCGCGCAGATCGCCATCGGCATGGGCTTCCACGTGACCCTGCTCGACCGCGACATCAACAAGCTCCGCGAGGCCGACAAGATCTTCGGCACGAAGATCCAGACGATCGTCTCCAACGCCTTCGAGCTGGAGAAGGCCGTCCTCGAGGCCGACCTCGTCATCGGCGCCGTGCTGATCCCGGGTGCGAAGGCCCCGAAGCTGGTCACCAACGAGCTCGTCTCCCGGATGAAGCCCGGAAGTGTCCTTGTCGACATTGCGATCGACCAGGGCGGCTGCTTCGAGGACTCCCGTCCGACCACCCACGCCGAGCCGACCTTCCAGGTCCACAACTCGGTCTTCTACTGCGTCGCCAACATGCCGGGCGCGGTGCCGAACACCTCCACCTACGCGCTGACGAACGCCACGCTGCCCTACATCGTGCAGCTCGCGAACCTCGGCTGGGTGGAGGCGCTGCGTCGTGACCCCGCGCTCGCGCTGGGCCTCAACACCCACGACGGCCAGGTCGTTTACGGCCCGGTCGCCGAGGCGCACGGTCTGCAGACGCTTGAACTGAGCGCGCTGCTCGGCTGAAGCGTCAACGACTGACGTCAATCTCACGTATCCGGCCGGACCTTGCCCGCAAGGTCCGGCCGGACGTGTTCGCGGCGTGCCCGGCGAAGCGGCTCAACTCGCCTCGAACGTAACCCTTTAACCCTTTCGCACACCCGCGAAACTTCGCAGTGACAGCTCGCACGCCCTTGACAGAGTGGTGTTCGGTTGCCGACACATCGTGCCGGGTCCGGCGGATTGTGTTGCCGCTGAGTGGTGACACGCCATAGAGTCGCCAACCGTCGGCATGGTGCCACGCTGACCTATCGATAAGTGTCCTGGTCACGTCCGAGGAGGTAAGACGACTTGTGAATGAGTCGACATTTGCTCCTGGAGGTGGTCAAGCAGGTGTGCCTGCGCCGGGCCAGGGCCCTGCCGGGCTCGAAGCTGTCGGCTCCGTCGCGGTCCGCACCTTCGCGAACCACCAGCACATGACGACGCCCCGAAAGAGCATGGACGGCCTAGACGTGAACTCCAGGGCCGGCGACCTGAGCGGCGAAAAGCCCACTGGTTTCGCCGACTACGACAATGTGCCCGAGGGGCACTTCTACGACCCCGACGCGGAGTACGAGCCGGACCCCGAGTACGCGGCCACTCTCGCCCCCGACGCTGCCCGCCAGCGCCGTGAGCGGATCGGCCCGACCGGACGCCCGCTGCCCTACTTCCCCATCCCGGGTCCGCTGACCGACCACGGTCCGGCGAAGATCATCGCGATGTGCAACCAGAAGGGCGGCGTGGGCAAGACCACGTCGACCATCAACCTGGGCGCCGCGCTCGCCGAGTACGGGCGCCGCGTACTGCTCGTCGACTTCGACCCGCAGGGCGCACTGTCCGTGGGCCTCGGCGTGAACCCGATGGAACTCGACCTGACGGTCTACAACCTGCTCATGGAGCGGGGCATGTCGGCCGACGAGGTGCTGCTCAAGACGGCGGTCCCCAACATGGACCTGCTGCCCAGCAACATCGACCTGTCCGCCGCCGAAGTGCAGTTGGTCAGCGAGGTCGCGCGCGAGTCCACGCTGCAGCGGGCGCTCAAGCCCCTGATGGCCGACTACGACTACATCGTGATCGACTGTCAGCCCTCGCTCGGCCTGCTCACCGTCAACGCCCTGACGGCGGCTCACAAGGTCATCGTGCCGCTGGAGTGCGAGTTCTTCGCGCTGCGCGGAGTGGCGCTGCTGACCGAGACCATCGAGAAGGTGCAGGAGCGGCTCAACCCGGAGCTGGAGCTCGACGGCATCCTCGCCACGATGTACGACTCCCGTACGGTCCACAGCCGTGAGGTGCTGGCGCGCGTCGTCGAGGCCTTCGACGACCACGTCTACCACACGGTCATCGGCCGCACGGTGCGCTTCCCGGAGACCACGGTCGCCGGTGAGCCGATCACCACGTACGCCTCGAACTCCGTCGGCGCCGCCGCCTACCGCCAGCTGGCCAGGGAGGTGCTCGCCCGGTGTCACGCCGAGTGAGTCTGCCCGGAGCCGACGAGCTGTTCCGAACGACCGGCGGGATGGCCCTCCAGGCGTCCTCGCCGCGACGAGGGGCCGCGGAGGCGCCCGCCGCGGAACACGCGGCCGGGTCGGCGCAGGGCACGGCGGGGGAGGGCCGCGGCCGGGAGGCCGAGGCCGGCACGGAGCCCGTCGTGGGCGCGCCCAGGCGGCCGCAGGAAGGTTCTGCCGGCTCGGGCGGCCCCGTCAACGGAGCTGCCCAGCCGGACCGGCGCGTCAAGGGCCAGGGCCGGGGCGCGAACCGGCGGCCCAGCGGGCGCGAGCGGCACGACGAGAAGATCACGGTCTACGTCTCCGCCGAGGAGCTCATGGACCTGGAACACGCGCGGCTGGTGCTGCGCGGGGAGCACGGGCTGGCGGTCGACCGCGGGCGTATCGTCCGTGAGGCGGTGGCGGTCGTCCTCGCCGACCTCGAATCCCGGGGCGACGCGAGCATCCTCGTACGGCGACTGCGCGGCCGCTGACCCGGCCGTACCCGTACCCCGCCCGTGCGCACCCCCCTGGACCGCGATGCCCCTCCCCGCCGAATCCGGCCGACCGACCCGCCGCCCGCTGGGACGCGGTCCCGGTACGCCGGAGGAGGGCCCCGCAGGCCCTGAAGCGCCCGCTGGGCGGCGCACGCCGACCGAGGAGGGGGCGGAGCCCCAGGAGGGCCACCGAAGCGCTGAGGAGCCCGGAGCGGCCGTGGAGGGGGCGGAGCTCCCGCGGGGCCACCGGGCCGCTGACGAGTCCGTACGGGCCGAGCCCGTGGCGCGGCGGCCTCAGGCCGGCCCCCGGGGTGCTGAGGCGCCGACCGGGGGGCCAGAGGCCCGCTCCGGGTCTGTCGGAGCCCCCGGCACGGCGTCGCCCGAGCCCTCTGGACCCGCCGGAGGCGTCGGCCCGAGCGGCTGCGCGGCCGTGGCCCCTGACACCGTGGCTCCCGCCGCAGACGACCGCCGGTGCGGCGCCCCGGCAGAGGTCTCCGAGAGCAAGGCCCCCGCCGCAGACGACCACCCGTGGGGCGCCCCCGCAGAAGTCTCCACCGTGGACCCCGCCGGAGGCGACGGGCGGTTCACCTTGAGGCTCGCCAATTTCGAGGGGCCCTTCGACCTCCTGCTCCAGCTGATCTCGCGGCACAAGCTCGACGTCACCGAGGTCGCGCTGTCCAAGGTCACCGACGAGTTCATGGCGCACATCCGGGCCATGGGCCCCGACTGGGACCTCGACCAGACCACCGAGTTCCTCGTCGTCGCCGCCACGCTGCTCGACCTGAAGGCCGCCCGGCTGCTGCCGGCCGCCGAGGTCGAGGACGAGGGCGACCTCGCCCTGCTGGAGGCGCGGGACCTCCTCTTCGCACGCCTGCTCCAGTACCGGGCGTACAAGCGGATCGCGGAGATCTTCGAGGGGCGGGCGGAAGCCGAGGGCAAGCGCTATCCCCGCACCGTCGGCCTGGAGCCCCACCACGCCGAGCTGCTGCCCGAGGTCGTCATCAGCCTCGGTCCGGAAGGCTTCGCTCGCCTCGCCGTCAAGGCCATGCAGCCCAAGGCCCGGCCCCAGGTGTACGTCGACCACATCCACGCACCGCTCGTCAGCGTGCGGGAGCAGGCCGGGCTCGTCGTACGGATGCTGAAGGCCCGCGGCGAGGCGACCTTCCAGGAGCTCACCGAGGACGCCGCGGACACCCTCACCGTGGTCGCGCGCTTCCTGGCCCTCCTGGAGCTCTACCGGGAGAAGGCGGTGGTCCTGGACCAGGAAGAGGCCCTGAAGACCCTCACCGTGCGCTGGAGCGGCGGGGACGGCGACGGCATGCCGACCGTGACCGACGAGTTCGACCAGATCGTGGAGGCGAAGGAATGAGCGACGCGAGCGACGTGGCCGCACTGGCGCTGAAGCCGGCGCTGGAAGCCGTACTCATGGTCGTGGACGAGCCGGCGACGGAGGCGCACCTCGCCAAGGTGCTGGCGCGCACCCCGCGCGAGGTCGCGGACGCGCTGCGTGAGCTCGCCGACGAGTACACGACCGCGGGCAGGGGCTTCGAGCTGCGCCTGGTCGCCGGAGGGTGGCGGTTCTACACGCGGGCGCGCTACGCCCCGGCGGTCGAGGGCTTCGTCCTGGACGGCCAGCAGGCCCGGCTCACGCAGGCGGCCCTGGAGACCCTGGCGGTCGTCGCGTACCGCCAGCCGGTGAGCCGGTCACGGGGCTCGGCGGTCCGCGGAGTGAACTGTGACGGGGTCATGCGGACCCTCCTCCAGCGCGCTCTGGTGGAGGAGGCGGGGACGGAACCCGAAACAGGTGCGATCCTGTACAGGACGACGAACTACTTTCTGGAGCGGATGGGCCTGCGTGGCCTGGACGAGCTCCCGGAGCTCGCGCCCTTCCTCCCCGAGGCGGACGCGATCGAAGCCGAGACGCAAGAGGGTGTTCCGTCGTTCGATCCGGACGCACCGGACACCGATAAAGACGACAAGACGACGGAACTTTGATGCGAAGCAACGGCAGCAGCAGCAACGGCGGCGGCAACAGGAACAGCGGCGGCGGCGGTGGTGGCGGACGTGGTAACTCCCGCGGCGGCAGCTCCGGCGCGGGCGGTGGCTACCGCGGTGGCAGCTCCAGCGGTGGCAGCAGCGGCGGCGGAGGTTACCGCGGTGGCAGCTCCAGCGGTGGCAGCAGCGGCGGCGGAGGTTACCGCGGCGGCAGCTCCAGCGGTGGCAGTGGCAGCGGCGGTGGCTACCGCGGCGGCGGCAGCAGCGGTGGCAGTGGCGGTGGCGGAGGTTACCGCGGCGGCAGCTCCAGCGGTGGCAGTGGCAGCGGCGGTGGCTACCGCGGCGGCGGCAGCAGCGGTGGCAGTGGCGGTGGCTACCGCGGCGGCAGCTCCAGTGGCGCGGGCGGCTCGCGAGAGCGTGACCGCGACCAGAGCGCGCCGCAGCGCCCCCGTAACCCGCGCCCCGAGGAGCGCCGTTACGACGTCGGCCCCGAGGGCGAGCGCAACGGCCGTGGCGGCGCCAAGGCCGGCGGCGGCGGTGCCCGCGGTGCGGCTGACGGCGGCCGGGGTGGTTCCGGCGCCCGTGGCGCGGCCGCGCGCGGTGGCGCCAAGGGCGGTCCCAAGACCTCCAAGACCCCGGGCATCGGCGGAGCCGGCGGCCCCCGTCGCGGTCCGGGCAGCCGCAGCGGCCAGTCCCGTCCGCGTGAGCTGGAAGCGCGGATCGAGGAGCGGGTGCGCGACCGGTACGCGGACAAGCCCGAGATCAAGACCCCCAAGACCTTCCCGGGCGCCGAGGAGGAGGGTGAGCGTCTGCAGAAGGTGCTCGCCCGCGCCGGCATGGGCTCGCGCCGCGCCTGCGAGGAGCTGATCGAGCAGGCCCGTGTCGAGGTCAACGGGGAGATCGTGCTGGAGCAGGGCAAGCGCGTCCTGCCCAAGGACGAGATCAAGGTGGACGGCCTGACCGTCGCCACCCAGTCGTACCTCTTCTTCGCGCTGAACAAGCCCGCCGGCGTCGTCTCCACCATGGAGGACCCGGACGGCCGCCAGTGCCTCGGCGACTACGTCACCAACCGTGAGACGCGTCTCTTCCACGTCGGCCGGCTCGACACCGAGACCGAGGGCATCATCCTGCTCACCAACCACGGTGAGCTGGCCCACCGCCTCACGCACCCGAAGTACGGCGTGAAGAAGACCTACGTCGCCGCGATCACCGGCCCGCTGCCGCGTGAGATCGGCAAGCGGCTGAAGGACGGCATCGAGCTGGAGGACGGCTACGCCCGCGCCGACCACTTCCGCGTCGTCGACCAGGTCGGCAAGAACTACCTGGTCGAGGTCACCCTCCACGAGGGCCGCAAGCACATCGTCCGCCGGATGATGGCGGAGGCCGGCTTCCCGGTCGAGAAGCTCGTACGGACCTCCTTCGGGCCGATCGAGCTGGGCGACCAGAAGTCCGGCTGGCTGCGCCGCCTGACCAACACCGAGGTCGGCATGCTCATGCGCGAGGTCGGTCTGTAGCCATGCCCGATCAGCACCGCTGATCCCGGCTACGAGAAGCCCGCAGTGCCTGAAGGCGCTGCGGGCTTCTCCCTTGCCCCGGGCCCCCGTCCCTGTTTATAGTCAAGCTGACTATTAAAGGGAGCGGGGGTCGGCATGAGGTGGACCATGAGCTGGACCGAGGTGCTCGGCTTCGCCACCGGCGCCGTGTGCGTCTGGCTGGTCGCCCGGCAGCACATCGCCAACTGGCCGATCGGCATCGCCAACAACATCTTCTTCATCGTGCTCTTCGCCCAGGCCGGCCTCTACGCCGACGCCGGGCTGCAGATCGTCTTCATCGCCCTCGCCGCGTACGGCTGGTGGTCCTGGACCCACGGGGGTGGACCAGGAACGGCCGAGGCCCTGCCGGTGCGCCGCACCACCCGCACCGAGTGGGTCTGGCTGACCACGACGGGGGCGGTGGGGGTCCTCGCCCTCACCCTGCTGCTGAGCCGGGCCACCGACTCCACCGTCCCCTTCTGGGACGCGGCCACCACGGGCCTGTCGCTGATGGCCACCTACGGCCAGTGCCGCAAGCTCGTCGAGTCCTGGTGGCTGTGGATCGCCGCCGACCTCGTCTACGTCCCGCTCTACGCCCACAAGGGGCTCTACCTCACCTCCGCCCTGTACGTCGGCTTCCTCGCGCTCTGCGTGGCGGGGCTGTTCGGCTGGCGGCGGAGCCTGGCGGCACGAGGCGACCGTACGGCCCTGGAGGCGACGGCAGGAGGCGCTACGGACACGGCCTGGTCCTCGGCAAGTTCTATCCGCCGCACGCCGGCCACCACCACCTGGTGCGCACCGCTCAGGACCACTGCGAGCGGCTGACCGTGCTGGTGTGCGCGGCCTCCGTGGAGTCGGTGCCGCTGGCGGACCGGGTCGCCTGGATGCGGGAGGCGCACCCGGAGGCGGAGGTCGTCGGCGCGGTGGACGACATTCCGGTCGACCTGCACGACCCGGCGGTCTGGGAGGCGCACATGGCGATCTTCCGGGGCGCGGTGACCGGCCGGGTGGACGCCGTCTTCACCTCCGAGGCGTACGGGGCCGAACTCGCGCGGCGGTTCGGCGCCGAGGAGGTCTGCGTGGACCCCGGGCGGACGGTCTTCCCGGTGTCCGGGACGGCGGTACGGGCGGACCCCGTCGGCTGCTGGGATTTCCTGGGGCCGGCCGTACGGGCCTCCCTGGCACGGAGGGTCGTCGTACTGGGCGCCGAGTCGACGGGGACGACGACGCTGTCGCGGGCGCTGGCGGCCCACTACCGGCGGCGCGGCGGGGTGTGGGCCGCGACGGGATGGGTCGCCGAGTACGGGCGCCGGTACAGCGAGGAGAAGCTCGCGGCGGCGCGGGCGGCGGACCCGGCGGCGTCATGGCCGGACGTGTCCTTCGCGTCGGAGGAGTTCCCGGTGATCGCGCGGCGGCAGGACGCCGAGGAGGAGCGGGCGGCCCGGCTGGGCTCGCCGGTGCTGTTCTGCGACACCGACTCCTTCGCGACCGGCGTCTGGCACGAGCGGTACACGGGAAGGCGCAGCGAGGAGGTCGAGAAGATCGCCGGTCTCACGCGGCGGGACCTGTATCTGCTGACGGACGACGCGGACGTGCCCTTCGAGGACGACGGGCTGCGGGACGGTCCGCAGCTGAGGCCCTGGATGACCGGGCGGTTCCGGGAGGAACTCGCGCGCACCGGGAGGCGTTTCCTGGTTGTACGGGGGGACCGCGAGGCGCGGCTCGCGGCGGCGGTGGCGGCGGTCGACGAACTGCTGGCGGAGGGCTGGCACTTCGCGGACCCGCTGCCTGAGCAGACGCAGCCGCCGCAAACGCAGGCGCAGCCACCGCAGGGGGCCCAGTCGCAGGGGACCCGGGCGGGGCAGGCCGGGCCGGAGGCGTCGCCTGAGCGGCAGCGGACGCAGCCGGAGTGCCGGTGAAGGGCTACGACCCGCACGCCTTCGAGCCGTTCGCGGTGGCCGTGGACCTCGCCGTCTTCACCGTGCGCGGCGGGGCCCTGCACGTGCTGGTGATCCGGCGCGGCCAGGAGCCGTACGCGGGGGCCTGGGCGCTCCCGGGCGGCTTCATCCTGCCCCGGGAGTCCGCGGAGGAGGCCGCCCGCCGCGAACTCGCCGAGGAGAGCGGCCTGGCGCAGGACGTGGTGGCGGCCCTGCACCTGGAACAGCTGCGGACCTACAGCGAACCGGACCGGGATCCCCGGATGCGGGTCGTCTCGGTGGCCTTCACGGCGCTGGTTCCCGACCTGCCGGAACCGGCGGAGCAGGGCGGCGGAGACGCGGACGGGGCCCGCTGGGTGCCCGTCCACGAGGCGCCGGACCTGGCCTTCGACCATGCGGTGATCCTGGCGGACGCGCGGGACCGGGTCCGCGCGAAGCTGGAGTACACCTGCCTGGCCACCTCTTTCTGCCCGCCCGAATTCACCCTGGGCGAGCTCCAGGCCGTCTACGAGACCGTCTGGGACACCGCCCTGGACCGCCCGAACTTCCGCCGCAAGGTCCTGGCCACCCCCGGCTTCGTCGAGGCCGTACCGGGAGCCGCCCGGCTGACCGGCGGCCGCGGTAAACCGGCCGCGCTGTACCGGCCGGGACCGGCGACCACGCTGCACCCACCCCTGCTCCGACCCTCGGAAGGTTCTACGCGATGAACACGATGAACACGACGAACACGACGGTCACGACGACGAAGCGGGCGGCGACGGGCGCTCTCATCGGTCTGGCCCTGGGGGACGCCCTCGGCTTCCCGACGGAGTTCAACGACGTGCCCTCGATCCTGGCCAAGACCGGCCCGTGGCGCGAGATGAAGCTCCCGCGCCCGGCGATCGTCACCGACGACACCCAGATGACGCTGGCCCTGGCGCGCGGCATACGGACGGCCATGGAGAGGGGCCCGATCGGTCCGCTGCGGCTGACCCGGCCGGTGCGCGAGGAGTACGTCGACTGGTACCACTCGCCGGAGAACAACCGCGCCCCCGGCAACACCTGCCTGGAGGCCTGCCGGCTGCTGGACCAGCCGGAACGGGACTGGCGTGACGCCAGCCAGATCGGCTCCAAGGGCTGCGGCGCGAACATGCGCGTGGTCCCCGTCGGGCTGGTCCCCGGCTGGACCGAGGAGGAGCGCGCGGGCGCGGCCCAGCTCCAGTCGGCCCTCACCCACGGCCACCCGACGGCGCTCGCGGCCTCCGACCTGACGGCGCGGGCGGTGTACCTGCTGGCGCAGGGCACGGAGGTGACGGGCCTGGTCGGACAGCTGCGCTCCTACGCCCTGGAGAACCGCACCCGCTACCACCAGCGCTGGCTCGGCGACCTGTGGATGCGCGCGACCTCGGACGCGACGCCGGAGTCGTTCATCGCCCGCGGCTGGGACGAATGCCTCGCGGTCCTGGACCGCCTGTCCGCGGCGCTCCGTACCCCCTCGCCGGAGACGGACCCGTGCCTCACGACCGGCCAGGGCTGGATCGCGGAGGAGGCCCTGGCCACCGCCCTCCAGTGTTTCCTGCTCTTCCCGGAGGACCCGCTGACGGCCCTGCGCCGCGCGGCCTGCACCTCGGGCGACTCGGACTCCATCGCCTGCCTGGCCGGCGCCTTCGCGGGCGCCCACCTCGGCGCGGACGTCTGGCCGCGCGACTGGGAAGGCCGCATCGAGTACCGCGACGAACTCCTCGCCTTCGGAACCCTCTGGGACGCGTGACGTCAGGCGGGCACGGACGCGCGGCGGGTGCGCAGCAGGAAGGCCTCGACGCGGGCGTGGTCCGGGTCCGCGGGGAGGGGGGTCGAGGCGAGGGCGCTCTCGTTCTCCTCGGTGAGGCGGGCCATCCAGGCGTCGGTCTCGTCCCAGGTGAGTTCGCCGCGTCGGACGGCGAGGAGGCGGTCGCGGTACGGGCCCGCGTCGATGGTGAGGCGGCCCGTGCGCAGGAGGTCGCGGGAGGACAGGAGCAGGCGCAGCAGGTGCATGGCGTGTTTCCAGCGGGGGGCGCCGTGGACGCGGAGGTCCGCGAGGAGTTTGCCGCGCTGGGAGGTCGCGTACCGGGTGAAGGTGGTGTGGGCGTGACGGGAGAGGAAGGCCTCGCGCAGCGAGAGCAGTTCCTCGCCGACGGGGCTGATCCGTTCCACGAGGGGGGAGTGCAGGCACTCCAGGATGTTCGGGTTGGCGCGCAGGGCGAGTTCGCAGAAGCGTTCCAGCTCCCAGGAGAACTCCTCGTCCCGCGGGCCCTCCACGTGGGTGGGGGGCTTCTCGAAACGCCAGAACAGCGGCGTCGGGGCGAGGTAGACACCGCGCCGGTCGGTGTCGCTCGCCTCCGTCGCCAGGCCGAAGGCCCGGGAGCCCATCACGCACTGATAGACCGTGTGGTCCCGTACGAGCGTCAGTTCGTCCATCCGGGGAGCGTAGGCGGGCGGCCTGCGGCTACGCGAGCGAGATACTGCCGTCCGGCGCGACCGTGATGTTCTTCTCCGCGAGGGGGCGGGTGGCCGGGCCGCCCGTCGGCGCACCGTCCGCGATCTGGAACTTGCTGCCGTGGCAGGGGCAGTCGATGGTGCCGTTCTCCACCTTGTTCACCAGACAGCCCTGGTGGGTGCACACCGCCGTGAAGCAGCGGAAGGACCCCTCGGTGGGCTGGGTGACGACGACCTTTTCCTCCTTGAAGACCCTTCCGCCGCCGACCGGCACGTCCGCCGTGCTGGTGAGTGCCTTGGGAGCCGTCGCGGGCGGATTGGCCGCGGTGCCCGGCTCGGTCGAGGGCTCGTCCTCTCCGCCGCCGCCGCAGGCGGTGAGCGCGCTGCCTGCGAGGGCTGCCGCGCTCGCCGCCAGTACCGTGCGCCGGGCGGTGCGCGTGGGTTCGCTCATAGCTGTGTCTCCTCGCTCGTGGCCGGATGGGCGAAGCAGCATCCTGGCCTGCGCCGGGCCGCAGGAGAAGCCCGCCGCGCCGTTTCACGGGCCCGGCTGCCAGGGAACCAGTGCGGCAGGACAGCCGGGTGTGCGTACGACCTCCCACACGCGGCTCACGGCGTCCCGGTTCAACGGGCCGTGGACATGCGGGTAGCGGCCGCCGGATTCACCCTCCCGGCGGACCTCAGGGATCAGGACGCGTTCGTCCAGTTCCACCGCGAGCAGGGTTCCCGGCACGTCCCGGTAGTCGGCGTGGGCGATGGCGAGCGCCGTCGGGCCGTCCGCCGAGCAGTGCACGAATCCCTCCGAGTCGAGCGAGGGCGGGGCGTACGGACGGTGGGGCGCGGCGGTCCAGTCGGCGAGCGGGACGATGTGGAAGATCATGCCGATCGTTCTACCGCGGGGGTGGGAGAGCCCGCACCACACGTGGCGACGCCGTCCGGTCCGTCCGGTACCGGCCGGACCGTCTGGTCGTGGAGGCGGGCGACACCGCCGTCGAGGCACGGGCTCTCCGACCCGGGCCGCCGCGAAGGGGCAGGGCAGCCCCCCGGGCGGGCCGCCGGGCCCTCGCGCTGTCCGCGCTGGCTACCCTGGGCAGCAGTCCCGCCGCCGTGCCGTCACGCAACCCTGGAGCGCACCGTGAGAACCGCCGTCGTCATCGGAACCGGACTGATCGGCACCTCCGCGGCGCTCGCCCTGACCGCCCGCGGGATCACCGTCCACCTGGTCGACCACGACCCGGCCCAGGCCCGCACGGCGGCCGCGCTCGGCGCCGGCACGGACGAGGCCCCGGAGGGCCGGGTCGACCTCGCGATCGTCGCCGTACCGCCGGCCCATGTGGCCGCGACCCTGGCGGATGTGATCGGGCGGGGAGTGGCACGGGCGTACGTGGACGTGGCCAGCGTGAAGGCCGGTCCGCGCCGGGAGCTCGCGGCGCTCGGGGTCGACGTCACGGCGTACATCGGCACGCACCCGATGGCGGGCAAGGAGCGCTCGGGACCGCTGGCGGCCACGGCGGACCTGTTCGAGGGCCGGCCATGGGTGCTGACCCCGACCCGGGACACGGACCACGAGGTGCTGAACCTCGCGCTGGAGCTGGTGGCGCTGTGCCGGGCGGTACCGGTGGTGATGGACGCGGACGCCCACGACCGGGCGGTGGCGTTGGTCTCGCACACGCCTCAGCTGGTGTCGAGCATGGTCGCGGCGCGGCTGGAGGAGGCCGACGAGACGGCGGTCCGGCTGTGCGGGCAGGGGATCCGGGACGTGACGCGCATCGCGGCGTCCGATCCGCGGATGTGGGTGGAGATTCTCTCCGCCAATCCGGGGCCGGTGGCCGATGTCCTCTCCGGGATCGCGGCGGACCTGGAGGAGACCGTGGAAGCCCTACGGGGCCTCCAGTCGGCCGATGAGGACAAGCGGCGCGGGGGCGCGGCGGGCATCGAGGACGTGCTGCGGCGGGGCAACGCGGGGCGGGTCCGGGTGCCGGGCAAGCACGGCGCGGCGCCCACCGTGTACGAGACGGTGGCCGTCCTCATCAGCGACCAGCCGGGCGAGCTGGCGAGGATCTTCGCCGACGCCGGGCGGGCCGGGGTCAACATCGAGGACGTACGGATCGAGCACGCGACGGGCCAGCAGGCGGGGCTCGTGCAGCTGATGGTGGAGCCGCGAGCGGCGGCCGCCCTCACCGCCGAGCTGCGGGAGCGGGGCTGGGCGCTGCGCCAGCAGTAGGCGGGGCGCGACGCCGATGAGGGGCTGCCCCCGGGAACGCCGCGCCTGAGGCGCCCCCAGAGCGTGGACGGGCTCAGCCTGAGCCCCCCCAGCCCCCCACCGCTGAAGCGCCCGCGAGGCGTGGACGGGGCTCCGCGCCCGAGGCGCCGGCGAGCCGTGGATCAGGGCTGCGTCCCGGGCCCCGGCGCCTGAAGCGCCGCCGGGCGTGACGGCCGGGATCGGGCGGTGCCGGGGGCCGGTAACCTTGGGCAGGGGCGCTTTGCCGCGCCCGGACACGTACGCGCAACCAGGAAGGTGCCCGCACCGTGGAAACCGCAGCTCCGTCCGCCGTGATCGTCGCCATCGACGGTCCCTCCGGCACGGGCAAGTCCAGCACCTCCAAGGCCGTGGCCGCCAAGCTCGGGCTGCGCTACCTGGACACCGGTGCCCAGTACCGGGCCATCACCTGGTGGATGATCACCAACGGCGTCGACACCGACGACCCGCATGCCATCGCGGTCGCGGCGGGCAAGCCGGCCATCGTGTCCGGTACCGATCCGGCCGCTCCCACGATCACCGTGGACGGCCTGGACGCCACGGGACCGATCCGGACCCAGGAGGTCACCTCCAAGGTCAGCGCGGTCAGCGCCGTCCCCGAGGTGCGCACCCTGATCACCGAACTCCAGCGCTCCATCGCCGCCGAGGCGGACGGCGGGATCGTCGTCGAGGGGCGGGACATCGGTACCACCGTCCTGCCCGACGCCGACATCAAGATCTTCCTGACCGCATCCCCCGAGGCGCGCGCCGCGCGCCGCAGCGGCGAGCTGCGGGGCAAGGAGGCCGGGGCCGTGGACCTCGCGGCCACCAGGGAGGCGCTGATCAAGCGCGACGCGGCCGACTCCGGCCGCAAGACCTCCCCGCTCGCCAAGGCCGACGACGCCGTCGAGGTGGACACCACCGAGCTCAGCCTCGAACAGGTCATCGAGTGCGTCGTTACACTGGTGGTTGAGCACTCGGCCGGAGCGGAGTCGAGGCGGAGCGCGACCGAAGACACTGAGAAGCGGGCGGGCCGCAGGTGAGCGAAACGCCCTCCCTCAAGGGTGCGGCGGTCGGCAGGCGCATCGGCATCGGGCTCATGTACGGGCTGTGGAAGCCGCGCGTGCTCGGCGCCTGGAAGGTGCCCGCCTCGGGCCCCGTGATCCTCGCGGTGAACCACTCGCACAACATCGACGGCCCGATGGTGATGGGCACCGCCCCGCGACCTCTGCACTTCCTGATCAAGAAGGAGGCGTACGTCGGCCCGCTCGGCCCCTTCCTCGAAGGGATCGGGCAGGTGAAGGTGGACCGCGGTGGAGCCGACCGGACGGCGATAAGCCGCGCCCTGGGCGTGCTCGACAACGGCGGCGCCCTGGGGATCTTCCCCGAGGGCACCCGGGGCGATGGCGACTTCGCCTCGCTGCGGGCGGGCCTCGCGTACTTCGCGGTCCGCAGCGGCGCGCCCATCGTGCCCGTCGCGGTGCTGGGCAGCACCGAGGCCCGGGGCCGGCTGGTCAAGGGACTGCCGCCCTTCAAGAGCCGGGTCGACGTCGTCTTCGGCTCGGCCTTCGACGCGGGGGACGGCAGTGGCCGCCGTACCCGTACCGCGCTGGACGAGGCCACCGTACGCATCCAGGACCGGCTGACCGCCCACCTGGCCGATGCCAAGCGCCTCACCGGGCGCTGAGCGAGACTTGACCTAGTAGTGGAACCGCGCTGCGCGGGTGCCACCGATCACCACGAACGACGAGGAACGGACTTCATGAACGACCAGCACGACCACGGAGCACTTGGCGATGCCGAGTACGCGGAGTTCATGGAGCTCGCCGCGGAAGAGGGCTTCGACATCGAGGACGTCGAAGGCGCGATCGAGGCGGCGGGCCACGGCCCGCTGCCCGTCCTCGCCGTCGTCGGCCGGCCCAATGTCGGCAAGTCGACCCTGGTGAACCGGATCATCGGCCGCCGTGAGGCGGTCGTCGAGGACAAGCCCGGCGTCACCCGCGACCGCGTCTCGTACGAGGCCGAATGGGCCGGCCGCCGCTTCAAGGTCGTCGACACCGGCGGCTGGGAGCAGGACGTCCTCGGCATCGACGCCTCCGTCGCCGCCCAGGCCGAATACGCCATCGAGACCGCCGACGCGGTCGTCTTCGTCGTCGACGCCAAGGTCGGCGCCACCGACACCGACGAGGCCGTCGTCAAGCTGCTGCGCCGGGCCGGCAAGCCCGTCGTGCTGTGCGCCAACAAGGTCGACGGCCAGAGCGGCGAGTCCGACGCGGCCTCGCTGTGGTCCCTCGGCCTCGGCCTGCCGCACCCGGTCTCCTCCCTGCACGGGCGCGGCACCGGAGACATGCTGGACGCGGTCCTGGAAGCCCTTCCGGACGCCCCCGCGCAGACCTTCGGCGCCGCCGCCCCCGGCGGCCCGCGCCGCATCGCGCTGATCGGCCGCCCGAACGTCGGCAAGTCCTCGCTGCTCAACAAGGTCGCGAAGGAGGACCGTGTCGTCGTCAACGAGATGGCCGGCACCACCCGCGACCCGGTCGACGAACTGATCGAGCTCGGCGGCATCACCTGGAAGTTCGTGGACACCGCGGGCATCCGCAAGCGCGTCCACCTCCAGCAGGGCGCCGACTACTACGCCTCCTTGCGCACGGCCGCCGCCGTCGAGAAGGCGGAGGTCGCGGTCATCCTGATCGACTCGACCGAGAACATCAGCGTCCAGGACCAGCGCATCATCACGATGGCCGTCGAGGCGGGCCGCGCGATCGTGATCGCGTACAACAAGTGGGACGAGCTCGACGAGGAGCGCCGCTACTACCTCGAGCGCGAGATCGAGACCGAGATGCAGCAGGTCGCCTGGGCGCCCCGGGTGAACGTCTCGGCGCTCACCGGCCGCCACATGGAGAAGCTGGTCCCGGCGATCGAGGCCGCTCTCGCGGGCTGGGAGACGCGCGTCCCCACCGGCCGCCTGAACGCCTTCCTCGGCGAGGTCGTCGCCGCGCACCCGCACCCGGTCCGTGGCGGCAAGCAGCCCCGCATCCTGTTCGGCACCCAGGCGGGCAGCAAGCCGCCGCGGTTCGTCCTCTTCGCCTCCGGCTTCCTGGAGCACGGCTACCGGCGCTTCATCGAGCGCCGGCTGCGTGAGGAGTTCGGCTTCGAGGGCACCCCGATCCACATCTCGGTGCGCGTGCGCGAGAAGCGCGGCGCCCAGCACAAGAAGAAGTAGTACGGCGTCCCGGGGTCAGTAGCCCCGGCGCGGAGCGGGCGGCAGGGCCGCCGGGATGTGCTGCATCCCGGTCTGGTGCTGTCGCCCGCCGGCGTATCCGGGGCCGCCCGTGCCCTGGCCGGCGTAGGAGTACGAGTACGCCGGCTGCGGGGTGTACGACGGCTGCCAGCTCTCGGTCTGCTGCCATGAGGAACCGTTCCAGCCGTTGCCGCCGCCGGTGGCACCGCTGGCGCCGCCGCTGGTGCCGCCGCTGTACGCGCCGCCGTACGAGAAGGACGTGAAGCCGAGGTCCTCTTCGCCCGTGCGGTCTCCCGGCAGGGCCCGGAAGGCGCGCAGGTACTCCGAGTACAGCGTGTCGTAGATCGGCGTGTGCGAGGCGGCCGGAGCGCTGTCCCGGTCCCGTGCGGGGCGCATCGGGGGAACGGTGCTCGAGTAGGACGGGGCGCGGGAGGAGTCGTATGAATGCACGTATCAGCCAACGAAACCGGCGCCCTGCGGATGCGGGGTGACCGGGCGGAAAACGCAGATCGCCGGGGGTGCGCGGGACGGACCGCGCACCCCCGGCGCACGCCGCCGGGCCCCCTGAGCGGGGGCCGACGGCCACTTGGGAGTCCGAAGGGGCCGGACAAGGGGTCTGCCGAAGGGGCTCAGGCGAAGGGGCTCAGGCGCCCGGCGTACCGGCCAGGGGCATCGAGGCGGCCACGAGCTTGCCCGCGGCGGCGGCCTTGTCCAGAGCGTCCCGCAGCAGGTCCTCGCGGCGCTGCTGGCCGATCGAGCCGAACGGGGCGGCGTAGATCAGGACGCGCTGGGTCTTGTTGACGGCGGCCCGCCAGCCCTCGGTCACCGACAGCGCCTGGTGCGCCTGCCACCAGGCGACCTGACCGCCGCCCTCGGTGCCCGGCTGGAGTACGGCGTGCAGCTGGCCGCCGACGAGCAGGACCGACCATCCGTTCAGGGCGGAGGGCACCTCGGCCGTGTCCGTGACCGGCATGAAGCCCTGCTCGATCAGGAGCGGCAGGAAGTCGTCGCCGGGGCCGTCGCTGCCGGGGCGGGCGATCCGCGCGGTCGGCTCGACCACCAGGGCCGGGTGCAGCTCCCCGCCGATCAGGACCAGGCCGCTGGTGATGCCGAGGACGGCCTGGCCGCCCGGCACGTTCTGCGGGCCGCCGCCGATGACGGGCTCGGCGGGGGCCGGGCTGTCATTCGTGATGCTGCGGACGGCGCCCTGGAGCTGCTCCTCGGAGACGGAGACGACCTGGGAGGGGATGCAGGTGGCGTGGGCGAAGGCCAGGACGGCGGTCTCCTCGCCGACGAACAGCACCGTGCTGGTCCGGTCGCTCTCGGGGTCGCCCGGGGTGCGGCAGGAGGTGCAGTCGTAACTGCGCGGCGCGTCCTCGCCGACGAGCAGCCTGTCGGCTTCTTCGTCACCGATCTCGGCACGTACCTCATCACTGACGTCGAGCATGCGCGGCACGGGGTGGCTCCTCGGACTAGGCGACGGGCGGCCGGTGCGGCCGGCCCGTCTCGGCATACGTGCGGGGCCGGGGTGGTTCCCGGCTCGCCGGGCTCAACGGGGGAGCGGCGGCCGGGGTCACGCCATTGGAGGGAACGGAATCGAACCAGGCCCCCGGACGAGTGAACCGGCCGATCGGAGCTTCCTTTTCGTGCCAACTCTTTTCTGCTTGTGCGCAGTTGATAGTCGGGGATGGTCATTTCGGGAGGCGGGGTGCGTCGGCCGACCGGGTGGGACGCGGGGGCACACCGCGTGGCGGTCCGGGAGCCGGTGCGGGGCTGCGTAGCGTGACCCGATGCCCAACCTCCGGAACAGCTGGGCCGCGCCGGTGGCCGCCGCCGCCACCGCGCTGGTCCTCGTGCTGCCGCCGGGCGCGGCCGCGGCTCCGCCGCCGCCCGCGCCCGGCCCGGCCGGTGCGGCGCACCCCGGCTCGTCCGGCGTGATCGGGGACGGGCCCGGTGACTGCGGACCGGGCGGGGAGTGGCCCTGGGACTGCGTGGCCGACTGCGAGAGCGGCGGGCGATGGGCCGTCAACACCGGCAACGGCTTCTACGGCGGGCTGCAGTTCCGGCAGCCGACCTGGGAGGAGTACGGCGGGCTGCTCTTCGCGCGGCGCGCCGACCTGGCGAGCCGGGAACAGCAGATCCGGGTCGCTGAGGGCGTGTTGGGCACCCAGGGGTGGGAAGCGTGGCCGGTGTGCTCGAAGCGGTACGGGCTCGCGGGCCGGATGCATGTGGTGCGGGGCGGGGACACGCTGGTGTCGATCGCGCGTCGGCACCGGGTGAAGGGCGGGTGGCAGGCGCTGTACGAGGCGAACCGGGCGGTGATCGGGGAGACCCCCCAGAGGCTCGCGGCCGGCATGCTGCTGGCGCTGCCCGCGGCCGACCACGCTCCCGCTCCTACGCCCGCACCGACTCCTACGCCCGCACCGACTCCCACGCCCACGCCCACTCCTACACCTCTGCCTACTCCTCCTCCACCGGCGTCGACCCTCCCTCCGGCTGTTCCCGCGCCGACGCCTTCCGGTTCCGCCGCCCCCACTCCGGTCACGGCTCCTCCGGTGGCCGTGCCGCCTGCCCCGACGCCCGCTCCCGCCCGGTCGGCGACTCCGGGGCTCGTCGAGCAGCAGCACCGTGGTGTCGGTGCGCAGCGGTGAGCCCGGCGCCGAGACACCAGCGACGGCAGGACCACCGCGAGCGCGGGCACCTGGACTGCGGGGCCGTCCCGCGGGTCGGGCGGGGCACGGGACCGACCGGAAGCGGATCGACAGGAAGCGGGGCGAGGGCAACCGGGCCCGACCGGAAGGGGCGGCACGCGCTCGGCCGCGCTCGGCCGCCTATTTCTTGCGCTATGCCCGGAAGGCACCCACGCTGAAAACGTCGAGCCGACCGGCTCGCTCGGACACCGGTGGTGAGCCAGATGGTCCTGAGCAGAACCCCCCACACCGCCGCGTGGGCGGCGGCAGCGGTGCTTCTCCTCGTACCCGCCGCCGCGGGATGTGCCTCCGATTCCGGAGACGAGGCCGGTACGGGTACGAGCACGAGTACGAGCTCACCACCGGTCGTGGTGCCCGTCGTGCCCACGACGGAGATGCCCGAGCCCGCCGACCCGGCGGCCGCCAAGGCGCAGGTCGAGAAGAACTGGACGACCTTCTTCGACCCCGAGGCCTCCACCGACCAGAAGGCCGGTGTGCTGGAGAACGGTGACACCCTCAAGCCCCTCCTGACCGCCTTCGCCGCCGATCCCAATGCCGCCAAGTCGTCCGCCAAAGTGACCGGCGTCGACTTCACCTCGTCCCAGGAGGCGCAGGTGACGTACGACCTGCTCGTCGGCGGCACCCCGGCGCTGCCCGGCAGCAAGGGGACCGCGGTCCTCCAGGACGGTGTCTGGAAGGTCTCGGTCAAGACGCTGTGCGCGCTGGTCAAGATCAGCGGCAATACGTCGGTGCCGGGCTGCTGAATCCCTTGAATCCCTGCTGCTGGTGGTGGCGCCCCCTGACCGGAGGCGCCACCAGCTTCGACGTACCCCTGCTCCCGTACCGGCCCTGACGCGGGTCCGGTCCCTCCGGCGGCCGGCCGCGGGGGCGCTGGCAGACTCGGGACATGCTGGAGACCTCCGTACGACTGTTGCGCCTGCTGTCGCTGTTGCAGGCCCACCGCGGCTGGACCGGGGCAGATCTCGCGGAGCGGCTCGGCGTGACCCCGCGTACGGTCCGGCGGGACGTGGACCGGTTGCGGGAGCTCGGGTATCCGGTGAACGCCAGTCCCGGCACCGGCGGCGGGTACCAGCTGGGGGCGGGAGCCCAGCTGCCGCCGCTCCTGCTGGACGACGACGAGGCCGTGGCCGTCGCGGTCGGGCTGCGGACCGCCGCCGGGAACGGGGTCGAGGGGATCGGGGAGGCGTCCGTACGGGCCCTCGCGAAGCTCGAACAGGTACTGCCCGGCCGGCTGCGGCGCCGGGTCTCCGCGCTGAACGAGTTCACGGTGCCGATGCTGCGCGGGCCGGAGCGTTCCATGGTCGACGCCTCCGTCCTGACCGAGCTCGCCTCCGTCTGCCGGGACAGCGAGCGGCTGCGCTTCGGGTACCGGGACCACGAGGGCAACGTCACGCGCCGCACCGTCGAGCCGCACCGGCTGGTGTGCACCGAGCGGCGCTGGTACCTGGTCGCCTGGGACCTGGACCGGGAGGCCTGGCGCACCTTCCGCGCCGACCGGATCGAGCCCAGAGCGCCGCACGGCCCGCGGTTCACCCCGCGCCCCGGGCCCGCCGAGGACCTGGCCGCGTACGTCTCCCAGGGCGTGGCCCAGCGCGCGTACGCGGCCCGGGCGGTGGTACGGCTGAAGATCCCGGTGCAGCGGGCGGCAGAGATCATCGGGCCGAGCGCGGGCGCCCTGGTGCCGATCGACGAGAGCAGCTGCCTGCTGCGCACGGGGGCGGTGAACCTCGATGTTCTGGTGATTCATGTCATGCTGCTCGGCTGTGAGTTCGAGGTCGTCGAGCCGCCGGAGCTGACCGAGCGGATCAAGGCGGCGCGGGATCTCCTGGGGCGGGCCGTGGAGTCGGCGGCGGTGAAGGAAATGTAGTGAACCTGAGGTGAGTTCGCCTTGGTCCGGTCCACCGCCGTGGAAATGTCCGACCGGAATTCCCGTTCATTGGCGGAAATCCCAAAGAATCTCTGCGGAGGGCGTGTCGCGGCCCGGAAAACAATTGCGCGGACTGTCCCCAGATGGCCCACGGTTGTCGACATTCCGTGACACAAGTGTGACCCGGGACGGACGAACGTCCGGGCGTGGCGCTGACGGTGGTTCCGGGCGGCGGTCCGTGAACGGACGAGGCGGGCCCGGTCGGTGACCGGGCCCGCCTCGGTGCCGCGGGGGAGGGGTGCGTACCGCCCCGCGGGCTGTGGTTCAGCCGCCGGTGACCGGCTGGGCGGCGGCCCCGCGGGTGGTGGCGGCCCGCTCGCCGTGCGCCGGGCGGCGGCCGCCGACGGGCGTGACCGGGGTCCGCTCGGACCGGATCAGGTGCGGCCGTCCGGCCAGGTGTGCGGCGGGCCGGGCCGCCGGGGAGTGCCCGGCGGGGCCGGCGCTCTGGGCGCCGGCCGTGGTGGCCGCCGATGCCGTGACCGCCAAGGCCGTGGCAGGCGCCGGAGCGGGCGCGGGGGCGGGTTCCTCGACGGCGTCGGAGGTGAGCTGGAGCTGCCACTTGCCGCCCGCCGAGAGCAGCGGGGTGAGCGCGACCGCGACCGGTCCGGACACGCGCCCGGTCTCCAGGTGGCGGCGCAGCTGCTCGCGCACTCCGAAGACGTAGGCCTCGGCCTGGGCGATGACCGGCTCGAACCAGGGGAGCGCCAGGAGGATCAGCAGACCCGCGGACCAGCCGAGCAGGACGTCGCTGACCCAGTGCGTGCCCAGGTACACGGTGGTGGCGCCGACGCTCAGGGAGACGACGGCGGACACCACGGACAGCACCCGCCGGGTGACCGTGGTGGAGGCCAGGTAGGCCAGGATTCCCCAGGTCACGACGGCGTTGGCGGTGTGGCCGGAAGGGAATATATCGCCGCCCGCGAAGAGCTCGGCGGAGCCGATCTCGGTGGCGTAGTGCGGGCCGAGCCGGCCGAGGCCGAGCTTGACCGACCCGACGGTGATGTTGAGCAGCAGCAGCGCCACGCCGAGGGTGATCAGCGGGCGCAGCGTGTGCTGGCGCCAGGAGCGCCAGCCGAGCCAGGCGGCGACCATCACCGCGGTGGGTCCGCGCTGGCCGAGCACGACGAGGTAGTCGAGGAAGGCGTGCAGCTGCGGCCACTGCTCGTAGGGCCGGAAGAACATGATCTGCCAGTCCAGGCGGACGAGCCAGGACGTGGTCAGCACGGCCACCACGATCGCGAGATAGAACACGAGGGTCGATCCCAGGAGCACGACGCGGTGCCGGCTCATCTGCGGGGTTTGCAGATGAGCCGGTCGCTCTGGTTCCCGGTCCAGTCGGGCGAAGACCCGCTCCAGACGGGCCGGGATTTGGTCGGTACGCACTCAATCGACGTTACCGCGCGTCGATGGGCGACCCGGGCGAACCGCGGGCTTTGTGATGACCATGTGATGTGGAGTTGGTCTCACGCGGGACTTAATTCACGGTATTTCGGCAGTCCTTGGAGCAGGTCCGATCCACCGTCCCGGAATTCACCCCGCAGACTTAACCGGGCTTTATCGGTCAAGGTCGATTCCCTTGCTCGAAGAGGAATAGGAATGATCTATTCCGTTATGTCGGTCGGTGCGCCCGGTCGGTGCGCCCGGTCGACGCGTCCTACGGAGGCCCCGAGCCGTTCAGCCAGAACGCCCCGTAGACCGCCGACGCCACGGACACCGCGCCCAGCACCAGGGCCGCCCGGCGGGTGCTCCACCGGGCCATCGCCACGGCGACCGGCAGCAGCAGCGGGAACGCCGGCAGCAGCAGCCGGGGCTTGGAGCCGAAGTACCCGGACGCGCACAGCGCCAGTGCCACGACGATCCCGCAGTACACGAGCAACGGCGCGGGCTGCCGCTGCCGTACGCACCGCCCGTACAGCCACAGCACCAGCGCGACTCCGGCGAGCAGCCCGACCCCGGCCGCGAACGCCGACGACGCCAGCTTCGCCCCGATGAACCGGGCGAAGGCCCAGCCCCCGTCGAAGCCGTTGCCCCAGCCGCCCTGCACGTCCAGGTACCCGAACAGGCCCTCCCCGGTGTGCGCGCCGACCCACAGCACGTACGCCCCGGCTCCCAGCGGAGCCAGCAGCGCGCCGCCGGCCAGCCGCCAGGACCGCTCCCCGCGCCGCCGGGCCACGAGGACGGCCACCCACACCGCCGCGACCACCGCCGCACCGACCGGGCGGGTCAGTCCCGCCCCGGCCGCGAGCAGCCCCGCCGTCAGCCACCGGCCGCGCAGGGCCCCGTACAGCGCCCAGACCGCCAGCGCGGTGAACAGCGACTCGCTGTACGCCATGGACTGCACGATGCCGACGGGCAGCGCGGCCCAGGCCGCGACCGCCAGCACCCCGGCCCGGCGGCCGTGGAGGAGATCGGCCACCGCGAAGATCCCCCAGGCGGCGGCGAGCCCCGCGACCGCCGACACCACCAGGCCCGCGGAGCCGTACGAGAGCCCGGACGCGGCCGCCACCACCCGCTCCAGCCAGGGAAGCAGCGGGAAGAAGGCCAGATTGGAGTGGACGTCCCCGTTCGGGAGGACCACCTCGTACCCGTACCCCTCGGCGGCGACGCGTGCGTACCAGAGCGAGTCCCAGCGGGCCGACAACAGCGTGTGCGGGCTGCTGCCGACGGCCGCCCCCCATCCGCCGAGCACGGCCAGCCCGAGCAGCCGGACCGCCGCGAAGACGGCCAGCGCGGGCGCGGCCCGGCGAAATCCAAGATCTTTCACGGGCATGATTATCGGGGGCGGGGGCTCGCGGACCGATCGAGAACCACGTGCCGTGAGCGTGCGTGTACAGGGGGGAAGGAGGGTGTGGGGCGAGTGGCGTACACCACACCGCCGCCGCCGCCGTGATGAGAGCTTGACCACGTGTCGGACAGGCGAACTCGCGTACGCTGACCGTTCAACTCGTGTGTCGATGCCGGACCCCGTAGGAAGCCGCAGAGCGCAACACTCCCCGTGGCTCCAGACGACGCTGGTCCGCCGAGCGCGAGGGATCACCTGGGAGGTACATGCATGTCGGGGACGAACGTGGTCGGCGACAGGAACCCTTCCCCCTGGCAGCGGCTCCACGCGGCCTCCGGCGGGGCGAACCGCTGGCTCGTGCTGGCGGTCCTGTGCGTCAGCCTGGTCCTCGTCGCGCTCGACGCGACGATCCTGCACGTCGCCGTCCCCTCCCTCACCGAGGACCTGCGCCCCGGCTCGATCGAACTCCTCTGGATCGTCGACGCCTACCCGCTGGTCTGCGCCGCACTGCTGATCCTCTTCGGCACCCTCGGCGACCGGGTCGGCCGCCGCCGCGTCCTCCTCCTCGGCTACGGACTCTTCGGCGTGGCCTCCGCCATCGCGGCCCTCGCCGACAACGCCCAGGTCCTCATCGCCGCCCGCGCCCTGCTCGGCATCGGCGGCGCGATGATCATGCCCGCCACCCTGTCGATCCTGCGCCAGGTCTTCCCCGACCGGCGGGAGCGGGCCCTCGCCATCGGCATCTGGACGGCCGTCGCCGCCATCGGAGCCGCCAGCGGCCCCGTACTCGGCGGCTTCCTCGTCCAGCACTACTGGTGGGGCTCGGTCTTCCTCATCAACATCCCGCTGATGGCCCTGATCCTGCCCCTCGGCCGCTGGCTGCTGCCCGAGTCCAAGGGATCCTCGAACGGGCCCTGGGACGTGGTCGGCGCGCTGACGGCCGCCGCCGGCGTGCTCGGATCGGTACTCGGGGTCAAGCGGCTGGGAGCCGAGCGGGACCTGCTCGACCCGCAGGCGCTGGTCCCGCTGGCGATCGGTGCCGCCCTGCTCATCCTCTTCGTGCGGCGCCAGAAGCGGCGTCCGCATCCGCTCATCGACATGCGGATGTTCTCCCGCGTTGCCTTCTCGACCTCCGTCGGCTGCATCGTGCTCGCCATGCTGGCCCTCGTCGGCCTGGAGCTGATCGCCGTCCAGTACCTCCAGCTGGTGCTGCACCTCAGCCCGCTGGAGACCGGCCTGCGGCTGCTGCCGCTCACCTTCGCCGCCATGGCCGCGGGCGCCACCGGGTCCTACACCCTGGCGCGGGTCGGCCCGCGCAAGATGGTCTCGCTGGGCTTCCTGCTGACCGCGTTCGCCGTGCTGCTGCTGACGTTCATGGGCCAGCAGGACCGGCCCGTGCTGCTCACCGTCGGCTTCGTCCTGCTCGGCTTCGGGCTCCAGACCACGCTCTTCGCCGCGTACGAGTCCATGCTGAGCGAGGCACCGGCCGCCACCGCGGGCGGCGCGGCCTCGATCGGCGAGACCTCGTACCAGCTCGGCGCGGGCATGGGCATCGCGCTGCTGGGCAGCGTCATGAACGCCGCGTACGCGCCGGGGCTCGTGGGAGTGCCGGGGGTGTCGGAGGCCGACTCGGCGGGCGCGGGGAACTCGCTGGGCGAGGCCTACCAGATCGCCGCGCACCTCGGCGGACCGGCGGGCGAATCCCTCTACGCCGCGGCCCGGCACTCCTTCGTGTACGGGCTGCACGTCACCCTGCTGGTCAGCGCGG
The DNA here is from genome assembly GCF_040611115.1 of Streptomyces sp. NPDC003038. Lineage (NCBI taxonomy): Bacteria > Bacillati > Actinomycetota > Actinomycetes > Kitasatosporales > Streptomycetaceae > Streptomyces > Streptomyces sp. NPDC003038. The sequence goes on from NZ_JBEXNN010000028.1 coordinate 52,377, forward strand.
GGCTGCTGCTGGCGGGGGCGGTGATGGCGCTGAAGCTGCCGCGGGTGATGGAGTGCGGGGAGGCCGAGGCCGAGGGCGAGGCGGTACGGCTCCCGGCGCAGACGTCCGCGGAGCCGAGTGCCGAGTCGGCTGCCGGACCGGCTGCCGGTCCGGCTGCGCCGCGCGCCGCGAGGATCCCCGCCCCGGCCCATCCGGACCCGGCCGCGGGCAGCCTGTCGGGCCGTCCGAGCTGACCCCTGCTCGCTCGGCCCCTCCCGCCGGGGGCCGAGCGCCGCTGCGCCGCCCCTGCCGGGGCTCCGCCCCGGACCCCGCACCTCAAACTCCCCCAGCTACCGCTGCGAGGTGCCCCCGGGCGGGGCTGAAGATGGGCTCGATTCCGGGGCCTGTGCGGCATGGTGAGCGCTGAGGACCGGGGCTCCGCCCTCGACCCCGCGCCTCAAGTTCGGCGGGGGTGAGGCGCCCCGAACGGCGATGGAGCTGAGGGTGGGCTCGGTGCCGGGCCGTGTGCGGCATCGTGAGCGCTGAGGAGCGGGGCTTCGCTTCCGGTGGGGGTGAGGGGCGCCTCGAACGCCGACAGGGCTGAGGGTGGGGGGTCGTCGGTCGGCGGTGGGGTGAGGGGCGGGTCGGACTTCGCGCGGTGCCTCCCCCCGGGGGGTGGGGGTGGACGAGGGGGATCTTGGCGTCTAGCGTCCGCAGTGCAGCGCACGACCCGCGCTGCCAGGTTCTGCCCGCCGGGCCCGGCCGCGCAGGCTGCCGACCCGCAGCGGACGGCCCGCGCAGCCACCCCGCAGCAGGCGGCCGTCAGGCCGCCCACGGCAGGGCTCCGACCGACTCAGGCCGCCGGGAGGCCCCGTGTCCGCGTTCCTGCCCCACGATCCGCTCGGGCTCGACGAGCTCCTCGGCCCCGAGGACCTCGCCATCCGTGACTCCGTCCGCGGCTGGGCCGCCGACCGCGTCCTGCCGCACATCGCCGAGTGGTACGAGAGCGGCGAGCTCCCCGGCATCCGGGAGCTGGCCCGGGAGCTCGGCGCGCTCGGGGCGCTCGGGATGTCGCTGACCGGCTACGGGTGCGCGGGCGCCAGCGCGGTCCAGTACGGCCTCGCCTGCCTGGAGCTGGAGGCCGCCGACTCCGGCATCCGCTCGCTGGTCTCCGTACAGGGTTCCCTCGCCATGTACGCGATCTGGAAGTACGGCTCCGAGGAGCAGAAGCAGCGCTGGCTGCCCGGCATGGCCGCCGGCGAGCTGATCGGCTGCTTCGGGCTGACCGAGCCCGACGTCGGCTCCGACCCCGCCGCCATGCGTACCCACGCGAAGCGGGACGGCGGCGACTGGGTGCTGAACGGCCGCAAGATGTGGATCACCAATGGTTCCGTCGCGGCGGTCGCCGTGGTCTGGGCGCAGACCGACGAGGGGATCCGCGGGTTCGCGGTGCCCACCGACACCGCCGGCTTCTGCGCACCGGAGATCAAGCACAAGTGGTCGCTGCGCGCCTCCGTGACCAGCGAGCTGGTGCTGGACGACGTACGGCTGCCCGCGGACGCGGTCCTTCCGGAGGTCACCGGCCTCAAGGGTCCGCTCGGCTGCCTCAGCCACGCGCGGTACGGGATCATCTGGGGAGCCATGGGCGCGGCGCGCGCCAGTTTCGAGTCCGCGCTCGGCTACGCGAAGACGCGGGAGCAGTTCGGAAAGCCGATCGGCGGCTTCCAGCTCACGCAGGCCAAGCTCGCGGACATGGCGCTGGAGCTCCACAAGGGGATCCTGCTCGCCCACCACCTGGGCCGGCGGATGGACGCGGGCACCCTGCGGCCGGAGCAGATCAGCTTCGGCAAGCTCAACAACGTCCGCGAGGCCATCGAGATCTGTCGGACCGCGCGGACCGTCCTGGGTGCCAACGGGATCTCCCTCGAATATCCCGTCATGCGGCACGCCACCAACCTCGAATCGGTCCTCACCTACGAGGGCACCGTCGAGATGCACCAGCTGGTGCTGGGTAAGGCGCTCACCGGGCTGGACGCCTTCCGGTGAGGGCCCTGCTCAGCTCTGGTTGAAGAAGTCGCGTGAGCGGCCGCCGGGCTCGCCGTTCACCACCTGGGTGTCGGCCGGGGTCAGCAGGAAGACCCTGGTCGCCACCCGCTCGATCGATCCGCGCAGCCCGAAGGTCAGTCCGGCCGCGAAGTCGACCACGCGCTTCGCGTCGCTCGGGTCCATCGACGACAGGTTCACGATCACCGGGACGCCCTCGCGGAACAGCTCGCCGATGCCACGCGCGTCACGGAAGCCGTCCGGGGTGACCGTCGCGATCCGGCGGCCCTGGTCGACCGCCGACTCGGAGGCCACCCTGACGCGGGGGTCGGTGACCCACTGCTCGCCGGGTCCGGCCACCGAGCCCTGAGCCGCCTCCGCGTAGTCGTCGTCGTAGTAACGCTCGTCGTCGCTGTCTTCCACGAGACCAAGCCAGGCACTCGCCTTGCGCACCGAACCCATGGACGCCTCCTTTCACCGTGCGGTCATCTGTCTTCTCTCCGCTGCCCCTATGGTCGTCCATGATGCTGACAACGCGCCAAGTGGATAGTCGCCGCGCAGGGTTTTCGTGACGGTACTGGTGCAGAACATCCGTTGCACCGTCAAGGAATTTGGTGGCTAGTACTGCTGACTGAGTGAAAATACGACTGGTGCCTCCGTACGGGTGGCCGGTGGGGGCGTACGGGTGAAGGACACGGCTCGATACGATGCCCGGCAGGCATGCGTATGACACACGGGGGAAGCAGATTTGTTCGGCATCGTCAGGCCTTGCACGCACCGGCTGGGGGACAGGTTCAAGACGGAGTGGATGGCCCATCTTTGCGGGCTGTGCCTGGCACTTCGGGGGGACCACGGCCAGTTCGCCAGGATCGTCACCAACTACGACGGGTTGCTCGTCTCCGTTCTGACGGAGGCTCAGTCCGGTCCCGCTCCCGGCGCCCGGCGGACCGCGGGACCCTGTCCACTGCGCGGAATGCGCACCGCCCCGGTGGCCAACGGTGAAGGCGCTCGGCTCGCGGCCGCGGTCTCGCTCGTCCTGGCCTCCGCCAAGGTGCGGGACCACGTGGCCGACCGGGACGGCCTGTTGGCCCGCGCCCCCATCGCCGCCGCCGCGCGCAAGGTGGCCCGCGGCTGGGACCGGGCCGGTGCCCGCACCGGGGCCTCGCTCGGCTTCGACACGGCGGTGCTCGTCGACGCCGTGGACCGGCAGACGGGCATCGAGACGCTGGCCGGCCCGGGTACGCCCGTGCTCGTGGTGACGGAGCCGACCGAGACCGCGACGGCCGCCGCCTTCGCGCATACCGCGCAACTGGCCGGACGGCCGGACAACGCCCCCGCACTCGCCGAGGCGGGCCGGTACTTCGGCCGGCTGGCGCACCTGCTGGACGCCGTGGAGGACCGGGCCGCGGACGCCGCGGCGGGAGCCTGGAACCCGCTCACCGCCACCGGGACCTCCCTCACCGAGGCCAGAAGGCTGTGCGACGACGCCCTCCAGGGGATCCGGCTGGCGCTGCGCGAAGTCGAGTTCGCGGACGCGGGACTGGCCCACCGGCTGCTGGTGCACGAGCTGCGCACCTCGGTGGACCGGGCCTTCGGGACCAGCGGCTGCGGGCACGGCCACACCGGGACGGCCTCCGCCGGGCAGGGCCAGAGCCCCTACGGCCAGAACCCGCCGGGCCACAACCCCTACGGCCAGAACCCGCCGGGCCAGAACCCCTACGGCGGAGCTCCGTACGGCGGCGGAGCCCCCGGAGGGCCCGGCGGTCCGGGGATGCCGCCGCCCATGGGTCCGGGGGGTGGTACCGGGGGCGGGCACCCTCCGCGCAAGCCGCGCCGCGGGCTGCTCGCCGGCTGCGCGGTGGCCATCGGGCTGTTCTGCACCTGCCAGATCTGCTGCACCGAGCACGAGGGTCCGTGGTCCCGGAAGAAGCGGGACCCCTGGTGCGACGCCTGCGACTGCTGTGACTGCTGCCCCTGCGACGGCTGCTGATCCCCCCTCAGCCGCGCACAGGGCCGGACGGCGTACCCGGGGGTTCCCGTCCGGGCCGGTGTGGAAGGGGTGAGCGGCATGAGCGATGACGCAGAGGATCCAGGGGCCGCCTGGCGGAAATGGCACGAGCAACGGGTGGCCACCGTCTCCGCCTCCTACGGGCCCCTCGCGCTGACGGGCACCCATTGGCTCGCCGAGTACCCGGAAGGTCGAATTCCGGCCGTTCCGGGGCGCTGGCGCCCGACTGGTGCCGGTGTGGCGCTGACCGCGGCGGCCGGGGACGGCCTCCGTCTCGACGGCGAGCCCTTCACCGGTGACACCGTACTCGCCGCAGACGAGAGTCCGCCCGCCCACTCCCGGCTCACCGTGGGCAAGGTGCGGCTCGTCGTGATCCGGCGCGAAGGCGAGTGGGCGGTGCGCGTCTTCGACCCCGCCTCCGGGGCCCGCCGGGCCTTCACCGGCATCGAGGCCACTCCGTATGCTCCGGCCTTCGCGCTGCCGGGGCGATTCCGGCCGTACGGCGAGCACCGGACGGTCCAGGTGGAGAACGCGGACGGGCGCGCCCGCGGGCTCGGCCTCGGCGGTGAGCTGAGCTTCCCCTTCGAGGGTGTCCGGCACACCCTCCAGGCCGCTGTCGACGAGGGTGACGGCAGCCTGTGGGCGGTCTTCGGCGATGCCACCGGCGGCCGCTCCAGCTACCGCTTCCGTTTTCTGCGGCCCGGCATTCCGGCCGGGGACGGCTCGATCCCCGTGGACCTCAACCGGGCCCTGCTGCCGCCCTGCGCCTTCGCGGAACACTTCATCTGCCCCTTCCCACCAGCCGGCAACACGCTGCCCTTCGCGGTGGCAGCAGGCGAGCGGCGGCTGAAAGCCGCCCTTGCGACCGGTATCTGACGCCCGCACACTCCCGACAGTGCTTGTCAGGGGCACGGCGGAAATTCATGCGCCCGCCGTGCTCCCGGCCGCGCCTCACGGGCTACGGCACCCCCACGATCGCCGGGCCCCCGAACCTTTCCGGAGGACGAGAAGTGAGGATCAAGAGCATCACCCGTACCAGGCTGCTCGCGATGGCCACCGGCCTGGCCGCCGTCGCGGCCCTCGCCGCACCCACCGTGGCGAACGCCGACGCAAAGGACAGCGGTTTCAGCGCCGACCGGCTCGCCGCGGCCGGGGCCTCCGTCCTGCGCGCCGACGTGGCCGGCACCGCCTGGCACACCGACCCCGCCACCGGGACCCTCGTGGTCACCGCGGACTCCACCGTCTCCGCCGCCGACCTCGCGAGAATCAAGCGCGAGGCCGGTGCCGAGGCCGGGGCCCTGCGCATCGAGCGCACCCCGGGCAAACTGACCAAGCTGCTCTCCGGCGGCGACGCGATCTACGCGTCGAGCTGGCGCTGTTCGCTCGGCTTCAACGTGCGCAGCGGGTCCACGTACTACGCACTGACCGCAGGCCACTGCACCGACGGCGCAGGCACCTGGTGGAGCAACTCCGCCCGCACCACCGTACTGGGCTCGACCGCCGGCTCCAGTTTCCCCAACAACGACTACGGCCTGGTCAAGTACGCCAGCAACTCCCCCGTCCCGCCGGGGACCGTCGGCAGCCAGGACATCAGCAGCGCCGTCAACGCCACCGTCGGGATGTCCGTCAAGCGCCGCGGCTCCACCACCGGCACCCACAGCGGCTCGGTGACCGGCCTCAACGCCACCGTCAACTACGGCGGCGGCGACATCGTCTACGGCATGATCCGCACCAACGTCTGCGCCGAACCCGGCGACAGCGGTGGCCCGCTCTACTCCGGAACCCGCGCGGTCGGTCTCACCTCCGGCGGCAGCGGCAACTGCTCCTCCGGCGGCACCACCTTCTTCCAGCCCGTGGTCGAGGCCCTCAACGCCTACGGGGTCAGCGTCTACTGACGGTAACCCACGCGCCCCCGTCGCACCCCTGGACGTCCTTCCGCCTTCTGGGAGGATGTCCAGGGTGTCCGTGTCCACGGGGGAGGCAGGCTTCCGTATGAAACGCATCGGCGTGACCGGGCACCGGTCCATTCCGGGCGAGGTGCTCGGTCATGTGGAGAGCAGCCTCCGGGCCGTACTGGGCGGCCACGAAGGGCCGTTGGAGGCGCTCTCCAGCCTCGCCGAGGGAGCGGACCAGCTGTTTGCCGCCATCGCCCTGGAGTGCGGCGCCGACCTCACCGTGGTGATCCCCAGCGGGGACTACGAGGAGGGCTTCGAGGATGCCGAGGCCCTGGCCGGCTACCGGCGCCTCAAGCACCTGGCCACCCAGGAGGTCCGGATGGACTTCGCCCGCTCCACGGACGAGGCCTACTACGCGGCCGGAACCTACATCGCCGACTCCTGTGACCGGCTCGTCGCCGTCTGGGACGGGCTCCCCGCCCGCGGGCACGGCGGCACCGCCGAGATCGTCGCCTACGCGCGCACCCTCGGCAAGCCGGTCACCGTCATCTGGCGCGAGGGCGTGACCCGGACCTGAGCCACGCCCCTGGCTCCATTCCCTGCTCCGTTCCCCGTTCCGCTCCGCCCCCGCTCCATCCGGCCGCAGGTCAACTGCTGTGCCGCGCCAGCCAGTCCGTGTGCTGCGGCGAGACGTACCGCTCGGTCTCGTAGACCGCCGACGGCCACTGCGACTCGGTGATGGTCGTCTGCATCACGACCATCATCGCCGCCAGATCCTGCTCGATCAGGGTGTGCGCCTCGATCAGCGGATGGTGGCGGCGCACCTCGTTCCAGGCGATGCCCGCCGCGGCGGCCGCGCTCAGCAGCCCCGTCAGCTTCGGCCCCGGACCCGAACCGAACGTCCCCAGCAGCGCGAACAGCAGGGCCAGGCAGGTCAGCAGCACGATCGTCCACGACCACAGGGCCGTCGCCCGCCGGGACACCTCCGTCCGCCGCCGGTACCAGTTGCGCTGCTCGATCAGCCGGTCCCGGACGTACGTCTCCCGCCGCACGTGGTAGCCCAGCCCGCGCAGCCGCTGCATCGCGCCGGTGATCTCCCCGCCCTCCGGCACCGTCCCGGCGGTCCGCGGATCCTCCCAGCCCATCTTGCGCAGCTCGTCCAGGCCCGCCTCCAGCCGCGTCCGGTACGTCGCCTCCGGCCCCTCGACGTCGCTGCCGAAGGGCATGCCGTGCACGGCGTAACGCCAGGCCAGGGACTTGATGAACTCCGCCGCGCTGCGGTTGAGCTGCCACTGCGGCCGGGCCCGGCGCCTGGTCGCCCGTACGCCCACGGCCAGTACCCCCGTGTACGCGAGCACGCTCAGCAGCCCGAACACGTGCAGCGAGCCCAGCCGCGGCCCCGAGGGCAGCGCGGCGGCCGCCGCGGCCGCGACGAGCAGGATCAGCTGGCCGCGGGTCGCCTGCGTCGACTCCCGCTGCCGGGAGATCGCCGCCTGGTCGGTGTGGTGGAAGAGGGCCGGCAGGTCCTCGTTTCGAAACGTCATGCTGTCGGTCACAGCGCCCCCCAGCGGTTCGGGCCCAGTCGGGTGGCGGGCGGCGGCGACCCTCGAGTCCCCGCCGCCCGGGATCGGATCACACGGCGAGCGGCTCCAGGTCCCGGTGGACCCGCCGCTCGTCACGGGCGTAGCGGGTCAGGCCGTGCTCCTCGCCGAGCAGCCGGGTCAGCTCGGCCACCGTCTCCGCCCGTACCCTGGCCGCCTCCTCCTTGCGGCCCAGCGAGTCCAGGCTGACCGCCATGTTCGAGGCACTCGCCAGGGTCTCCGGGTGGTGCGCCCCGAGTGCCTCGCGCAGCCGCGTCACCGCGACCCGCTCCAGCTCCAGGGCTCCCTCCGGATCGCCCTGGTCGGCCCGGGCGTTGGCCAGGTTGAGGTGGGCGAAGACCGTGTGCGGGTGGTTGTCGCCGAGCACGTCCCGCATCATCCGGATCGTCTGGCGCAGCATCGACTCCGCCGTGTCCGCGGCCCCCGTGCCCCAGTGGAAGACCGCCAGGTTGTTGAGGGCGGCCAGGGTGTACGGGTGGCGCTCGCCGGGCACCTTCATGTACTCGTCGACCACCTCCTGCGCCAGGTCCCGCGCCGAGGCCGGGTCACCGGTCGCGAACAGGTCCGCGGCCAGGTTCAGTTCGCAGGCCAGCAGGTCCGGGTTGACCGAGGTGTACTTGGCCCGGTAGCGGTTGCGGGTCGCCGTCGTCAGCCGCAGCGCGTCCTCCAGCTCGCCCGCCCGGCGCAGCGACACCGCCAGGTTCTTCGCCGCCGAGAGCGTGCCCGGGAAGGCCCGGCCCAGCTGCCGCTTGTAGATCTCGTACGTCCGGCTCAGCAGCTGCACCGAGTCCTCGTAGCGGCCCACCTCGCGCAGGTCGCGCGCGAGGTTCTGCGCCGAGGAGAGCGTGTACGGGTGGTCCGGTCCCAGTACCTCGGTGCGCCGGTCGAAGACCTCCTGGTCGATCTCCCGGGCCCGGGCGTACTGCCCGACCATGCGCAGGTTCAGCGCCAGGTTGTTGGCGGCGGCCAGGGTGCGCGGGTGCGCCTCGTGGAAGATCTGCCCGAAGCCCTCGTGCGCGGCCGTCGCCAGCTCCATGGCCTCGCCGTACCGGCCGAGTGCGCCCAGGTCCATCGCCAGACCGCTGGTGGTCATGTAGGTGTGCGGGTGCGAGGGGCCGAGCGCGGCCCGCTGCCGCTCCAGCGTGCTCTCGTCCAGTTCCATCGCCTCCACGAACCGGCCCTGCGAACGCAGGATGTTGGAGAGGTGGAACCGCAGGTACAGGTACTGGAGGTCGTCGCCGCCGAGGCTCTCCTTCCAGGCCTCGCGCAGCTCCTCGCCCAGCTGGTAGGCGGCCTTGAAGTCGCCGCGCTTCCACAGGTAGCGGACCCGGTCGATCAGCAGCCTGCGCGTCTCCGGCTCCTTGCAGAACCGTGCGTCCGACGGAGTCAGGTGCGGCCAGATCGTGTTGAACCGCGGCCACGTCTCCGGGTTGTCTATCGGCTCGTCGTCGTCTGGCCGGGCACCCGCCAGGATCCGGTGCACCGCGTGCCGGGCCTCGCGCTGCTCCTCCTCGGACAGCTGCGCCCGGATCACCGCCTGGACCAGGCGGTGGACCTGGATGCTGTTGCTGACCTGGTCGACCTTGGCCAGAGCGAACCGGCCGATCTCCCGGATCACCCGGCCGAGTACCAGCTTCTCCTGCAAGGAGGCGTCGTACGGCTTGAGCGCGTCGATCATCTCCTTGCTGTAGAGGAGGTTCGCCGAGATCGGCTCCGGCGCGAAGAAGGCGCACAGCTGCAACAGCCGCACGGCGGCCGGCGAGCGGGACTGCAGCCGCTCTATGGAGACGTTCCAGGTGGCGGCCACCGGCTCCGGATAGCCGGGCGGCTGGTTCAGCGCCAGCACCCGGGCGGCCTGCTGGGCCAGCTGCTCGATGTACGCGGACACGGGCGTCGCGGTCTCCGCGATCCACGCGCCCGCCTGCTCGACCGCGAGCGGCAGGTCGCCCACCGCGACCGCCACCTGCTCGGCGTCGTCCTTGCTGAGGCCGGGGGCCCTGCGCTGGAGGTGCTCGATGGACTCCTCGCGCAGGAACACGTCCACCGGCAGCGCGTCACCGTACTGCGACCAGGACTGGTTGCGGGAGGTCACGAGCACGTGGCCCGGGCCGCCCGGCGGGAAGAACCGCTTGAGCGTCTCCGGATCGTCGGCGTTGTCGAAGACCAGCAGCCAGCGCGAGGACGGCACCCCGCGCCGCAGCAGGTCGATCGCCTCCTGCGAGGCGGACGCCATGTCCTCGCCGGTCTGCGCGCCCAGCCGTACGGCCAGCTCCGCGAGGGCCGCGACCACGTCGTCGGTCTGCTCCGAGGAGATCCACCACACCAGGTCGTAGTCGGCCATGAAACGGTGGACGTACTCCAGCGCCACCTGCGTCTTGCCCACACCGCCGAGGCCGTACAGCGTCTGCGGCTGCGGCAGCACCACGGCCATGCCGCCGCCGAGCTGGTCGCGCATCCGCTCCAGCACGATGCTGCGCCCCGTGAAACCGGGGTTGCGGGGCGGCGCGTTCCAGATCTTCGGGACGGTCCCGGGGAACCGGGGCCCGGGCTGGGAGGCGCTGGTGACGCTGTCGGGCAGCGCCATCGGCCGCTCCACCGCGCGCAGCAGGGCGGTGGTCGCGTGCACCTCGTCGAGCCGGAAGAGGTCCACGGGGTTGCGGTCGATGTAGGGCGTGGACAGTCTCACGTCGCCCACCCGCAGCGGCACCAGCTGGCGCCGGCCCCCGGTCGGGTCCTCGGCGGCGGCGCGCGCCCACACGTCCACGGCCCGGGCCGACTTGAGGTAGGCGCTGGAGAGCAGCACGACGGTCCGGGCGGCCGTGTCGATGCTCAGGCCCGCCCCGCCCAGCGTGTCACCCGCGCCCGCGCCCGCGCCGGCGCCCGCGCCCGCGCCGGCGCCGGAGGCGGCCACCGGCCGCTCGGCGGAGACGTCCTTGGGGACGACCCGGAAGCCGGCCCGGGTGAGCACCGACTCGATCCAGTCCGCCCACATCCGGTTCTCGGCGACGTAGGAGAGGAACAGGTCGGCGGGCAGGGCGGGGCGCCGCCGGGTGAAGGCGTCCCGGATCCGCAGCCGGACCTCCTCGCCGATGGCCGGCATGGAGGTGACCTCGCCCTCGGTGACCACGGCGGTGAGCCGTTCGAAGGCGGAGAGGAGGGAGTTGGTCAGCCCGGCCTCGTCGCCGAAGGTGGCCAGGGTCTCCTCGTAGGCGTAGTAGGGGCGGTACGGGATCTCCACCGCGCCCCAGTAGGAGGTGAGCTCGTCCCCGACGAGCCCGCCCGGGAAGCGGTCGAACTTGATCCGGGCCAGCGCCCGGCCGGCGTCGGCCTTCTCCTTCTCGCCCTCGTCGATGCGCATCGGGACCGGATAGATCTTGATGCCGCGATCGTTGAACCGTTCGTCGATCTGCCGGGCGACGGAGGCGGCGCCGTCGATGGACTGGTCGGAGAGGGTGAAGCAGTCGACGAGGACGTCCGGGAGGTGGACGGTGCAGATGTCCGCGATGTCGGACAGGCCGGTACGGCTGTCGATGAGGACGTAGTCGTAGTTCTTCTTCATGTCGGCGCGTAAGGCGTCGAAGAAGAGCCCGCCGCCGAGCCGGTCGTAGAAGTTGTCCCAGTCGAAGGTGGAGACGGTCGCGGAGTACTCGCGGTTCTGCCGGCCCGCCGACACGAAATCGAGGGTGCCGCCGTCCGGGAACTCCCAGCCGAGCGTCTCCGGGGTCAGCGAGACGGCGTGCGGCTGGATGCGCGCGTAGTCCTTGTGCCAGTCGTCGGCGCGCTGCACCGGACTGGTCGCGGCCCAGGCGTACTCGCTGATCAGGTCGATGACCCCGGTGGTGGCCCCGAGCGTGGAGGGATCCAGGAAGGGGTGGAAGAAGCGGTGCAGCCCCGGCGCCTCCAGGTCCCAGTCCACGGCGAGGACCCGCTTGCCGTTGGCGGCGAGGATCCAGGCGGTGTTGGCCAGCGCCATGGTGCGGCCCGTACCGCCCTTGTAGGAGTAGAAGGTGACGATGCGTCCGTCGCGGCTCGCACGGCTGTCACGGTCCCGGCTGTTCCGGCTGTCCCGGTTGTCCTGGCTGTCACGACTCGCTGTCATCCGCGTCCCCCCGGTCGGTGTCGTTGTGGTCGGTGTGCGCGTCGGGCGGGAAGGGGGCCGGCGGCGGTGCGGGCGGCCCGCTCATCCCCATCGGCCCGAGCAGCCGGGGCCGTTCGGTGTGCGTGCCGCCGGCCGGTGGGTACACCTGGGCGTGTCTGAGGAACTGCTGGGCGGCGGCCTCGACCACCTGCGGCAGGATCTGCCCGAGCGTCTCCATGTTGGCCACGCCGTTCGCGGCGGCCCGGCAGGCGGCCCGGCCCTGGCTCATCTTGATGGGCATGGTCTCCTCCAGCCGCTGTGCCAGCTCGGCCTCCTTCGCGCGGCTCTGGTGGTCGTAGCGGTTCCACGGCACGACCACGTTGATCCACGGCCTGGACTCCTGGTCGAAGGCGGCCAGGCGCTGTCGCCGCTGCTCGTCCTGAAGGACCCAGCGGTCGACGATCAGGATCTCCGGCCGGGTCGGCGGCTGCTTGCTGTCGAAATGGCCGGCCTCGTCGTCGAAGGACGCGAGGGTCGTGCGGTAGTTCAGGGACCGGACGATGTCCTCGGCCACGTAGGCGATGGGCTTCTGGGAGACCGGGTGGTACGGATTCCACTCCAGCGCGGAGTCCCCGTAGTACTCGGGGCTGCGGCCCTCCGGCAGCTCGTGCCGCGGGGCGGCCGCCACCGTCACCTGGAGCGTACGGGCGGTAGCGCTGCCGGGCCTCCCGAAGGCGCTCGGCACCACCCGGTAGTCCACCGGGCGCGCGGAGTCGAGCCGGACGGACTCGGCGACCCGGACGATGCGTTTGGCGAGCTCGTACACGGCCCGCTCGTACTGCTCGGCGTATCCGCGCAGTTTGATCAGGCCGTACAGCCCGTCCGTGACGTAGCGCTCGCCGAAGGTGTTGTGGTTGAACTGCAACCGCTCGGCGGGATCGGGCAGTTGGGCCGGCGGTACCGGCACCCACAAGGCGGGCACGATGGCATCGGCCGGCTCGTTCTTGACCGCGCTGTGGTGGATGGTGCGCTGCGCGAAGGCGAACCACTCCTTGCCGCACATCTCACTGGCGAAGTACCGCGGCGAGAACAGGGGGACGAAGACCCGGCAGGTGGCGAGCGCCGCACCGAGCCGTTCCGACCAGCCCTCGCCGCTGCGTATCTCCCGGTCCATGAACCCGGCGTCGGACCCGGCCGGGAGGTCGGTCAGCGCCATGACATGACTGCAGAGATCGCGGAAGAGGCGCTCGACCCACATGTCCGGGTCGGGCCCCCCGGCCCCGAATCTCGGTGTATGCGCATAACTGAGAAAAAAATACGGCTGCACTGATGCGGGCACACGACCCCCGTCCCGAAGATGCGAGCGAAGAAACATCATTCCGGAGCTGCTTCGCCACATCCCCTCATGGTTCAGTCAATCAGCGTCTGTTTTCGGTCATCCAGTCAAGGGCGTGATCGACGGCATCCGGGATCGAGAAGAGCATGGTCGACGCCCCTCCCACCCGCCCCCTGCGCACCCGCGATTGCGGGAACGTCCTGCCGATCTCCGCGAAATCGCTGTCGTCCAGCGCGATGTCCTCGTACGCGGTCCACTCTCCCCCTTGCTGACGCCCTTGACGCCGCCCCGGAAGGTTCACCTTCACCACACACTCGTACATGCGCAAGGGGGGCTTCGGAATTCGATACTCCGCGAGGTGGAAAGCGGTGCAGACCGAAAAGCCCACATTGATCATGAGTACCTGTCCTCCCTCCCAGCACAGCTTTCCCAGGGGCGACTCCTCGCCGAGGTGTTCTTCGACGCGGTGCCCCGAGCAGAGCCGCTCCGCGTCCTTGCCCAGGGCGGCGAAGGAGGTCTGGGGATGGGCGCTGCGCGCGGCGCGCGGTGCGGTGCGGACGGCCTCGGCGAAGGCGCCCATGCCCTGGCTCGGCGTGCTCGCCGGGTCGAAGGCGGGCATCCGCTCGCGGAAGGCCCGTACCTCCGGCTCGGACAGACCGGCGATCCGCGCCAGGTGGGCGCTGGAGGTGAGGGAGTTCTCCGGTGTGAACGCCGGGACCACCAGGGTGCCGCGCGGGCCGAGGACGCCCGTCAGGGCGTCGCGCAGCACCTCGGGGCGCAGGCCGGTCCCGGTGAGGGAGGCGTGCACCAGCAGCCGCATGCCCGGCCGGACGCCGAGCAGCCGCAACCGGACGGCCAGCGCGAGGACGCCGTGCGGCCGGCCGGCCGGGCCCGGGACGGAAGCCGTCACGTGGCGACCGCCTTCAGTTCCCACCGCAGCTCCGCCACCAGGCGCTTGCCGGTGATGGTCAGCTCGGCCGCCTCCGAGAGGCGGTCCAGGGCCTGGTGGATGCGGTCCGCCCCGCCCGGTTCGGGCGCCGCCGTGGCCCGTTGGTACGCCTCCACCGCCACCCGCTCGTGTACGTCGGCCAGCAGCCGCGACACCGGAACCGGGCGCTCGCGCCACGGCGAGGGGTGCTGCCACGCCCCGTCCAGCGCGTACAGGTCGGTCACCTCGGTCAGGGCCTGCAAGCGGGCCCGCCGCTGACCGGTGAGCAGCGCGAGGGCCGTCTCCGCCGCCCCCGCGGCATACGGCACCCCGAGCGCGCCCGGCCCGTGCCGGCCCGCCTCGCCCCAGCCGCCCGCCCGGGGGCCGCCCGCGAGCGGCGTCAGCGTGCTCAGCCCGACGGCCGCCGCCCGCGCGAAATCCGGCACCGTCGCGCGCAGCAGGGCCCATGCCTCGTCCAGCCGGCCCCGCCACTCCTCGGCCTCGCCGGCGCCGAGCCGAAGCCTGGGCGGGCGGGCGAAGCAGTTGCGGTACGGGTCGAGGTCCTCCAGCGCCACCGCCGCCGCTTCCGGCCCGGCCGACCAGGTCCGTACGGGCTGCCAGCGCGCGTCCCCCGCCGAAGGCCCGAAGCGGTGCTCGGCGCGGCCGTCCCGTACGGCGTACCCCTCGTCGGTGACGCGCAGCGCCGCCCGGCCCTCCGTGCCGGGCTCGCCCAGCCGCAGGAGCCCCAGCGTCGGCAGGTACACCTCGCCGTCCCGGTAGGCGACCTCGGCCGGCAGGTCCAGCCCGCCGCGCAGCACGGCCGCGGCGGCCAGCGCGGTCAGCCTGCGCGCCGCCTCCGGGCCGGGATCCTCCCGGCCCTCCCGGCCCTGCCGGGCGTCCAGGGCGGCCAGCACCCACGTCCGGGTGAACGGGTGGTCCAGTACGGCGTCCAGCGCACCCGCCCCCGCCTCCCCGGCCCCCTCCACCGCTGCCAGCAGCTCCCAGGCCCGGGCCCAGCCGGGTTCGGCTGCGAGGTCGACGTGGAGCCTGGCCAGCAGAACCCGGGTCAGCTCCTCCTGCGACCGGGCGAGTCCGGCCGGGTCGGTCAGCTCCGGGGCGGTCTCCCGCAGCGCCGTGCGGCCCTCGACCCCGTCCACGAGCTCGCGCAGGTCGGTGCAGTACACGGAGGGGTTGTCGAAGCCGTTCGCGGCCTTGTACCGGTGGGTGTAGAGGCCACCCCCGCACGAACGTACGACGGGGCACCGGCGGCACGCATCACTGACGCCCGCGAGGCCCAGCTGCCGGGCGCGGACCCCCGGATGGCCAGCGACCTGGTCAAACGCGTGGTCGAAGACGTTGAACCCGGTGGCCGCGGCCCCGTCGAAGGCGGACTTGAGGGAATCCACCTGCTCCAGGGTCCCGTCGGTCTCGACGACGACGAGGTCGGTGGGTGCGAGGCCGAGGGACTCGGTGAGGCTGGGCCCGCCGCGCAGCGTGGAGAAGAGGGATTCGAAGAGCCGTACCGGAACCGGGCGCTCCAGCCGCTCCCAGTGGTCGAAGACGCGCAGCAGCCAGCGCGCGTACGCGTCGGGGGCGCCGTCGGGGCGGGGCGGGGGCGCCTCCCAGGTGGCGTGGGGGAGGAGGAAGTCCACGCGCGGGGGTTCGAGTTCGACGAGCGCGTCCAGTACGGCGACGGGGTCGTTGGCCACGTCCACGGTGCAGAGCAGACCCTGGTAGAGATGGCGGTAGCGCTCCGAACGGAGCAGTGCGACGGCGGCCAGGACCAGCGGGTGGCTCGTACGGCCGTCCGCGAACCGGCGGTGGCGGTCGTTGGCGGCGCGGTCCCCGTCGAGGGAGATGCCGACCCGGACGCCGAACTCGTCGAAGAGGTCGAGGTAACGGGTACTGAGCTGGAGCCCGTTGGTGTGGATCCGCAGATCGAGGGCGGCGGTCCCGGCGAGCGCCCGGGTGAACTCCTCGCACACGAGCCGCAGGCGCGCGGTGCCCGCCAGCAGGGGTTCCCCTCCGTGGAGAATCACCGTGACAGAGGGGAGTGCATGGTCACGGGCATGTTCGGCGAGCCGCGACGCGGTCTGGGAAACGACCCCGGGGGAGATCACTTTCGGCCGGGCTCGCCAGCTCTGGTCCGCGTGTTCGTAGACGTAGCAATGATCACAAGCGAGATCGCATCTGCTGTGAACTTTCAGGACGATCTCGCGAAATGCGATCAGGCCGGTCATTCCGCCAGTCTAGAGCGCCTACTTCGGGGTCAGAGCGCAGAGTTGAAGATCGGTGCCTGAACCGAACGGCCGGATTCCGTCGGGAGCACGCGGCCCAGCTTCGCGGCCGCGGACGCGCTGCGGACGTCGATCTGGGCGAGCGGGACGCGGCGGGCCTTGACCGTGCTGGTCGCGGGGGAAGCGGAAGTGTTCACGACACCGTCCTTGGGGAAGCCATGTGGAATGGACATGTGAATGACAACGGCGACGTGCTGCTGTCAAGCGTGGACTTTACTCGGCCACACCCCATTGGCAACCGAGACATGACGCCTGGTCAAGCGTTCTACGGAGAGTCCGGCGCAATTCCCGAGGCGGGGCATTCGGCCGTTTGCCGGATGGAAAGATCCTTTTTGCTCGCGCCGCCGGATTCCGCGGCCGGGCGCCGCTACGCGGGCTGCTGTTCGCTCAGCGGCGCCGCGGGCAGGTCGCGGAGCAGCCAGTTCAGTACGTCGGGCAGTGCGCGCAGTGCCGCGAAGTGCGCGGCTCCGGGGTCGATGGTGGTGGTCGCGCCGGGGATGCGGCGGCCCAGCCAGCGGGAGTGCCCCACGGGGGAGAAGACGTCGAGCTCGCCGTGCCAGATCAGCACCGGGCAGCGGATGTCGGCCGGGTCGAAGCCCCAGGGGCGGCTGAAGGCGAGGGCGTCGTCGATCCACCCGTAGGCGGAGGTGCGCAGGCCCTCGCGGTAGTTCCGCAGCAGCATCGACCGCAGGCCGGCATCGGAGACGATCATGCGGTCGTTCTCGGTCAGCTCCCGGCGCAGTTCGTCCAGGAGCCGGCGGGGGTCCTTGCGGATGCCCGCGGCGCGCGGGATCAGCCGGGCGGCCAGTTCCTCGGGGTCGGTGGAGGCGGTGGTGTACTCCTTCACGTTCGAGGCGGCCATGCCGGCGAACCAGTCCAGGTCCTCGGCGTCCCGGGGGGCCAGGCCCACCATCGCCGCGGTACGGGTGACCCGGTCCGGGAGCAGGGCCGCGCAGGCCAGGGCGCCCGGGGCGCCGCCGGAGCGGCCGGCCACGGTGAAGGTGTCCAGGCCGAGGGCGTCGGCGACGGCGGCCACGTCCTGGGCCACGTCGGCGACGGTGCGGCCCGGATGGCGGTCGGAGCCGCCGTAGCCGGGCCGGTCGTAGGCGATGAGCTGCATCCGGCGCTGGTAGAGGACCATGCCCCGGGGAGCGGGCCCCAGGCGGCTGCCGGGGGTGCCGTGGAGCAGGAAGACCGGTCTGCCGTCCGGGTCGCCCCAGCGCTCCACCATCAGAGCGCGTCCGTCTGCGGCGCGCACCTGATCGCGCACGCGCTCCCTCCTCACCGTCGGCTGGAGTCGTCACGGTGATTGTGCGCGCCGGGGGAGGAGTGCGGTAGGGCGCACTCCGCGCGAAGTGCTCGTCCTGCCCTGCGGCGCGTCGGCCGGGAAGGCCGGCGAGAGGAGAGGTGACCCGCGGAGCGCGGCGGTCCGCCCGGGGTATCAGGGTCCGGGCGGGGCTGGCTCGGCCCAGCCACCGGTAGGCCCGGGCAGGCCGGGTTACCGCGCCTCCGTCCCCTCGTCGGGGGCCGGCGTACTCGTGAGCCTGGCGCCCGAGGGCGCGTCATCGGGGAGCCCGCTGCCCGTGGCGGCCCCCGGGCGGCCCTTGCGGAACACCGCGCAGGCCAGCGTGACCGCCGAGCCGGCCACCGCCCAGGCGGCCAGTACCAGCATCGGCCCGCCCGTGTCGTTGCCCTTGAAGTACGCGATGGAGCGCGCGGCGTACGTACCGGCACCCGGCGGCAGGGCCGGGCCGATGGTCTTCCAGAACGGCGGCAGCAGCGGGTAGGGGTAAGCCCCGCCCGCACTCGGGTTGCCCAG
Source organism: Streptomyces sp. NPDC003038 (assembly GCF_040611115.1). Taxonomy (NCBI): domain Bacteria; kingdom Bacillati; phylum Actinomycetota; class Actinomycetes; order Kitasatosporales; family Streptomycetaceae; genus Streptomyces; species Streptomyces sp. NPDC003038. Next base: position 70,361 of record NZ_JBEXNN010000028.1, read on the forward strand.
CACCACCACCAGCAGGATCGCGAGGCCGATGCCGACCACGCCCGCCAGCCCCTGGAAGGCCAGGGTGATCGCGCCGACCGCGAAGACGACCAGGGTGCCCAGTCCCCACAGGCCCATGAGGGAGCCGGGCAGCGCGTCCAGGACCGGGCCCGCGATGACCGCGCCGAGCAGCCCGGCGGCGAGCGCGTACACGAGCAGCGCGCCGAGCCGGACGAGGGCGCGGGCGGAGTTGGCGGGCCGGGCGCCGGCGCTGATCGCGAGGATCGCGGCGCACAGGTAGCCGCCCACGCACCAGCCGACGACCAGGTAGAAGGAGCTGAGGCCGCGCCCGTCGCCCGTGGCGGCCGGGGCCACGTCGGTGACCTGGAGGGTGCGTCCTTGGCTCTTCTCGGCCAGGCCGACGACCTCTGCGAGGGCCTGCGAGAGCGCGGCGCCGGCGCCGCCCGCCACGAGCAGCCTGTCGGTCTTCCCGGCCGGGTCGATGATCAGCGCGCCGTCCACGTCCCGGTTCACGATCTGCGCGATCGCGTCGGCCTCGTCCTTGACCGGGCGGGGGTCGAGCGGCTTGCCGGGCAGGGCGTCGAGCTGCTTCACGGTCTGCTCGGCGACCGGTGTGAGGGGCGCGGTCACCGCGAGGGGGATCTCGCTCGGTTTCGGGTGGTGGAAGGCCCCGATGTAGGAGGTGATGAAGGCGAGCTGGAGGGCCAGCACTCCGAGGACCAGCAGGGCTGCGCGGGTGGTCACGGCGTCTTTGATCTCGGCGAGGAAGCCGTCGGACGGTCCTGCGGCGTGGTCTGAACTGGGCTGGTTCATGTCCCCACGCTCGGCGGGCGGGGGGTGGGCCGCAGCAGGGGAGGGCTGAATGGGTGATCGAACAAGTGTTTCGCACGCGTATTCGAATTGCTCTATGGTGGAGACAGGGGAGGCCGTAGGAGCGTGGGCGTTATCGAGTGAAGCAGGAGGCCGCGGATGCCTGGTTTTACGCATCTGCACACCGTTTCGGGGTTCTCCATGCGCTACGGAGGCTCGCACCCGGAACGGCTGGCCGAAAGCGCCGCCGAGCGGGGCATGGACGCCCTCGCCCTGACCGACCGCGACACCCTCGCGGGCGCGGTGCGGTTCGCGAAGGCATGCGCGACGGCCGGGATCAGGCCCCTGTTCGGAGTGGACCTGGCCGTGTCGCCTGCCGCGCCGCCCGTGGCGGGGTCGGTGGGGTCGGCGGGGTCGGGCGGCTCTGGCCGTACGAGTCCGACCGGGCCGGGCGGGTCCGGCCCTGCGGGTGGTTTCGGCCGGGCCGGCGTGCGTACGGGCGACCGTGCGGCCGGGCCGGGAACCGGGTCCGGGTCCGGGGGCGGCTGGGCCGGTGAGGCCTCGTACCGTCGGCGCAGCCCCGTCAAGGGCGGCGCCTTCGTGGACGAGTCCGCCCCGCGGGCCGTCTTCCTGGCCCGGGACGGGGCCGCGGGGTGGGCGGAGCTGTGCCGGATGGTCACCGCCGCGCACGCCGGGGCCGAAACCGAAACCGGAACCGGCGCCGCGGGCGCGAACGGAGCCGTCGCGCGGGCCGTCGCGGACGCCGACGGGCTCACCGCGCCCGCGCGGGCGGTCGGCGGGCAGCCGCTGCTGCCCTGGGACGCCCTGCGCGGCGACGGCGTCTTCGTCCTGCTCGGGCCCGGTTCCGAGGTCGGGCGGGCGCTCGCCGCCGGACGCCCCGACCGGGCCGCCCGGCTGCTCGCGCCCTGGCGGGAGATCTACGGCGACTCCCTGCGTCTGGAGGCCGTCCACCACGGCCGTACCGGCACCGGGCCCGGCTCGCTCCGGCTGGCCGCCCGTACCGTCGGCTTCGCCGCCGACCAGGGCGTCCCGGCCGTCCTGACCAACGCCGTCCGGTACGCCGACCCCGGCCAGGGCCCGGTCGCCGACATCCTCGACGCGGCCCGCCGACTGGTCCCCATCGACCCCCGCGGGCCCCTGGACAGCGGCGAACGCTGGCTCAAGGGCCCCGACGCCATGGCCGAGACCGCCGACCGGATCGCCCGGGCGGCCGGCCTGCGCCCGGCCGACGCGCGCCGCTTCCTCGCGGAGACCCGGCGTACCGCCGAGGCCTGCGCGGTGGACCCCGAGGACGACCTCGGCATCGGCTCCGTGCACTTCCCCGAGGCCCGGCTCGTCGGCGCGGCCCACCGCAGCGCGCAGCGGGTCCTGGCCTCCCGCGCCTCGGCGGGCATGGTGCTGCGCGGCTACGCGGACGACCGCGCGTACTGGGAGCGGATGCACCACGAGCTCGACATCATCGCCTACCACGGCTACGCCTCGTACTTCCTGACCGTGGCTCAAGTGGTGGACGACATCAAGGAGATGGGCATCCGCGTGGCCGCCCGCGGCTCCGGTGCCGGATCCCTCGTCAACCACCTGCTCGGCATCGCGCACGCCGACCCCGTCGCCCACGGCCTGCTGATGGAGCGCTTCCTGTCCAAGCGCCGGCGCGTCCTGCCCGACATCGACATCGACGTGGAATCCGCCCGCCGGCTGGAGGTCTACCGGCGGATCATCGGCCGCTTCGGCGCCGAGCGCGTCGCCACCGTCGCCATGCCCGAGACCTACCGGGTCCGGCACGCCATCCGCGACGTCGGCGCCGCCCTGTCCATGGACCCGGCCGTCACCGACCGGCTCGCCAAGGCCTTCCCGCACATCCGGGCCCGCGACGCCCGCGCCGCGCTGGAGGAACTACCGGAACTGCGGGACGTACGGGGCCAGTCGTACGGGCGGCTGTGGGAGCTCGTCGAATCGCTGGACGCGCTGCCGCGCGGGACGGCCATGCACCCGTGCGGGGTCCTGCTCTCCGACGCCTCGCTGCTAGCCCGCACGCCCGTGGTCCCCACCAGCGGCGAGGGCTTCCCCATGTCCCAGTTCGACAAGGACGACGTGGAGGAGCTCGGGCTGCTCAAGCTCGACGTGCTGGGTGTACGGATGCAGTCCGCGATGGCGCACGCGGTCGCGGAGATCCGGCGCGGCACGGGGCGGGAGCTCGATCTGGACGACCCGGCGCAGGTGCCGCCGGACGACGGGGCGACGTACGAACTGATCCGCTCGGCCGAGACGCTGGGCTGCTTCCAGATCGAATCGCCGGGCCAGCGGGACCTGGTGGGGCGGCTCCAGCCGTCGGCCTTCGACGACCTGGTGGTCGACATCTCGCTGTTCCGGCCGGGGCCGGTGGCCGCCGACATGGTGCGGCCGTTCATCGAGGCCCGGCACGGGCGGGCGCCGGTGCGCTTCCCGCATCCGGACCTGGCGCAGGCGCTGCGCGAGACGTACGGAGTGGTGGTCTTCCACGAGCAGATCATCGAGATCGTGCACGTCATGACCGGCTGCGGGCGGGACGAGGCGGACCGGGTGCGGCGCGGGCTGTCCGATCCGCCGTCGCAGGGCCGGATCAAGGCCTGGTTCGCGGCGCGGGCGGGTGAACGCGGCTACCCGGTGGAGGTGATCGGCCGGACCTGGGAGATCGTCGAGGCCTTCGGCAGCTACGGCTTCTGCAAGGCGCACGCGGTCGCCTTCGCGGTGCCGACCTACCAGTCGGCGTGGCTGAAGGCGCACCATCCGGCCGCCTTCTACGCCGGGTTGCTCACCCACGATCCGGGGATGTACCCGAAGCGGCTGCTGCTGGCGGACGCGCGGCGCCGGGGCGTGCCGGTACTGCCGCTGGACGTGAACCGGTCGGCGGTCGCCCATCGTATCGAACTGGTGTCCGGTAATCCTCCGGTGTGGGGGCTGCGGCTCGCCCTGTCCGACGTCCACGGCATCAGCGCGGCCGAGGCGAGCCGGATCGAGGCCGGACAGCCGTACGCGTCCCTGCGCGACTTCTGGGACCGGGCGCACCCGGGGCGCCCGGTGGCACAGCGGCTGGCCCAGACCGGGGCGCTGGATGCCTTCGGCGCCAACCGGCGCGACCTGCTGCTGCACGTGTCGGAACTGCACGGCGCCCAGCGGGCGGCGGGGGCCCGGGGCGCGGGCGGCTCCCAACTCCCCCTGGAGGGCGGCCGGTCCACGGCCTCCATCGGACTGCCCGACCTGACCGACGCGGAACGGCTCAGCGCCGAGCTGGGCGTCCTCGGGATGGACGCCTCACGGCACCTGATGGAAGACCACCACGCCTTCCTGGCCGAGCTGGGAGTGGTCCCGGCACGGCGGCTGCGGGACATCGGCCACGGGCAGACGGTCCTGGTCGCCGGAGCCAAGGCGGCCACCCAGACCCCGCCGGTCCGCTCCGGGAGGCGGGTCATCTTCACCACGCTGGACGACGGGACCGGCCTGGTCGACCTGGCCTTCTTCGACGACAGCCACGAGGCGTGCGCGCACACCGTCTTCCACTCCTTCCTGCTGCTGGTACGAGGCGTCGTGCAGCGGCGGGGCCCGCAGAGCCTGAGCATGGTCGGCGCCGCGGCGTGGAACCTGGCGGAGCTGGTGGAACTGCGGGCGGCGGGCGGCCTGGACGCGGTCGCGGCCCGCCTGGCCTCAGGCGCCGGCGGCGCGGTCGACGGCGGTGGCGCGGGAGGCACCGGCGCGGGCAGCACCGGGGCGGGCAGCGGCGGCGGGCCGGGTGGCAAGAGCTCCGACTCCGGCCGGCGGATCCACCTGCCCACGGGGTACGAGATGAATCCCTGGGCCGACCTCCAGCCGCCCGGCGCCGGCCCCGCCACCGGCCGCAAGCTGTGGCACTCCAGCCAGGGGAGCGCGGGATGAGCACCGGATCAGGCGCGGGCGTGGGCGCGGGCGCAGGCACGGGCCTGGGTGCGGGCACCGCCGCCGGCGCCGGTGCCGACGTGATGTGCCTGCGGCTGCACCCCGCGGACGGCGGGCCGCTCGGGGCGGAGGCGTACGCCGGGGTGCTCGCACTGCTCGGCGGGTTCACCCCGGCCGTGCAGGCCCTGCCGCCCGACACCGCCCTCGCCGACATCCGCGGCGCGCTGCGGTACTTCGGGTGCGACGCCGCCCGGCTGGCCGCCGTCATCCGGGTCCGCGCCCTCGCGCTGTACGGCGTGGACTGCGCCGTCGGCGTGGCCGGCAACCCCATGCTGGCCCGGATGGCCGTCCGGGAGGCCGGGCCCGGGGGGACCCTGGTGGTGCCCGACGAGCCCGCCGCCGTGGTCGAGTTCCTGGCGGGCAAGCCCGTCGCCGCCCTCGACGGCGTCGGCCCCAAGGCCGCGCGCACCCTGTGCTCGTACGGCCTCGACTCCGTCGGCCGGATCGCCGCCGCCCCGCCCGCCGCCCTGCGGCGGATCCTCGGCGCCCGGCTCGGCCGCGAGGTGTACGAGCGCGCCCTCGGCGTCGACCGGACCCCCGTCCAGCCCGGCGCGGCCGCCCGCTCCATCGCCGCGGAACGGCCTTTCGACCGGGACGAGCTGGATCCCGTACAGCATCGGCGGGCTCTGCTCTCGCTGACGGAGGAGCTCGGCGCCCGGCTTCGTACACAAGGGCAGGGGCAGGTCTGCCGCGCCGTCTCGCTCACCGTCCGCTGCGCCGACCGCACCACGCTCACCCGGACGCGCACCTTGGCCGAACCCACCGCGCACTCCGCCGCCCTGACCGCCACGGCCTACGCCCTGTACGCCGGGCTGGGCCTGCAGCGGGCCCGGGTCCGCGCGCTGTCCCTGCGGGCCGAGGACCTGGTCCCGGCCGAACGAGCCGCGCGGCAGCTCAGTTTCGACCCGCAGGACGAGAAGGCCCGCCGCCTGGAAGCCGTCACGGACCGGGTCCGCGCCCGCTTCGGGCCGCACGTCATCGCACGCGGCACGCTCGCGGCCTGACCGGGTCGCGGCCCGACACGCGCGAGTTTTTACCGACGCGTAACTTCCCAGTTCCACTACTCGCCCGTAATTTGGCGGCAGCAGCGCCCCCTTGTGATCCGGATCACGGGACGAACCCCCCACGCCCCCACGCCTTTTCCCCTTGACCCCGCAAGGAGATCACACGATGCTGCCCTGGAGACGCCTGCTCCGCCCGCTGGCCGTCCTCACCCTCACCGCCGCCGCGCTGGTCGCCCCCACCGGCGCCGCACAGGCCGCGACCGCGCCCAGCAGCGGCTGGAACAACTGGTCCTGCAAGCCGTCCGCCGCGCACCCGCGACCCGTCGTCCTCGTGCACGGCACCTTCGGGAACTCCGTCGACAACTGGCTCGGCTTCGCGCCCTACCTCGTACACCGCGGCTACTGCGTCTACTCCCTCGACTACGGCCAACTGCCCGGTGTGCCCTTCTTCAACGGGCTCGGCCCCATCGAGAAGTCCGCCGGCCAGCTCGACGACTTCGTCGACAAGGTCCTGGCCGCCACCGGAGCCGCCGAGACCGACATCGTCGGCCACTCCCAGGGCGGCATGATGCCGCGCTACTACCTCAAGTACCTGGGCGGCGCCGACAAGGTCAACGCCCTGGTCGGGCTCGCCCCCGACAACCACGGGACCACGCTGCTCGGCCTCACCCAACTGCTCCCGTACTTCCCCGGGGCGGAGGACCTGATCAGCTCCACGACACCGGGCCTCGCCGACCAGATCGCCGGATCCGCCTTCCTCACCAAGCTGAACGAGGGCGGGGACACCGTGCCCGGAGTGACGTACACGGTGATCGCCACCAAGTACGACCAGGTCGTCACCCCGTACCGGAGCCAGTTCCTCGACGGCGCGAACGTACGGAACGTCGTGCTCCAGGACCTGTGCACGCTGGACCTCTCCGAGCACGTCGCCATCGGGCTCACGGACCGCATCGCCTGGCACGAGGCCCTCAACGCCCTCGACCCCGCACACGCCGAACGGACCACCTGCGCTTCGGTCTTCGACTGAGGCGCAGACGGTCCGGACGGCGTGACGAACCTCTAGCGGCCGTGGCGGCCCGCCGTCGTCGCACGGCGGCGGGCCAGCCCGAACAGCACGGCCGCGCCGACGGCCAGAGCGCCGGCCCCGGCGATCGCGATCGTCGGCGTGGTGCTGCTGCCACCCGTCTCCGCCAGGTTCTGGGACGGGGACGAGGACGGGATCGAGGAGGGGGCCGAGCCGTTCGTCTTCGGGTCGTTGTCCCCGTGGCCCTTGTGCTCCACGGTGGACTTGTCCGCACCGTCGGCGATCTGCTGGTCCGTCGGGGCCTTGGCCGGGGGCGCGGAGGAGGCGGGCTGCTCGGAGGGCTTGGAACCCGGCTTCGCGCTCGGCTGGGCGCTCGGCTGCGCGCCGGGCTTGGTGGCGCCCGTGCCTCCGTTGCCGCCGCTGCCTCCGTTGTCGCCGTTGTCCTTGCCGAAGACCACGTCCGAGCAGGTGTAGAAGGCCTCCGGGCTGTCCGAGCGCTGCCAGACGCTGTAGATCAGGTGGCGGCCGGACTTGTTCGGGACCGTGCCGGAGAAGACGTAGTCGCCGTTCTGCATGCCGGGGTCGGTGGCCTTCGCGAACGGCGCCGGCTCCAGGTCGGACCACTTCAGCGGCTTCGTCGGGTCGTACCCGTCCTTCGTCACGTACAGCTCGAAGGAACCCTTGTGGGGAGCGGTCCCCTTGTAGCGGAAGGTGTGCGGGCCCGCCGTCATGGGGCTCGACGGCCAGTCGGCGCGGGCCAGGTCGAGGCCCTTGTACTTGCCGTTGCCCGCAGAGCACAGCTGCCCGTCCGGGATCAGGGACTTGCTCTTCCCGGCCGCGTTGGCGATGTTCACCGCGTTCCAGTCGTAGAACGCCTGCACCCCGCTCGCCGCGACCGCCGCCTTGCACGCCGCCGAATCCGGGGACTCCGGACCCTCCGCGTAGCACGCCGCCACCCGGCTGACCGGGTCCGTCATCGATCCGTGGGCGGCCGCGGGAGCGGCGGCGTACGCGGCCACCGCGAGCGGGGCGAGGGCGACGGCGGCGATGCGGGTGGCGGTGCGGCGTGCGGGCATGGGTGGATCTCCTTCGGGCGCAGAACAGGGCGCGCCAGCGAAATCGACCCCGTCCCGGTGCTCCACCACCCAGCGCCGCTCGATCCGGTCGAAGGCCGCGGTGCCGATCTCCTGCCGCAGGGCGTACAGGATCAGCGCGG
>NZ_JBEXNN010000029.1:0-73858 GCF_040611115.1 Streptomyces sp. NPDC003038
GGCCGCTGAGGGGCAGCGGCCCGCGCCGGCACCGCCGTCCGCTACTCCGTGTGCAGCGCCGTGGCGATCGTCATCCGGGCCGCGGAGCGGGCCGGCACCAGGGCGCCGAGGACGGCGATCGCCACGCCCGCCAGGAGCATCGCGGCCAACTGCGCGTCGCCGTCTACGGCGGCGACCTCGACGCGCGCCGCCGCCTCGACGCGCGCCGCCGCCTCGGCGGCGGCTACCGCGTCCGCGCCCGCCTCCCGCTGGACCGGCCGTGACGGCGCCCGCGACGTCCGCGGCGCCCGCTCCCCGGGTGGTGATCGCCGACGACCAGGACCTCGTCCGTACCGGCTTCCGGCTGATCCTGACGGCCTGCGGGATCGACGTCGTCGGCGTGGCCGCCGACGGCGCGGAGGCGGTCGCCGCCGTGCGCCGACTGCGCCCCGACGTCGTACTGCTGGACATCCGGATGCCGAACGTGGACGGCCTGGAGGCCGCCCGGCGCATCCTCGCCGAAACCCCGGACTGCCGGGTGATCATGCTGACCACCTTCGACCTCGACCAGTACGTCTACGCCGCCCTCGCCGCCGGAGCCAGCGGCTTCCTGCTCAAGGACGTCACCCCCGAGCACCTCGCCGCCGCCGTCCGCCTCGGCGGCCCCGGCGACGCCCCGCTCGCCCCCTCGATCACCCGCCGCCTGGTGGAACGCTGCGCTCCGGCCGCCGCCGGGCTCGACCGCGTCCGTACGGCAGCCACCCACCGGGACCTGACGGCACTGACCCCGCGCGAACGCGAGGTGCTGACGCTGATGGGCCACGGCCGCTCCAACGCCGAACCGGCGCGGGAACTGACCCTCAGCGAGGCCACCGTCAAGACCCATGTGGCCGGATCTTCGCCAAGCTCTCGCTCCGCGACCGCGTCCAGGCGGTGGTCCTCGCCTACGAGACCGGCCTGGTCACCCCGGGTTCCCCGTAGTCACACAGCTGCGCCGGAAGAAGGGGAATGCGGGGAACCGGATGCCGCGGGCGGTCGTCTGAGACCCCGTGTGGACGAAACGAAGAATATTGGCGCTGCTGTTCGCCCTGCTCGCGACGCAGCTGGGATCGCTCATCAGCCCGGCGTACGCCTGCGGGTGCGGGGCGATGATCCCCGACGGCCAGTCCGCGATCGCGGTCGACCAGGAGACCTCCGTCGTGCGCTGGGACGGCCGTACGGAGCAGATCGTGATGCGGTTCACCGTCCGCGGTGACGCCCAGCGGGCAGCTTGGATCATGCCGGTGCCGGGACGGGCGACGGTGGAGCTGAGCGACCCGAAGATCTTCAGCGAGCTCGACCGGCTGACCCTGCCCGAGCGCAAGACCCGTAGCTACTTCTGGCCGCGGAACCATGACTGGCCCTTCTCCCTCGGGCACGTCGACGGCGCCGCCGCCGCGCCCCCCGGGAGTAGCGAGCCGTCGGTCGGCGTCGTCGGCCGGGAGCAGCTGGGCGACTTCGACGTCGCGCGGCTGACCGCCACCGACCCGGAGGCCCTGCGGAGCTGGCTGGAGACCAACGGCTTCCGGCTGCCCGAGCGGCTCAGCACCGAACTCCAGCCTTACGTCGACCAGAAGTGGGAGTACGTCGCCGTGCGGCTCGCCCCCCGGCAGCAGGGCAAGCCCCTGCGGGGGAACCTGGACCCGCTGAAGATCCGCTTCGAGAGCGACCGGCTCGTCTACCCGATGCGGCTGTCCCGGATGGCCAAGAACCAGCAGGCCCTGAGCCTGTACGTCTTGGCCGACCACCGCATGGAGCCCCGCTCCCGGATCGGCGGATCCGCACCCGAGGTGACCTTCGCGGGGAGCATCACCCCCCAGGGCGGCTCGCTCGCCGAACTCGCGGACGGCAAGCGGGTCTTCCTGACCGCGATCGACCAGAAGTTCCCGGAACCGAGCCGCATCGACGGCGACCACGAACTGCGCGCCACCGCCAAGGACACCCCGTACCGCCGTACCGTCTACCGCGACAGGCTGCTCACCGTGGGGAACGACGTCCCGGTCTGGCTCCTGACGGTTGCGGGCGTCCTCGTGGCCGCGACGGTCTTCGCCGTGATCCGCCTGCGCGGCCAAAACCGTCCGCGCCGCTCAGCCGACGGCCCCGATCCCGAGTCCCGCCTCGACCAGGACATCCACGCCGCACCGGACCGCGGCTGAGGCCCGTCACCACTGACCCGCGGGGCGGGAGGCGTGCAGGACCGCGTGGTAGTGCCCCTCGCTCTCCCGGCCCGCGGGGTCCAGACCCATGGCGCGGACATGCTCCACGGCCCGCTGCTGCTCGGCGGCGTCGGTGAAGCGGCGCTGCGGGAAGGTGTGACCGCTGGTGCGGGTGCACAGCCCATGGCGTTCCAGTACGGCGGCGAAGGGCCCGTAGTCGATCGAGCGCAGGGCGAACGCCGCGACCCACACCCCGGGCCCGGCGTGGGTGAGCAGGGTCTCGAAGGTGCGCGGGCCGATGTAGCCGATCCCGCCGGTGACGGTGATGAGGCGTACGGGCGCCAGCGCGGCCGCCAGTTCGCCGCTCGCGGGATTCCGTTCGAGGTTCTCCGCGTACGCGGCGTCCAGCAGGCCCACCGCACAGCCGTACCCCACCGCCCGCCGGGACACATCGAGGCCGACCACGGTGAGGGGACCGGCGTCTTCGCGGCGGCGGGAGGCGTAGAACTCCTTGTCCGCGTCGATCAGTTCCCGTGTGGACAGGCCGCCGGTCGCCGGGCCGGTGTAGCGGGCGTACAGCTCCTCCAGGGTGACGTCGTACTTCAGGAGGGCCGCGTTGATCCCGTACGAGGAACACACGTCGAGCACGGTCACCGGCTCCGCGCCGTCGCCGCCCAGGCGCGCCACCGCGCTGCGGAAGTGCGGCTGGGCGTGGTGCGGGATGCGGTAGTCCAAGGGGCGCAGGCCCGCGAAGTACGTACGGGGATCCGGCTGGTCGTAGAGCTCGTCGAAGCCGCTCTTGCTCCAGCCGTGCTGCGTGCGCACGGCATCCGCTGTCATCGGCCGTCCCTTCGCGGTCGGTGTCCGTCAGCCCGCAGGCATAACGCCGACGCGCGGCGGACGGTAGCCCGCCCCCGGCGCGACGGCCTGAAACCGACGCTCACGTGCACTCCGCGCGGGCCGCATGCGCACCGCTACCCGCGTACGGGCAGTACGGGGCGACCGCGCTGTCCCCGGCGGCAGTTGAGACCCTTGACCGGGGGAGCGGCGGTGTGTGGGTAGCCGCCGCGCCCCCGGCCTGGAGTGGGCTACGGGCGGAGCCCGGCGACCAGCGTGGAGGTCACGGCGTAGTCGGCCGGGCCCGTGTTCCAGTCGGCGTTCATCGGGCTGACGGCGATCCTGCCCGCGCTCACGGCCTCGACGTCGCCGCCCTTGGCGGCGGGTCGCAGGGTCACCTTCACGCTGACCTTCCAGGTGCCGTCGCCGGAGTCGGTGAAATCCGGCTCCAGAAGCGTCTGCGGGTCCTGGAAGGTCGAGGCCACACCGGCGGCGGTGCCCTTGCCGTCCGTGCCGATGACGGGATGGTTGACGTTCAGGCCGACGCCCTCGGGCAGCAGCGGCCCGGAGCGGGCCCGCGCGCGCAGCCGGTCGATCAGCTTGACGGCGAAGCCGAGCGTGGGATCCATCGCATTGACGGTGGTGACCGGATCGGGTGCGGTGAGGCCGCCGGTGCTCAGGGCGATGGCCGGCACACCCGACTCCAGCGCAGCGACGGCGCCGCCGACCGTACCGGAATGGGTGGCGAGCCCGGCGACGTTCGGGCCGAAGTTGGTGCCGGAGACCACGAGGTCGGGAGCCTCGTCGGCGAAGACCTCGGCCAGCCCGAAGGCGACCGAGTCACCCGGGGTGCCGTCCACGGCCCAGACCTTCGGCTCGGGATGCTTCACCGTGACGGTGGTCGCGCTCATGATCTTCGTACCGGTGCCGCTCTGGTTGGTGAGCGGGGCGACGATCGTGACGTCGTGCCCGGCGGAGGTCAGGTACGCGAAGGCCTTGCGGATGCCGGGCGCGCTGTAACCGTCGTCATTGGTGAGCAGGATCCGCAGGGGTCGGACGGGCGCGGTCTGCGGGGAGGCGACGGCGGGCGCCGTACCGGACAGGGCGGGCGTGCACAGCAGCAGGGCGGTCAGCGGCAGAACTCGCTTGTGTCGCACGGAGTGCTCCTTCACGGGCGGAGAGAGGGGAGGAAGGGGAGAGGCGGGAGAAGAAGTGAGGGGAAGAAGTGGGGGAGCGGAGGGGGCAGGAGGGGGCAGGAGGGGGCAGGAGGGGACAGGAGGGGACAGGAGGGGGAAGGAGGATCAGCGGACGCTGCGGATCGGCAGGATGGCCAGCGCGCCGATCAGCGAGAGGGCCCCGCCGACGAGGAAGAGCGGCGTGTATCCGCCCAGCCCGGTGACGACGGCGGCGGCCACGAAGGGGGCGATGACCTGCGGCCCGGCGTTGGCGATGTTCAGGACGCCCATGTCGCGGGCGGCGTCCTCGGCGCGGGGGAGTACCAGGGTCACCAGCGCGGTGTCCACGGCCATGAAGCAGCCGAAGGCGAGGCCGTTGAGCGCGCTGAAGACGAGCATCCCGGTCCAGGTCGGGCTGATCACGGGGACCGCCATCACGAGGCCTGCCAGGGCGGCCGAGACGCCGACGAACACCTTGCGGCGGTTCCACCGGTCGGACAGGAGGCCGCCCACCACGGTGGATACGGCCATCGCGACCATCGACACCGGGGTGAGGACGGCCATCGCGGCGGGAGGGGTCAGCCCGCCGGGCAGGGCGATGTGGTCGTCGAGGATGTACAGCTGGTAGCCGACGACGGAGAAGTAGCCGAGGACCATCAGGGCCCGTCCGATGAAGGCCCAGCGGAAGTCGTGGTGGGCCAGCGCCGAGAGGAAGACCGCCATCGGGGAGCCCTGGGGTGGGGCCGGCGCGATGGGGGCGGCGGCGTCCGCCGCGTGTGCCGCACCGGCCGGTTCGGGCTTGGGGCGCGGTATGTCGCGGCAGAACGTGGTAAGCAGCAGCGCGGCCGCGGCGACGATCGCGCCGAAGACGAGGTAGCCGGTGCGCAGATGCTCCGCGGTCTGGGAGGCGACGAGTACACCGACCGTGCCGCCGATGGGCAGGCCCAGACCCACCAGCGCGGACGCGGTGCCGCGGCGGGCGGCAGGGACCCGGTCGGGCACGATCGCGGTGACCGCGGCCTGGTAGACGTTCATGGTCGCCTGGATCAGGCACCAGCCGATGCCGACGAGCAGCGCGGTGGTGACGCTGCCGAGGAAGGCCAGACCGGCGAGTGAGGCGAGGGCGCCGCCCACGATCCAGGGGCTGCGGCGGCCGCTGCGGTCGGACAGGGCTCCGGCGATCGGATTGAAGGCGGTCGCGAAGATCGCGCTGATGCCGCCGATCAGACCGAGTACGGCGACCTTGTTGTCGGGGTCGATCGCGGCCACCTGGGTGGGCAGCAGCACGGAGCCGACACCCATGTAGACGGCGAGCATGGCGGAGTTGGCGACCAGCAGCAAGGGCAGGAGCCCTCGCTGGCGGGGAGGTTCCGCATGAGCGGGGACGGGCGGATCGGCGATGCCGTTCGTGGCCATGACGACTCCTCGGGGACGGAGCGGGGAGGTGGCTGGGTGTGGCGGGGACGTGGCAGGGGTGCGCTACGCGAGGCGTGGCACGACATGTTGTTACACGTGTCACCATCGGTGCTGGAGACTGTGTAGCACCCATTCGGAGGCGCCGCCAGGGTCTGGGAGCTGTCGTGGTGCAGATCGTGACCGGGTGGAGATCCGGCCTGCGATGACGTGTAACCACGCCTTCACGGTCTTCGGGGCTCGGCACACCGCTGAGGGGCCTCCGCGAACATTCCCCCGAAGGCCTCCCCGCGGCCCCCGGCGCCACTCAGCGGCCTCACCGCCGTCCTCGACCGGCCCGTCGGCCCCGGTCCGGCCATGGCCCCACGGAGCGAGCGGGCCCCGGCTCGGCGGAACGCGGTCCGGCCCTGCCCCTACGGAGTGACGGACGTCTGGGCGTGGTCAGGCGCCCGCGCTGCGGGTTGCCCCGCCCTCCGTACGGCGGTCCTCACCAACCCGCATGCCCGTGGTGCAGGCCCTGGAGCTGACTGGCCGGCCGCTCGCGCCCGCCGCAGTCGTGGGTGCTGGTATGAACGGCGGCTCTTATCCTCCGGCGGGTGTTCGGAGTCGTGGCGCTGGCGACCGCCCTCCAGAACCATTCGCATCGCCGGGGGACGGATTCGCAGACGACCGTGCCGGCTGGGTAGGTCGGTTGGGCGCCGGTCGGTACTGGCCCTGATGTCCGCCGCGCCCGCTCTGGGGGCGCCGAAGACGCCGGTTCCGGTTGCCGTGGCTGCACGGAACTCCCGTGGCCATCAGCCCGTTGGCAACGTGAAGCTGCGGCCCAAGCCGGGCGGGGCGGGCGTTGGCCTGCTCATGTCCCGTGACACGGTGATCGTCCGGGCGGACGGTTCCGCTGGTACCGGGCGTGGCGGCTGCGCGGGCAGGTGGCCGTACCCCTAGTGCTGTGACCGGAAAGGTGCACCGGCCCGCGACGCCCGGCACGGCACCTCGCTGCACTGCGTTCGCTGCGCTCACTGCGTCTCGGCTCCTCTTCGAGGACCTTGGAGGCCGAGCTGTCGGACCGCGCGAGTACGGCCGAGTACGAGCTGTGGCCCTCCGCCTTGCGATGCAGCTCGGCATCCGAAGGATGGGGCGAAGAGCCGAGACGGAGCGAGCGAAGCGAGTGCAGTGCACCGGACGCCGCGGGCTTAACGGCAAACCTTTCCGGTCACAGCACTGGCCCGCGACACTCCGAACCATCCTGCGTCAGTCAGGACTCGGAGCGAAGCCGGGCGGCCGCGGCTTCCGCTTCCCGTACGACGCGTTGGGGGTCGACGTCGACGAGGTGGCCGTCGAGCTTGAGAGGCCGGCCGTTCACGAAGACCGCGTGGACGTTCTCCGGACGGCCGTTGAAGACGATCTGGTTGACCCAGTCGAAGCGCGGCGCGAAGTTGAGCGCGGCTGGGTTGATCACGATGACGTCGGCCAGCTTGCCGGGGGTCAACGAGCCGACCTTGTCGGCCAGCCCGATCGTTTCGGCGCCGCCAAGGGTGGCGGCCCTCAGCACGTCGTCGACTTGGGGGAACCCTGAACTCTGCAGCGAGCGTGCCCGCTGGAGCCCGATGGCCGTCTTCATGAGCGCGAAGAAGTCCGAGGTGTCGTTGGTGCCGCCGTCCTGGCCGAGCCCGACTTTTACGCCACGCCGGCCGAGGTCCGACAGCCGCATGATTCCCGAAGCGAGCCGCATGTTGCTCATCGGACAGTGCGAGACTCGTACGTCGTGCGCGGCCACCGCCGCTATCTCCTCGTCGGTGAGATGGATCGCGTGGTTCATCAGCAGTCGCGGACCCAGCGCACCGATGTCGGTGAGGACGCCGATCGGGTCGTCCGCGCGCTGCTCGGCACGCTCGAGGACGTGGCTGTTCAGCATGACGCCGAGGTCTTGGGCCAGCTCCCAGTGAACTTGGTTGAGGCCCTGGATGGCCCGCGCGGCATGCGTGGCGACCTGCGCCGAGGCGAGCGGTACGGGGTCGATGAGTTCCTGCTTGGCCCGCCTGATCAGCTCGGCATCCCGCTCGGCCTGAAACATCGCGTAGGTGAATCGCACGCCTGTATCGGTCAGGGCCCGCACGTACTGGGCGGTCGTGTCGTAGGGCAGGGCGTCCACCCAGTCCACGAGCGTGGTCACGCCGGACTGCACAGAATCAAGGGCGCCGAGGCGGACGAAGCGGTACATGTCTGCCGCCGCTATTCGGGAGAACGTCGCCCGGTTGCAGTCCGCCAGCCACCCGAAGAGGTCGCGGTCTGCGCAGCCCCCGCGCATGGACGACTGCCACAGGTGGGTGTGCACGTCGACGAAGCCCGGCATCACCAGCTTTCCGCTGACGTCGATCACCTGTGTGCGGGACGGTGCCGGAAGCCGCTTGCCGACCGCCGCGATGGCCCCGTCCCGTATGAGGACGTCCGCGTGTTCGATCGCGCCCAGGTGGCCGTCGCCGAGGGCGGGGTCCATGGTGAGCACGAGCGCGGCGTTCCTGAGGACAGTGGCCGGCCCCGGCCACGGCCCCGGCGGCGTTCCGCCTCGCGGCTGCGTCCGCCCGGAACCGAGGACGAACGGCACCGCGGCGGCCATCCCCAGGCCGACCAGAACGCCGCGGCGGCTCGGTGCTCCCGGAATCGGTGTGATCGCCGGGGCTTCGGCCAAGAGGTCGGCCGAGGCGGACGGTTGCGGATCGGCGACCCCGACGTCGGCCTGGAGCGGATCCGATCGGTGTGCGGTTGAGTCCGGTGAGGTGGCTGAGGCGGCGCCGGGACATTCGCCAAACATGTCCATGTCGTGTTGCCTCCCAACGAACAGGGGGATTGCCGCTTCCCGGCACCGATGCGACGAACCGTCAGGTGCCGGCAGTGTGGATAGCCAAATGGTCCGTCAGGCGAGGGTCTTTCCGATAGAGCTGCGTCAACGTTTTGTGGAAATTGAAGGGGTGGGGCTGACGGGGCTTCTGATCCGCTCTGCCAGGCGGGGTAGCGGAGACCAGCACGAGGAGACGGCCTAGCCGTCGTGGCGTTCAACGACGGCGACCAGGGGGGCGTGGATGCGCGCCATGCGGCCGCGACGCTCTTCGACCGGACCACCGCGGCGACGAGGCGGACCGCCGCCCATGCGGCCTCTCGTTCACGGTGACCGGACGTCGGTCGTGTCACCCACACGAGGAGCGTCAAAGCGACTTCGGCAGTGGACGACATGGTGTGGGCGAGCCTCGGAACATTCCTCCAAGACCCGCATTCATGAGGCACGCCAGGGTGGGGTCATGCGCAGTCACGAGCCCACCGCCACCCCCAGCAATCCCTCACCGGGGAAGTCCACCCCCGAGGCGCCCCTGGAAGCACTCCCGCCAGAGGCGAACGGGACCACATCGCCCTCCGCGCGCCCCAGGAACCGGCGCCGCAGGACGGTCAGGATCGCTCTGGCGGTCCTGACCGTCCTGGTCGCGCTGCTCGCGGCGAACGCGGTGCTGGTCTCCAAACAGACCAGGCAGGCCGCCGGCGACCGCATCGTCCGGCTCGACGGCGGGGACGTCCACATCGTCGAGAGCGGGCCGCCGACCGCGCCCGCGCTGGTGCTCATCCACGGCACCGCCGGGTCCACCCACTGGTGGGATCCCGTCATGCCGATGCTGGGTGTCCATCACGTCGTCCGGATCGACCTCCTCGGACACGGCGGCTCGGCGAAACCGGCAAGCGGCTACAGCGTCCCGGAGCAGGCGCGCCGCATAGGCGCCGTCCTCGACCGGCTCGGCATCGGCCACGCGGCCGTGGTCGGCCATTCCCTGGGCGGTATGGTCGCCACCTCTCTCGCCGATCAGCGGCGCGACCTGGTGGGCTCCCTGACCGTCATCGATACGGGCCCCCGCAATGATGCCTTCCTCGCAGACAGCGCCGCCGGCCATCTCCTACGTGTGCCTGTCATCGCCCAGCTGCTCTGGCAGCTGCGCGACTCGGCCATACGGGACGGGCTGGCCACCGCCTTCACCCGCCCGGTCAAGATCCCGGACCAGATCGTCGACGACGTGCGCGGCATGACCTACCGCAGCTACACCTCGACGGACCGGGCGTCCTCGGCGTACCTGCGGGAACGCGCCATGCCGGACCGGCTGGCCGGTCTCGGGCTGCCGGTCATGGTGATCTACGGCACCAGGGACAAGCGGTGGCTGCCAGCCTCCTACGAGAGCTACGCGGGGGTTCCCAGGGCCAGAATCGAGCGGCTCGACGGCGTCGGCCACACCCCCATGTTCGAGGAGCCGGCGAGGACCGCAGCCCTCATCCGGGACTTCGCCACCACCGGCACGGCACACTGACCCTGCGGGGCCGCGGGGTTCAACCATGTGCCGCTGTGCATGTGGCCGCGGAGGGTGATCAGTAGGTCTTCGGTGGCAGCTTGGACGTACGTGAATTCAGCGAGTGTTCAGGCGGCGTACGGCGCGGGCTTCAGCGCGTTGGCGGTCAACTCCGTCAGCTGGACGGCGAAGTGGGCGCTCCACTGCCGGCGCTCGACGTCCAGGACGAGAGCGAGCAGTGAGAGGGGGTACTCGTGGGGTTCGAGAGACAGCTCCTCGCGCATTCCGCGGCGGGCGACCTCGTGCAGGTCCGGCGCGTGCCGTCCGGCTGAGTCGATGTGGCGCGAGAGACCTTCGTTGACGGACGCTCCCCACAGACCGGGCCCGGACCGCACGTGGCCGGGCCCGCCGGCTCACGACCAGCAGGTGGTCGGCTGTGACCACGGTGACGCTCACTCCGAAACTGCACTGGAGGAACGCCGGCGCGCGCACGGGCTCTCCTGCTCGGCCTCGGTCTCTGCCCGCCAGGGGGCCATGTCCTCCGGAAGAGCCGCCTCCCCGTTCACGACTTGGAGGCGTACGGCGTACGGCGTACGGCGTCCGGCCCGATGGCGTGGACGCCATCTCCTTCCACGATCAGCGCGGACGTGTTCAGGGGCCCCAGGGAGAACGTCGACCACATCGAGACCGTCCCGTCCTCACGGTAGGTCAGGCTCCGTACAGCGAAGCGCGGCGAGGGGTCTCGACGTGGTCGCCACCTCGACGGCCCCTGCATGGCCCGGTTTCTGCCGGAGCCGGCGAAAGCCTCTGCTGCACTGGTGGGGCCGACTCGAACCGCCCGGGCGGGGCCGCACGACATCGCAGCCAATGACGTGTACGCGGGCGAGGGCCGGTTGCGCCTGGGCTGAGAGCCTTGTCCCACCGCGAGTCGGCGGGGATCATGACCGCGTGCAACACCGAGAGGAACGCCACGAACTGATCCCATGCGCCGGACTCACGGTCGTCGAGGACATGCGCCCGGGCAGCCTGTTCCCGCCGGAGGCCGGCTGGCGGATCGCGCGGGGGATCGCGGCGCCGGACGGCGCGGTCCGGGAAGCGCTCGACGCCGCGTGGTGGCGCCGCCTTGCAGGTGCCGACGGCGAGTTCCTGGTGGCCGTCCTCGGACATCGGATCGGCGGCAACGACTCGTGGTGGACCCGGGTCCACTACGCCGGCGGCGGTGTGCCGGGGCTGACCGGCGACCCAGGGTTCGTGGCGCTCTCCCTCGACGGGCAAGTGCTGCTGGCGGAGGTGCCCGGCGCGGACGGGTCTCGGGTGACGGCCCTCGACCGACTGCCGGAGCGGCTGGAGGAGGCCGCCGCGGCCGCCGGGCGCGAGACGGAGGCCGATCGCGCCGAGGTGTGGGCGGCGGTGCCCGGCCGGCCGGCATGGCCTTTGCACTGGGCGGAGGGGATCGGGTCCAATCCGGCCGCGCCGGACGAGCTGCTGATCCGGCTGCTGGATGTGGAGGTGGGTTTCCTGCACGGCTGCGACCGGCCCGCCGTACTCGACGCCGCCGTGGCGCATCCCGATCCGCGGGTGCGCTCGAGGCCCGCGGACACCTTCCGGCCCAAGCTCACGTCCGATCAGTGGGTACGCCTGGTCCGCGCCGAACCGGCGCCGAGCCGGCGCGTGCTCTGGGCCGAGCATGCCTGCGCCTGGGGCGTCGAACTCGACGGGGACTTGTACGACGACCTCCTCGCCGGCCCGTCCCGCGCTCAGGCCGCCGAACTCCCGGGGCTCCCTGCACACCACCTGCCCAGCCTCGCGGCCGACGCCGATCCCCGGGTGCGGGCGACTGCCTGCGCCCGGTGGGAAGACCTCGCCGCGCCGCTGCGGGCGCGACTGCTGGCCGACACCGACGACGCGGTGCGTACGGCGGCGCTGCTCGCCCACCACACCGGCGTCCCCATGCCTCGCGAGGTCTTTGCCGCGCTGCCCCCGCCCCGGCGTGCGCTCGAACAGTGCCGTTTCTCACCGGAGCTGGAGGAGGAGCTGGTCCGGGACGGGGACGCGGAGGTACGCCGAGCGCTGGCCGCCAACCCGCGGCTCAGTGCACACAGCGTCGCCGTCCTGGCGGAGGACCCATACGACGACATCCGCTCGGCGGTGGCACTGCGGCCCGACCTCAACGAGGAGCAGCGTGCCGCGGTGCGCTACGACTTCGACCCGACGCCGATGTCGCGCACTCTGCCCTGGGTCGAGGGCCTGCACGGTGACGCCGACGCGATGCGCCGCCTCGCCGTATCGTCCCATCCGCTCATCCGCCGAAGCGTGGCCCGTGCCCGGCATCTTCCACCGGACGTCGTGGAGCGTCTGGCGCGGGACGAGGACCGGACGGTCCGCCTGTTCCTCGCCGAATTGTGCGATGACGCGCCGGCCGAGATGCTGCTGGAGGTCTGGCGCTGGTGGGACGGCAGCTTCACTCACCCCGACCGCCCCCGCAGCCACCCCAACTTCCCCCGTACGGGCCTGCTGCGCTACGCCGGCGACCCCGGTGGGCGGATGCGCCGCCTGGCCCTGGACGATCCGGAGTCCACGCCTGCCGACGTCGCACGTCTCGCCCGCGACCCAGAAGCCGAGGTGCGCCGCCGCGCGGCCGAGGACACCCGGCTGTCACCGGCCGACGCGGTGCGGCTGCTGAACGACCCAGCGGCGCACGTCCGCGGGACCGCGATGCGCAATCCGCGGCTGCCGGCCCGCGTCCTTGCCGGGCTGCTGCACGACCGCGACACGGCATGCGCGGCGGTCACCAATCCGGCGATCCCGGTCCCCGTCCTGCACCGCATGCTGGCCGCGGCTGCGGCAGCCGTGGCAGCCCGGCACTGAACACCGCCACCCCGCAGGGCGGCCGTGGCGGTCTGACCCTGGCGGCCGACCGTGTGCGGATGATCAACCGCCTGCGCGACGTGCTGACCGGTGTCTTCCCCGCCCTGGAGCGGGCCTTCGACTACTCGGCCCACAAGGGCGCTCTGGTCCTGCTGACGGGCTACCAGACTCCGGCCGCGATCCGCCGCCGTGGCCGGGCGAGGCTGACGGCCTGGCTGGCCAACCGCAGCGTGCGCGGCGCCGACGCTGTCGCGGCAACGGCGCTTGAGGCCGCGCAGGCCCAGCAGACCGCGCTGCCCGGCGAGGACGTCGCCGAGCAGATCGTGGCCGACCTGGCCGAGCAGTTCCTGGCCCTGGACGACAGGCTGAAGCGCATCGACAAGCAGATCCGCGAGACGTTCCGCACCCATCCGCAGGCCGAGATCATCGAGTCCCTGCCCGGCATGGGCCCGATACTCGGCGCCGAGTTCGTCGTCGCGGCCGGCGACCTGTCGGCCTACGCGGACGCCGGTCACCTGGCATCGGCGGCCGGACTGGTGCCCGTCCCGCGTGACTCCGGGCGGCGGACCGGCAACCTGCACCGGCCCAAGCGTTACAGCCGCCGTCTGCGCCGGGTGTTCTACATGTCCGCGCAGACCAGCATCATCCGCGAGGGCCCGAACCGGGACTTCTACCTCAAGAAGCGCGGCGAGGGCTGCAAACACATCCAGGCCGTCATCGCTCTGGCCCGCCGACGGGCCAGCGTGTTGTGGGCCCTGCTGCGTGACGGGCGAGTCTTCACCTCCGCCCCGCCGGTCACGCAAGCGGCTTGACTTCATCATTGAGACTCCTACGGCACGAATACGCGTGCTGCCGTGACGGACCTCAAGCAGGACGGCATGTCGGTCTACCGAGCCCGGCCAGGCTGTCCTGTCACCCGCCTTGCTCGCAGCGGGACGAGGCGAGGGCATCGCCACCCGTTTCGGCAGCCTCGCCGGCACGATCGAGCCGCGCGAGCTGGCAAGCCCCGGCGAATGGTTCGCCTATGTGCGTCCTCTCGCGACTGCGGACACTGCCAAGATGTGGCCGAGCACCGGATTCGGCACCCCGAAACCCCTCGGCGTCGGCGAAGTGATGTTCGCCAAGCCCTCCTACATCCTTCTCGCCCTCACCGCCTTCATGGGCGCCCTGCCGGTCTCGCCACTGATCGCCGCTGCCGCTCGAGCCGGATCGGACGCCAGAGACCAGCGCACGGCCCTCCTCGAAGCACTCGGCGGCGGGCGCCGCGTCAGAGCGCTGTCAACGCCGGTGAAGCAGTAGTCGCAGTTGGGATCGGCGCCGCCGCCCTCGGCGGGGTAGGTGACACTCGCCTTCCCCTTACCGGTTACACGATCGCCGAAACGGACGCACAGCGGTGGGCGTTGGCTCTGCTTACCGCACCCGCGGTGGCCACGCTCCTCGTCCTGGCCTGCGTGCTTCTCCTGCACCCGCAGCAGGACCGGCGCGACGGTGTCAGACCTCGCCTGTTCAGGACCCGCTTGCCGCGCTGGTGGCCTTACCTTTGTCCCTTCCTGCTGTTCGTGGCAGTGCAGGGGCCCAGGCTGGCGACCAGCTCGGGGATGAGGCTCCTGGTGTACGTGATTGGTGTCGGCGGCACCATCCTCACACTGCCCTCGCTGATCGGGCTCGCTGCCGTGGCGGCAGGTAACGCCCTCGCCTCCATCAGCCACCGGTGGGGCTGGCCTGGAGCCCTGCTGGCCGGACGTTGGGCGGCCGCGTGGCCCGGCGCCACCGTTCGTCTCACGGCAGGGGTGGTCATCGCGTTCGTCCTCGTGGGTCAGACCCAACTCTGGGCCACGGTGTGGACCACACCAAGTCCACCGCCGAGATCAACGGACCATGCACGGCATTGCAGCGCCTGAGCCTGCCCTGCACCCAGGGGGGCGTCAACAATCGATCCCAACCGCCCCGACCCGCGGGTCCATGCACTCGCCACCTGGGACACACCCGGGCAGGGCATCTACGCCAGAGACTCCACACAGCCCGAAGGCCCCACCCTCATACTGATCGGTGACAAGGGCCGGGACCTGTCGGTGCCCGTGATCAAAGCAGCGGCGAACCGGCACCTCGGCATGGCCGTGCCCGTGGAAACCATCGCCGGCTCATGGCTGACCGCAGCGAACATGGACGACCTCAACGGACGATGGGTCATGCTCTACGGGACCTTCGCCGTCATCGTCGTCATCATTCGGTCATGGTGACGAATCTCGCCGAGTTCCTCCGGTTCGCCCGGCAGGTCACCGCGGTCAGCGTTCTCGCCGGAAACAGGACCATTTACTTCAGCACCGCGTTCTTCACCTTGTTCGCACCCCTCGCCGCAGCAGCGCTGATCGGCCTCTTCATGCACCACTGGCTCGCCACTCCCATCCGCGCCGTCGCCTACACCAGCGAGCACACCGAAACCGGAGACATGCTGCTCTACGTTGCGTTGGCCGGAGCCGGGGTCATGGCCGTCATCGTCTGGCTTTGGGGCGCCTGGGGCGCCACACGAATGGCACACGGCTGGCGTCCCTCGGCAGACTGACCAACTCCTGGCCTGCGGGGGTCGGGCTCGGCCATCGCGGTACCGCACCACCACCTGGCCGGCAGCTTCACCCAGCGCGCCGAGGCAATGCAGGGAAACCTACGGGGATCGCGTCGATGTCGGTGCGCGGCTCCAGCCTGCCGGGCGCAGCCGGCTGAGCGAAGGCGACCAACGGCTGGGCGTGTTGGCTGCCGACACGAACCGTTCCTGTGCGCCGCTCGCCCACGCACCCAGAGCCCGGCCGGAGCCCGCAGTCACCCGGCCGGGCTCTGTCGAATCTTGCTTCCGCCGGCTGCCCTGCAGCTTTGCGTTTGACTGAAGACAGGCCGCGCGCCGGACATGGCGAGGCCCCGAGCGCCGACCGGCCCGGGGCCCACACCCAGCTGATCCTGCCTCGCGGATGCTGAGGGAACCGCCAGAATGCACCTAAATCTAGCTGCCCCTGGTCGCCGCGCCGTTCGGAGCCCCGGGGCACCCGCAAGAGCGCCCGACAAAGCTGCCGCCCGGTGCGGTCCATGGCTTTGGCCCCGGAACCGGCACAGGGACGGTCGTGGCGAAACTGCGCGCAACCGGCTCGTCAGGGAAGAGAGTCATGGGATTACGGTTCGCCGGGATGCCCCCGGACACCGGCGGCGAGCGATCGCCCGGACATCCACTGTGCGCTCGACATTATGAACGGGTCCTCTCCGGTGTAGGGGCGTCAAGATCGGCGACCAGCGCTCGCGCGGCCCGCGGCCCACGGCCTGCGGCGACCATGGCGTCACAGTCCTCACAGTGCTCTATGCGTGGGCGTTCTCGTGGAGAGCGGGGAGTTGTCGGTGTAGCGTCAGGGCCAGCTGTCATGGTTCCGAAGTACCGGTCGCGCGTGAGCACGCGTTCACGGGTGATTCTGCTGTTCACAGTCTCTGAGGACCAGGGCGATCACCTCCGGTTCCCGCACGGTGCGGGACCGATTTTCGAGTCCCCTTGGAGGGCAACATGGCTACCGGAACCGTTAAGTGGTTCAACGCGGAAAAGGGCTTCGGCTTCATCGAGCAGGACGGCGGCGGCCCGGACGTCTTCGCCCACTACTCGAACATCGCCAGCTCGGGCTTCCGTGAGCTCCAGGAAGGCCAGAAGGTCAACTTCGACGTCACCCAGGGCCAGAAGGGCCCGCAGGCAGAGAACATCACTCCCGCCTAGACGCACCCTGCGCCCGCCCAGGACACTTCCTGGGCGGGTGCCGTGTGCCGAGGCTCTCTTTCTCCTGGGGAGGGGCCCGCGGCAGGGAGCCTGACGGGCATGGGTACGGCCCCTTTGCACCTATTGCTGAAGTTCTTCGAGGTGGAGGCCCGGTTCCCGGAAGACGCCGGGGAGATCCCGGTGCCGGCGGTGTCGTACGTCGCTCAGCAGGTGAGGGTGCCCGCGGAGGAGTGGGTCGCGTACGACTGGTCTGGGCGGGCGATCAAGCGGCACCGGATGGAGATCCGGGGCGCGTTCGGCTTCCGTGAGTGCACCGAGGAGGACCGGGCCCAGCTCGCCGAGTGGCTGGCGGTCGAGCTGTGCGGTGTGGAACTCAACCGGGACCGGCTCGCGGAGGCGGTGGTGGCCCGCTGCCGCAAGGACCGGCTGGAGCCGCCGGCCCCGGGACAGATCGCCCGGCTAGTGGGCAAGGCGGTCAGCACCTTCGAGGAGCGGTTCTGTGCGGCCACCGGGGGCCGGCTGTCGGCGGCGACCCGGTCCCGGCTGGACGACTTGATCGTCGAGGACGCCGGCACGGACGCTGAAAGCGCGGGCGGCGGGGGCACGTTCTTCACCGAGCTGAAGGCGGACCCAGGGGCGCTGGGGCTGGACAGCCTGGTGGCGGAGGTGAACAAGCTCCAGCGGGTGCGCGGGCTTCAGCGGCCGCCGGAGCTGTTCGCGGACGTGTCGGAGAAGCTGGTGGCGGCCTGGCGGGCGCGGGCGGCGAAGGAGTACCCCTCGGACCTGCGGGCGGCGGCGGGGCCGGTGCGGTACACGCTGCTGTCGACGCTGTGCCATGTGCGGGAGACGGAGATCACCGACTCGCTGGTGGAGCTGTTCATCCCGCTCGTGCAGAAGATCAACACGCGGGCGGAGAAGAAGGCCGAGGGCGAGTTTCAACAAGGAGCTGAGGCGGGTCCGCGGCAAGGAGGGCATTCTGCTGCGGCTGGCGGAGGCGGCGGTCGCGGAGCCGGGCGGCACGGTCCGCAAGGTGATCTATCCGGTGGCCGGGGAGTCCACGCTCGCCTCCATCGTCGGCTTCGCCTTCGCCCACATGCTCGGCTTCAACCTGCTGCCCAGGCTGAAGAACGTCGGCTCGGCACGCCTGTACCGGCCGGCGGCCGGTCAGGACGAGAAGTGGCCGAACCTGGCGCCAGTGCTGGCGACCAAGACCATCGACTGGGATCTGATCCGCCAGCAGTACGACCAGATCGTGAAGTACACCACCGCCCTGCGCCTGGGCACCGCCGAGGCCGAGCAGGCCGACGGGCCCTGTCCCCGGTGTTCTGGACCCACGTGAACCCCTACGGCCGGTTCGAGCTGGACATGAACTCCCACCTCGAAGTGGCCGCAGCAGCGGCGGCCAGGGTTCCCGGCCCTAGTACCGCGCCCGGAACGCCCACTGCCCAGTCGGCGGGTGGCTGGCCGGGTTCGGCCTGAAGTCCCCAGGCCCGGCCGCCCGGCTCTCCCCCCGCTCCAGTACGACCACATGAACTTCCTCGGCCGCTACTCCTTCACTGCGCCTCCGACACCGGGCCCAGGTTCAGTCTTATCGACGTCATTTCACTTGGTGCGTCGGCGGTGGTTGACGAGGCTGGTGGCGATAGCCGTGAGCGGCTGTTTTCCGGCCGGGGCGCCTACGTATCGACTCGACCCTCTGTCGGTCGTGTTCGTGTGTCTGCGGAGTAACCGCTTCACGGCGCCGGGTCCGTGCGTCGAAGGCCAGGGAAGGCGGCGGGGGTTGCCCAGCCGCGTAGTACGGCATCAATCGTTGACCGGAACGCGGTCTCGGCTGCGGTGCCCTCAAGGCCGCCGGCGAGTTCGAGGGTGACGAGCCCGTGCAGGGCGACCCACAACGAGACGGCGATCAGTGTGGTGTCGCCCGCGAGGACATGGTCCGCCACGGCACGGTCGATCGCCGCGACAAGCGGCCGCACCGGGTCGCGGTCGCCGACCCGGGTCGACGGGACGAAGGACTGCGCGCCGCCGAACAACACCGTGTACAGGTGGCGGTGTTCGCGTCCCCAATGGCGATACGCCACGGCCAACGCGTACAGATCCTCCAAAGCGCCCTCCGAGCCAGGAACAGCGGTCAGGTCCTGGAACAGGCCGGCGACCGCCTGGTCGCGCACCTCGCGGATCAGTCCGTCCTTGCCCTGGAACAACGTGTACACCGCCGCCGTCGACGTTCCGGCGGCGGCGGCCAGCGCGCGGACTGTGACCGACTCCTGGGGACGGGTGGCGAACATCTCGGTCGCGCATGCCACGAGCCGTTCTCTGACGGCGACGTCGTTCGTTCTCGGCCTTCCCATGGGGAGCAGTTTAGCCGAGCTGATAACATCGTTTCAAAACAGTGTTTCAAAATGCCGAGGAGATCACCATGCCACCGTCCGTCATACGTCCCTTGCGCCTTGTCGGCCGCCTGCTGGCGGCCGCCGCGGCGGTGGTGGGACTCGTCGCCCTCTTCCTCGCGCTGATCGTCGCCACCGACGGCGTGGGATCGGGGTTCGCCGCATGGTCCGCGACTGTCGGGGTCGCGGCTATCGCGGCGCTGTGGCGGGGCCGCCGCCGCTCCTGGCGGGGACGGCTGGTGCCGTTCCTGCCGGTGCTCGTCGCAGCGGCCCTGACACTGTCGGTGTGCGTCCCGACCGTTCCCACGACGCGCCGCTACCCGCCCGCCCTGGCGTTCGTGACCACCGAGCACTGGAGCCTGTCCACCGGCAGCCGGGTCGCCGTCTACCACTACCCGCCCACCGGCAACAGCCCCCGGCATCGCGTTCCGCTCGTCTACCTCAACGGCGGGCCGGTGCGCGGCATCTCGGTGCTCGACCACCACTTCCTGCAGCGGCTCGCGGGGCAGGGCTACGACGTGTACGCCTACGAGCAGGCCGGCGGTGGACGCAGCGACCTGCTACCCATGGACCAGTACTCGATCACCCGGTCCGTCCATGACCTCGGCGCCTTCGTCGACGAGCTGGGCAAGGGCCGCGCCGACGTGCTGGGATTCTCCTCGGGCGCGGCCGTGCTCACCCGCGCCCTGGCCGATCCGGCCACCGCCGCCCACCTGCGTCGCGCGGTCATCGCCGAGCCAGGCCCGATGGACGGTCCCACCGCCGGGATCACGGGGCAGAAGGGCCGACCGTCGGCCCGCGGCATCGCACCGGCCATGACCGGACCGCGCTCCACACGCGTCCCGCGGTACGCGGTCGCGTTCGGCCTCATGCGGCTCGGACTGCTCAGCCCGGACACTGGCCTGGTAGGACAGGCGGAGGGCGACAATGCCTTCACCGCCGCCGATCTCGGCAGCGACACCGCGTCCGCCTACTGTGCGCAAGACGCGCACCGTATCCCGGTCGAGGACACGGCACGCAACTTCTCCTTCAGCGCTGCCGCCAGCCTCCGCATCCAGCAAACGATCAAAGACTCCCCCTCCATCGCCCCTCAGCTGAGGAACTCCCGGACACCCGCGATGCTGATGATCGCCGAGTGCTCCTCCCAGGTCCGGCAGTGGGCGGCAACCATCCTCGCGAACGACCCCGCCATCCAGCGCACCCAGTACATGCCCGGCGTCGGCCACCACATGTGGAACGGCCTGGGTGACAACGACCAACGAGCAGCAGCCGTCATCACCGCATTCCTCCAAGACGAGCCCGCACCGTTGCCCGACTATCCGACCCGAGCCGACATCCCGGCCTTCCTCCATGACCACAAGTAAGCGGACAGCCCCTGGGCGACGCACCCAAGCTGCAGGGACGAGTTGGCAAGATCCGCCGGGCATGCCTTATCGGTAGCGGCGGCGATGCTAGGCGTCTCTCACGAACGGTCCTTTGCGCGAGCAAGATCAACAACCGGCCGCCGGACCCCGCTCAACCCCCAACCGGCTCGCAGAACCCGTTCTCACTCAAAAGTGGGACGGACCCCATTCTGAGACTTGCATTGTGCGAAAATCCGGATCCATGACAGGCCCTCAGCGGCCCTCCCTGGCCGAACGGTCGGACGCGGACGACGTCGAACAGCACACCTGTCCGAAGTGTGACGCACAGCCCGGCTCGCCGTGCCGCTCGCGCGGCGGCGCGGTCGCCTCCGCCTACCACACCCGCCGCTTCACCATGGTGCCCCGGCTGAAAAAGGCGCTACGGGTGCCCACCCCGGCCGATCGCGGGCCGGGCCGTCCGTGGCGGCCGGGCACCCCGCCGCCAGCACCGATCCGCTCGATCACCCACCTGCGACGGCCCAAACGCTCGCTCGCCTCGATGTCTTTGCATGTGATACGGATGCCGATCCGCTTGCCGCATAGCCATTTCCGCAGTTCAGGTAGATCGTAGGCCTTGTCGGCGTGGAGGCGCTGGGGTTTGAAGTGGCGGCCGCGGTAGGGTCACGTCTCGTTTGCTGACCGAGGAGCATGGGCTTCAGGGCCTGGCTGTCGTGGGTGTCGGGGGCTGAGAGCCCGATGGGGAAGGGCAGTCCGGTCGCGCCCGACAGGACGTGCGTCTTGGAGCCCGGCTTGCTTCACCAGATGTACGACAGTACGCCGGGCGCCGAGTTGTTCGGCATCGAGGACGTTGTGCGCTGAGTGGTCATCTCTCATAGCAGGAGCGAGGCC
The DNA here is from genome assembly GCF_040611115.1 of Streptomyces sp. NPDC003038. Classification (NCBI taxonomy): domain Bacteria; kingdom Bacillati; phylum Actinomycetota; class Actinomycetes; order Kitasatosporales; family Streptomycetaceae; genus Streptomyces; species Streptomyces sp. NPDC003038. The sequence continues at coordinate 21,174 of NZ_JBEXNN010000029.1, forward strand.
CTGACGACGCAGAGGGCCTGCGGCGCTGCCCTCACCGGCGACTGGCGTCGGCTCCCAGTATGGCCACGCCCGCGAAGAGGAAGGCCACGCCCACGGCGAGCACGGGGATGCCGGGGCCGGGCAGTACGTAGAGGGCCGCCCCGGCCATCGTGGTAAGCGCCCCGGCTGATGCCAAGACGATCCCCATCCAGGTCTCGGACATGATCTCCCTTGCTTGGCCTGGCCCTGTCGCTGAGCCAGGACCGTATACCGATCTGGTCCTCCGCATACGCGATACGGACCCGAGAGGCGGAACGCACCAGTGATGGGCTGTGCCGGGCGCGGCCGAAGCCGCACGGGACAGCCCTGCTGTGCCATGGGGGGGGGCGGCTGCGTGCCGGACTCACTGACGTCGGCTGTTCAGTTCCGGGAGTGGCCGAAGACGATCCGGTAGGCGATCAGCAGCACCAGGGCGCCGCCGATGGCCGCCCCCCAGGTGATGAGGTCGAAGAAGTGGGTTTCCACGGTTTGGTCGAAGAGGATCTCGGAGAGCCAGCCACCGATGAAGGCTCCCGCGATCCCGATCGGCATGGTGCCTATGAGACCGCCAGGGTCGCGTCCCGGAAGGAGGAGTTTGGCGATCGCTCCGGCCAGGAGTCCGAGAGTGATCCAGCTGATGATGCCCATGGTCGAGGTGGTCCCTGCAGCGGCATGGAAGAGAGGGTGCCGAGGCCCGAAGGCGCCGGGGAAAGGCTGGTCAGTGCCGTGGCGTGCTGGTGCTGTTCGGACCGGTGGACGGGGGGCTGATCACGTCGCTGGGTGCCACTTCGATGACCCGCTTGGTGTTCCTGCCGACAGGCCTCTCACCGGCTGCCTGGGCGCCGCCGCTCTCGTCCTTCATCCCGCGGGCCTCGCTCTTGAGGATGCGGGCCGACTTGCCCATGGAACGGGCCAGTTCCGGCAGCTTCTTCGCCCCGACGACCAGGATGACGATGATGCAAATGATCGCTATCTCACTGATGCCGAACATGGGGTCCTTTCCCTCCGGAAGATGGGGCGCGAAGGCCGGCAGAGGCGGTCGGCTGCGGCCCTGTGCTGCCGGATGTGGTCAGAGGTGGGAGGCAACGGCGGGCAGGAGGTCCTTGAAGGTGCGCCCGTCGGCCGGCTCCCCGATCGCGGACATGTTCCAGCCCGCGGCGGAGCGGTGGACCTTGGCCATGACCTGTGCGGTGTACTTGCCGCCGCCGGAGAGGGTGTAGCGGGCGAGTTCCTGGCCGTTGCTCTCGTCGATGAGGCGGCAGAAGGCATTCTCCACCTCGGCGAAGGTCTGGCCGGTGAAGGAGTTGACGGTGAAGACGATCTGGTCGACGTGTACGGGTACCCGCGCCAGGTCCACGAGGATGGACTCGTCGTCGCCGCCCTGGCCGGCGCCGCCGACGAGGTTGTCTCCGGTGTGGCGTACCGATCCGTCCTTGCTGATCAGCTGCTGGAAGAAGACCACGTCCACCGGGTCCTTGCCCGCGAAGAGGACGGCCGAGGCGTCGAGGTCGATCTCCTTCGCGGTCATTCGGGCGAGGAACCCCTTGCGCGGGGCGGCCTGCCAGCCCAGCCCCATCCGCACCAAGCTCAGTGCGCGGCCTCCGGCCTTCTCGAGGCTGATCTGCTGGCCCTTGCTGAGATTGATTCCCACCGGTGTCCTCCTGGTGTTCAGGGGTCGAAAGGCTGTGGCTCCGCGCCGTGTTGGCGCGACCATCTGAATCTACAGCACTGTAGAACAGGCGGTAGGGGGCACTTTACGAAGGGGCGCAGTTCGGCCTACAGGACTGTCCGAGGCCGTGACGCGGTCGGGTCAGTCCTTCGAGCGGGCGGCGGGGCTGGTGAAGCCCGGCCTCGTGTAGCGGGGAGTGGCGTAGGCGGGGCGGGCCGGCGCCTGCGCAGGCAGGGGGGCGGTCGGGGGGAAGGGGAGCCGAGGTCGAGTTGGGCGCGCAGGAAGGGCAGCGGGGCGCGCAGGACCAGGGCCCGCCGCCATGTTTCACGGGCTGGTCCAGGCTGTGTTGCGGCGTGGGGGTGCGGCCCGGTGGTGTGCGGTGACGAGGAGCAGGCCGGCGCATGCGGCTGCCGTGGCGAGGGCCGCGATGAGGGCGGCGCTCCATCCGGCGCCGGTCAGGGCCTGGGGGAGGGGCTACTGGACTCCGGCCGTGTGGAGGATCCAGTCGAGCAGGAGGAATATCGCGGCCGCGACCGCGGAGAAGGGTGGGGTGAGCAGGGCCAGGGCCGCGAGCAGCCCCGTCCGGCCCAGCCCCGCCTGAATGCGCTCGTCCTCGACTGTGACTTCGGCGCCGAGGGCATCGGCCGCTGAAGCGCCCTGGTGCGCAGCCGGTCGAGGGCTGTGGACGCGTCGGCATGCTGGAGGATCGCAGGGATGTCCGGAGTGATGATCCAGCACAAGTTCGAAATCCGCTCGACCAGGCTCCGCGAGAGGGGCCGACGCGTTCATGGAGACCCCGAATGAGCGAAGGGCATGGACGGTTACACCTGTGGGCGGGCTGGGCCCGCCCATAGGCGCTCTGATGGGTCAGACACCCACGCCGAAGTCGGCTACGATGCCGGACAATCCGGAGGCGTAGCCCTGGCCCACGGCGCGGAACTTCCACTCGGGCCCGTTGCGGTAGAGCTCGCCGAAGACCATCGCGGTCTCGGTGGCGGCGTCCTCGGAGAGGTCGTAGCGGGCGATCTCGGCGCCGCCTGCTTGGTTGACGACGCGGATGAAGGCGGCCCGGACCTGACCGAAGCTGTGGCCGCGACTCTCGGCGTCGTGGATCGAGACGGGGAAGACGATCTTCGTGATGTCGGCGGGCACGGCGGCGAGGTCGATCTTGATGACCTCGTCGTCGCCCTCGCCCTCGCCGGTGAGGTTGTCGCCGGTGTGCTCGACTGAGCCGTCGGGGCTCTTGAGGTTGTTGTAGAAGACGAAGTGCTGGTCGGAGGCGGCTTTTCCGGAGTCGCCCACCAGGATGGCGCTGGCGTCGAGGTCGTAGTCGACGCCGGTGGTCGTGCGCACATCCCAGCCCAGGCCGACCAGGACGGCCGTCAGGCCCGGGGCCTCCTTGCTCAGCGAGACATTGCCGCCCTTGGACAGACTCACACCCATGTCGCATCCCTTTCCCGTAGTGCGCGTCCCGGCCGTTCATCCGGGACGCCGACTGATCTTTAAATCTACAGCACTGTAGAAGCGGTGGGCGGCGTGTCGGGCAGCGGAGATCCAGTTCCCGTGATTTCGACCCGATGTGACTCCCATTCCTGGCACCCAGGCGCGTGAGCGGCGGGAGGGGGGGTGGTGGCCGGGCCGAGAGCCGCCGACGGGAGCGAAAATCGACAATGCCGTAGAAGATGGGGGGCGGAGAGGAGACGGGGTGAACGACGATCCGGGTACCCGGGCCCTGCGTGTTCGCCGGGGTCGAGGTGAGCTGAACGCAAGCGTCCTGGCCGCTCTCGGACGGGCTCCGGGGCCGGTCACCGCCGGCTGGGTGCGCCAGCATGTCGATCCGGCTCTTGCCTACACCACTGTGCCGACGACCCTGACGAGGCTGAAGGCAGCGAGTACGGTGGTCCGCTGTCGTCTAGGCGGTGCCGTGGTGTGGAGTGCCGTGAACGATGGGGCCAGGCTGTCCCTGGACGAGGAACGCTGGCTGCGCACACGTCTCACCGCGTGCGAGGCCGCACGACCCGGGGCAGGCCTACCCGCACGGCGCTCTTTGGATGAGGCGACAGCGGGGTAACAGGGGCCAACGGCCAGATCACGCAGTCTGTACCCAGATCACGCAGTCTGTACGATGAACCGCCCCGTACGAGGGGTTGGGGCGATACGGCGGGAGGTTGACGGCATGACGGACCAGAACACGGGCGGCGCCGAGCATTCCCGCAGGCGCGGGCAGGGCGCACTGGAGGCCGAAGTGCTGACGGCGCTGCGCCAGGCGCCGGGGCCGGCCACCGCAGGCTGGGTGCAGGAGCGGCTCGGGGGCGGTCTCGCCTACACCACCGTGATCACCATCCTCACCCGGCTCCACGCCAAGGGGGCGGTCGCCAGGGAGCGGGCGGGCCGGTCCTTCGAGTGGACGCCGGTCGCCGACGAATCGGGGCTGGCCGCGCTGCGGATGCGCAAGGTCCTGGATGGCGAGAGCGACCGGCAGGCTGTGCTGGCCAGCTTCGTCACCGCGCTGTCCCCCCGGGACGAGCAGCTGCTGCGGGACCTGCTGGCCCAGGCGCCCGAAGAAGGGGAAGACTGACGCCTTATGGGGCTCTTCGTCTTCCTGCCGCTGGTGCTCCCTTTAACGGCATGGCCGATCGCGCGCCTTGCCGAACACCACCTCCATCCGCGTGCCGCCACGTGGCTGCTGACCGTCGTGGCCGCCGTGCTCGCGGTGTGCAGCACCCTGTCCTTGGCGCTGCTGATGGTGGTGGGCACCGCACAGCTGCCCGGCAACCCGCTGCCGGACGGCTGGTCCGACCCGGAGGTACGCGAAGCGGTTCCCTATGACGAGGTGGCGGGCAAGGCCGCCATCCCGGCTCTCCTCGCCGTGCTTGCCTCCTGCGCGTCGGCAACGTGGCGCCACCACCGGGTGCGCCGGCGCAGCGGCCGGGCGCTTGCCGGTCTGCCCGCCACGGCGGTGGCCGTCCTGCCCGACGAGGCGCCCTACGCGTACGCGCTGCCCGGCAGGCGGCGCGACCGCATCGTGGTGAGCTCCGGCATGCTCGCCGCCCTGAACTCACGTGAGCGACGAGCCCTGTTCGCGCACGAGCGGGCCCACCTGACCGGCCGCCACCACCGGTTCCTCCTCATGGTGCAGCTCGCCGCCCGAGCCAATCCCTTCCTGCGACCGCTTCGTTCGGCCGTCACCTACACCGCCGAACGGTGGGCCGACGAAGAGGCCGCCGCCATGGTCGGCAGTCGGCGCACGGTAGCCGTGGCCATCGGGAAGGCATCGCTGATCACCCGGGGCACGCCACTTACCACCCTCGCGGGAATCGCCGCCGCAGGGCCGGTGCCGCGCCGCGTCGCCGCCCTCCTGGGACCCGCACCCGCGGGCCGGGACTGGCCTCCCGCCTTCACCGCAGTCGGCCTCGCCGCCTGGGGCGCGGCGGCCGGCACCACCGCCTCTGCTCTGTCCTCGGCCAACTCCGCCATCACCCTGTTCTTCATCCTCCACGCCGCCACCCCCCTGTAGAGGCCATGCATAGTGCGTCCCAAGGGGCGCCGACGGGTCAAATACACGGGCAGGGCAGGAATCCAGCGACTTGGCAGCGCGCCAGGACGGCCGTCCCATGGCGGATGCCGTACCCGCGGGAGAAGCTGGAAGTACAGGGGCTTCGGTACGCGCCCTCATGTGGCTGCCGGTGACACGAGAGGCGAAGCGATGTCTGGGCCGGTCGTGGTGGGCGTGGACGGCTCTCCGTCCGCGCTGGCCGCCGTGGACGCCGCAGCGCGCGAGGCGCAGATGAGGGAGGTGGAGCTGCGGGTGGTTCATGCCTTCACCTGGCCGGCCCTGCATGCTCCGCCCGTAGCCTCGCCGCTCGGTCCGCCCGCAGGGGGCGTGCGGGAGGCGGTTGAACACACGGTGACGCAGGCGGTCCGGCGGGCCAGGAGCGCGGCACCTGGGGTTCAGGTGAGCCAAGCGGTGATCGCCGGTGAGCCGCTGACGGTCCTGGAAGCGCAGTCGCGTACCGCGCAGCTCATCGTGGTGGGCCACCGCGGCGCGGGGGGCTTCCTGGAACTGCTGCTGGGATCGACCGCGGTGCATCTGAGCGCGCACGGCCGGTGCCCGGTGATGGTGGTGCGGGGCCGGCCGGACCAGGCCGGGCCGGTGGTGGTGGCCGTGGACGGCTCCCCGCAGGGGCAGGCCGCCGTTGCGTTCGCCTTCGCCGAGGCTTCGCTGCGGGGGGCCGAGCTGCTGGCGCTGCATGCGTGGACCACCTGGGCCGATCACGGCGAGCACAGCCTGGGCCAGGCGGTAGATCTGGTGGACCTGATCGGTGATGTGGACCAGATCCGTGCGGCGGAGGAGCGCCTCCTCGCCCAGGCCGTGGCCGGGCACCAGGAGCGGTACCCGGATGTCACGGTCCACACCTCCCTGGTGCGCGGACGTGCCCGTCCGGCGTTGATCGAGGCAAGCGGCAACGCCCAGCTGATCGTTGTCGGCGCACGCGGACGCGGCGGATTCACCGGCCTGCTGCTGGGCTCGGTCAGCCAGGCCGTCCTCCATCACGCCCACTGCCCCGTCACCGTGGCCCGCTCCGGCCTGTGACCAGCCCCTCGGCCACGCCTGCGGACCCGACGCCTCCGGACGACAGAAACGGGCCCGAGAACCGGACACGCCGACGCCAGCGGGGCCTTGCTGTCGGGCGGCTTCCACGTCACGATCTACGTCTTCGGCGCCATCCTGCTGCTCACCGCTTGGAAGGTGCTGGCACGGTGGTGCGCAGGTGCGCCCGGAACTGGTACCGGGCAACCACCACGGCTGAGGATGACCGCACGACGGCCGCAGTGCGGGCTGGCCGCACGTGCTGCTGGGAGGTGCGGTCCCCGGCCTCGTGAGCGTACCTCCCAGCAGGACCGCTGATCAGGCGTGCTGCGGCCCCAGGAGGCGGGCGTGTGATCAAGTCATCCAGGCTGACCAGCCCTGTGAGCCGTCCGCGGGCAGTCGATGCCCTCGGTGTCGGCGACTCCGAGGGCTCGAACGGGGGATGGGCCTCAGCCGGTCCCGGCGGGCGGGAGATCCGGTCAGAGGTCGAACTCGTGCGGGAGCAGGTCCAGGGTGTAGCAGGCTTCGCGGACGGCGGCCTGTTCGGTCTTGTCGAAGTCGCCGTCGGCGCCGCCGATGACGATGCCGATCTGGATGACGGCACGGGCCTCGGCGGGCTTCTTCTTCGCCTTGGCGATCTCCTGCAGGATGCTGACCTTGCCGAAGTCGAAGTCAGCGGTCAGCTTGTTGAGGTTCTCGTCGAAGCGCCGCTGCAGGTCCGCGGCGTCGAAGTTTCGCAACACGTCATTCGTGGCGATCAGCTGGGCGACTCGCTGGCGTTCGGACGGGTCGATGGTGCCGTCGGCGGCGGCGACGAGCGCGCACATCGCCATGGACGCATCGCGGAAGGCGCCGGATTTGAGGTCGTTCTTCTTCGCTTCCAGCTGCGTCTGCATCTGCTGGGCGGATTCCTTGAAGCGGTCCCACAGGGCCATGCCAACTCCACTGGTCGTAGGGGGCGTGCGGGCCGGGGACGGACGGGCCGGCCCGGACAAGTTATTTCTACACCAACGTAGAAGTCAGTGCGCAGGTGGAGGTGCGGCTAGGCCTCCTCGTCCCCGCCGTCTTCCTCGTCGTCTCCCTCGAAGAAGTCGCCGATCTCGTCGACGGCTTCGGCGGCGACCATGCCGCCGACCACGCCGACGGCCAGTCCCGCGGCGCCAGCGGCGGCCACGGTGCCCATGCCGGGGCCGGACCGGTGAGAGCCGTGGTGGCTGTCATGCCCGTGGTGGCCGTGGTCATCCTTGTGGGTGTGGCCGCCGTGGACGTCGCCGTGCCCGTAGGGGTGGTGGGCGGTGCGGGCGCTGTGGGCGTCGAGGAGCTGGCTGATCCAAGACCCGATGACCGCGTTCCAGTCCCGGTGGGCCGCACCCTCGTGGCTGACGTGGTGCCGGCCCAGGATGTCGTGGCCGCCGGAGAACAGGCCGCCGCGCTTGTCGGCCTCCAGGATGACCTCCATGCCGCCGGGATTGGCCAGGAAGGTCACCTCGATCTCGTTGACCTGGTGGGCGTACTGCGGGGCCGGGGCGAGTTCGATTTCCTGGTAGAAGGGCAGCTGCTGGCCGGAGCCGTTGATGCGCCCGTATTCGAGGTCGGCCGACTTGAAGCCGAAGCCGAGCTGTCCGAAGGCTTCCAGGATCGCTTCCTGGATGGGCAGCGGGCCCACCGTGAAGGGGTCGAGGTCGCCCTTGTCCTTGGCTCCGGCCACCGCGAGCTCGGTACGGACCCCGAGGACGATGCCCAGTGCCTGCCCGTGCAGCTCGGTGACGGGGGTCTCCCAGGGCAGCGTGAGGGCGAACGGCAGGGTGCGGTGCTCACCCTCGGTGAGGCGGAAACCGCCGCCGACACTGAAGCGTTCGAAGACAGCCGTGCCCTCCTGCTCGCCGCCGTCGTGTTCGGCTTCGACGCGGGCGAGGAGTTCGAGCGTGATGTGCTCGATGTCGAAGTCGGCCCGGCCTCCGGTCAGGTGGACTTCGCCGGTCAGACTGCCGCCAGGCAGGACGGCTCCGGGCGCAAGGACCGTATCAACGGCGGGTCCGCCGACACCCATCGAGCCGAGCAGGCGCTTGAACACCATCGTGGCGTTCTCCTTCGTCTTACGTGCGTGTGGATTGCGTAGGGGCGCGGCGCCGCGGGTGCAGGTCCCCTCCGCGGCACCAAGCGCCCGTTGGGGGCGTTACTTCGCCGCGTCCAGGGCGGCCAGGGCCTGCGCCCAGCCGACGTACTTCAGGTCGGCAAGATCGGCGACGGTCTTGACGCCGAATGCTTCGTTGAAGGGGTCGCCCTGTCGGTCCGAGACACCCTTGAGCGCGGACACGGGCGCGGCCAGCACCTCGGGCAGGCTCTTGTCCGCCCACGCCTTGTCCGGCACCTTGTCCAGATCGATCGAAGCCATGTGGCGTTCCCCTCCTGACTCCGCGCCCACAGAGCGCGCGTACGGGCGCCAGGGCAGCACGGAGTACCCCGCACCACACTGGCATTATCTACAAGCATGTAGAAGCATAGGAGAACGAGGCAACTGTGGAACGCAGGGGCGAGAGATCGGCTGGGAAAGTCCGAAAAGACCCCTCCCCCTGTCCTGTGCGTCGCCTCTGGCCAGGGGCTTTACTGCTCCTTTACAGTTGTCGTGCGGATAATTGTCCGCCCAGATCCATCGGGCCGGAATGCGGTCCGATCGAGTGAAGAAGGAGCAGCAGACCCGCAATGGGTGAACCTCCCAGTACGAGCCGTGCCACGCCTTGCCCGATGAATCAGCCGGGAGTGGGGGTGGCACGGTGACCGAAGTCCTGTTGCTGCTTCTCGCGCTGGCTCTGACGCTGGCGTGCGCGGTGTTCGTAGCCGCCGAGTTCTCGTTGACGACGGTCGAGCGCAGCGAGCTCGAACGCGCCGCCAAGGCCGGTGAGCGGGGCGCCGAGAGCGCCCTGGCGGCCGCCAAGCGGCTCACCTTCCAGCTCTCAGGGGCCCAGCTGGGCATCACCGTGACCTCGCTGGTGATCGGCATGCTCGCCGAGCCGTCCGTCTCCGCCCTGCTGCGCGGCCCCCTGGAGGTCGCCGGCCTGCCCGCGGGTGCCGTGTCGGGTACGGCGACCCTGCTGGGTGTGGCCATCTCGACGGTCGTCCTGATGGTGGTCGGCGAGCTGGTGCCGAAGAACTGGGCGATCTCTCGTCCGCTGGCCGTCGCGAAGGTCGTCGCCGGGCCGCAGCGCGCCTTCACTGCCGCCTTCGGACCGCTGATCCGGCACCTGAACAGCACCGCGAACCGTCTGGTGCGCCGCTTCGGCCTGGAGCCCGCCGAGGAGCTTGCCTCCGCCCGCACGCCCGAGGAGCTGGTCGCGCTCGTTCAGCACTCGGCCCGGGCGGGTGCGATCGAGGCGGACTCGGCCGAGCTGTTCGTCAAAACCCTGCACCTGGCCGAGCTGACTGCCGAGAACGTGATGACCCCGCGGATCGATGTCCAGGCCCTGGAGGCACACGCCAGCGTCGCGGACGCCGCGAACCTCACGCTGGCCACCGGCCTGTCCCGCTTCCCCATCTACCGCGACACCCTGGACCAGGTCATCGGCAGTGTCCACATCCGCGACGTCCTCGCCCTGGAGGAGGGCAAGCGGCCGCTCACCCCGGTCACCGACCTGATGACCGTGCCCCTGCTTGTGCCGCACTCCCTGCCCGTGGACACTCTCCTCGGGCGGCTGCGCAAGGCCCGCACCATGGCCGTGATCATCGACGAGTACGGCGGCACCGCTGGCGTCGCCACCGTCGAGGACATCATCGAGGAAGTCGTCGGCGAGGTCCGCGACGAGCACGACCCCCTGGAAGTCCCCGACCTCATCCAGGCACCCGACCAAGACGGCCGCCCCGTGTGGGAGGCCGACGGCAGCGTCCGTGTTGACGAGCTCGAAGAGATCGGCCTCACTGCACCGGAAGGCCCGTACGAGACCCTCGCCGGCCTGATCGCCACCCGCCTGGCACGTATCCCCGCCGAGGGCGACACCCTCACCGTGGACGGCTGGGAGCTGTCCGTACTCGACATCGAGCACCACCGCGCCGACCGCGTCGCGATCACCGCACCGGCCGCCGTGCCCACCCGGGCCAAGGAGAAGAGCCGATGACCGCCATCCAGCTGCTGATCGGCGCCTTCACCCTGATCACCAACGCCTTCTTCGTCGGCGCCGAGTTCGCCATGATCTCCGTACGGCGCAGCCAGATCGAACCGGCAGCCCGCAAAGGCAACCTCCGGGCCAAGACGGTCCTGTGGGGACTTGAACACCTCTCCGCGATGATGGCCACCGCCCAACTCGGCATCACCGTCTCCTCCCTGGTCCTGGGCGCGGTCGCCGAACCCGCCATCGCACACCTGCTGGAACCCCCGTTCCACTCGGTCGGCGTACCCGAGGCGCTGATCCACCCGATCGCCTTCGTCATCGCGCTCACCCTCGCCACCTACCTGCACATGCTCGTCGGCGAGATGGTGCCGAAGAACATCGCGCTCGCCGCCCCGGCCCCCACGGCCCTGCTGCTGGGGCCGCCGTTGGTCGCCCTCACCCGGGCTCTGCGTCCGTTCGTCTTCGGCATCAACGCCTTCGCCAACGCCCTGCTACGGCTGATGAAGGTCGAGCCCAAGGACGAAGTCGGATCCGTCTTCACCGACGACGAACTCACCCGCCTCATCAAGGACTCCAGCGCCGCCGGCCTCCTCGCACCCGAGGACGGCGAACGCCTCCAGGACGCCCTGGAGCTCGGCACCCGCCCCGCCGGCGAAGTCATGGTCCCCCTCGACCGCATGGTCACCCTCGGCCACGACATCACCCCCCAGGGCCTGGAACGAGCGGCAGCGGCACATGGCTTCTCCCGCCTGCCCGTCACCGGACCAGGTGAGGAGATCCTCGGCTACCTGCACATCAAGGACGCCCTCGGCCTCACCGACCGCACCGCGCCCTTCCCCCGCAGCGCGCTCCACCCCATCACAAAGGTCGCCCTGGACACCCCGCTCGACGACACCATGACCGCCATGCGCGCGGCCGGAACCCACCTCGCCGCCGTCACCGGCAGCAAGGGCACCGTGCTCGGTTTCGTCACCATGGAAGACGTCCTGGAAGAACTCGTCGGCGCCTGACCCGCAGGAAGCGTGGCCGGCACCCGCCCGCTCGGGTGCCGGCGGCAGCCGCGCGACGGGTCTCCCCGGCGGCGGCCCGCTCCCGTTCCACCACCACCCCCGCCGCCGCGCCCGGCCAGCCGGCCCCGGCCGAAGCCGCGGTCCCCGCTCACCGACAGGACGCTGCGCTCACCAAGGGGGGCGGGGCGCCGGCGGTGAAGGCGCGTACGGTCTCGGGGAGAAGCGACCTGGTCAGTGGGTGGCCGCCCCAGCCGCAGGGGGGTGTGGGCGGGGTGGTGATGACCGGCAGGCAGCAGAGTGCCGGGACCGGCACGCTCGCGGGAACGCTCCTGGCGGCGTGCGGCTGGTGGGCGGACTGGTCCGGGCACGCGGGCGTGGGGCTGGCCCTGTCGCTTATGGCCGGGGCCGTGGTGCTGACCTGCGCAACCGGCCGCGAAACTGTCCCCAGACGGGGCAACGGAGGAACACCATGGGCATCATCGGGGACAGCTTGGAGCGGGCCGAGCGGGAGGCCGACACACGGCCCATCCCGCGCAGCGCGGGCGCGCGGGTGCGGTATCTGGTGAGGCAGCACAAGGGCTCCACCCGGGCCGTGGCGGGACTGTTGGGGGTCTCGCAGCGCATCGTGGAGCGGTACGTGAAAGACCAGATCAGGAAGCCGAAGCCCGCGCTTGCGGGCCTGTCGGTTTGCCAGGGGAGTGTGACGGGCGACGGTTTCCTGCCACCTGATCGTGACCGGCGGTGGGCGGAGGTGCTCGGAGGTGGTGGGTTGCTGGTTGTTGCAGCAGTGGTGTGGGGCGATGGGACTTGATCACGCGCCGGTATCCGGGCCGGGCTGCAGCGGTGTCGATCTTGGGCCGCTTCGCCGTTCGGCCCGTGTCACGGAGGCGATCAGCACGGAGAGGCTCATGGTTACCACGAGGCTTGCCGTCATGACCATGCCCACGCCAACCATGAAGAGGCCGCTGGCGTCGTCCGACCAGTCGTAGTAGGCGGCGGCGGTCAGACCAGTCGTGGTGGCGAGCACGGCATCCGCGATACGACCCCGCGACGCGGCCCAGTACACCGATGCCAGTAGGGTCAGCACCAACCCGATCACCTGCCACGTCTCGTACGGGCCGGTTTCCGAGCCGTCGGCGTGTACGTCACGATGCTGGTCCCAGCCCAGCCAGGCGGCCCATGCCGCCACCGGTATGAGGAAGAGCAGGTAGGGAGCGAGTCCCAGTGATTTCTGGCGCATGGCCCCAGCATCCGGGCCCGCCCGGGTCCCGGGGCAGAGTGCGCATACTCACCTCCCCTGAGTAGCCGGACAGCCAAAAGAGTGGCGCGGTCCTGTGCCACTGAAGCTTGAGTGTGTGCCATCGAGGGTTGAGCGGTGCGGGCCGCTCGCTGGGACTCCGTGCCTCAGGTCTCACACAGGCGTACGGCGAGGGCGGCGATGTCGTCGTCAAGGCGTCCTCTGCTGTAGTGGAGGAGGTCGCGGTGAAGAGCCGTGAGCAGTTCACGGGGCGGTGTCGGGGGCTGTCGACGCATCCAAGCTGCCAGCGGGAAGAACTCGCCGTCGCGGGCGCGGGCCTCGGCGATCCCGTCGGTATAGAGGAGCAGCAGGTCGCCGGGGGCGAAGTCGAAGGTGTCGACGTTGTAGTGATCACCGATCAGCTCCGCGAGGCTGAGCAGTGGTGAGGGGGTGGCGGACTCCAGGACACGGAGTTTCCTGCGGTTCAGGAGCAGCGGTGGGGGGTGTCCGCAGTTGAGGATGTCGATACGTCTGCCCTCGTGCGGGATCTCGACGAGAAGGGCGGTGGCGAAGCGCTCCATCGGCCCCTCGGGGGGAAAGGCGGCGTTGTAACGGGTGCTGCTGGCGTCCAGCCTGCGTGCGACGTTGACCATGTCGGTCTCGCCGTAGGCCGCCTCCCGGAAGGCGTTGACGATCGCCGCGGCCGCCCCCACTGCCGGCAGGCCCTTGCCCCGCACGTCACCGATGAGCAGCCTGACCCCGTATGGCGTGTCGACCACCTCGTAGAAGTCCCCGCCGATGCGGGCCTCCGCCGCGGCCGCGAGGTACAGCGACTCGATCTCCACGTTCCCCAAGCGGCGTGGCATAGGGCTCAGCACCACCTGTTGCGCCGCGTCGGCGACGAGCCGTACCTGGAAGAGGGTGCGCTCCCGCTGGAGCCGGACATGGCTTCCGTACGCGGCGGCCACGGTGACCGCGATGATCCCCGCGGCCGTCCACCACGTTCCCAGATCGGGGAAGACGAGGCTGAGGCCGATCATCAGAAAGAGGCAGACCGTCCCGAGCAGGACGGTGGGGAGGACCGGCCACATGGCGGCGGCTAGGGCTGGCGCCGCGGGCAGGAGGCGGCTGAAGGCCATCTCAGGCGGAGTGGAGTAGGCCAGGCTGGCGATCACGACGGTCAGAATGACCGGAGACAGCCGCACAAGCCTCTCCCGGCCGTAGCGCCGACGGAGTCGCGGCCGTCCAGACTCGATCACACTTCCCAGACTATCCGCGCAATGAGGGCATGGCGCTCTGACGAACAGAGTCGGCTGCCTGCCCCGGACCGGCTCGCCGGCCTGCGATGCCCGGCGGCGCAACCGCCGCCCCAAGGGGCTTCCACGATCAAGGTTCGGTGGCACAGGACAGCGGCGCAGTCATGAGGGGCCGCGCGGATCGTAGGACCCCGCGATGGCAATCGAACTGAACGACGAACTCATCCAGCTTCGGCGCACGGCCGACGCGGCCCGGGGTGCGTGCGACGGCCGCCCCCTGCGGGGCGGAGGCGTGGCGGCCGTGGCTGGAGGCTGCGGCGGCGGTGCACGAGGCGGTCACCGAGCACGCGAAGACGACGGGGCAGAACCGCTACGAGGTTGAGAAGGTGCTCGTGACGGCGGCCAAGAGCGAGGAGCGCCGCCTGAGGTCTGACCCGGCCTGGCGCGTACCTGGGACTGGCGGGGCGGCCTGCTGGGCCGTCCGGCGGCCTCCACTAGGCCGCGGTGCCTTTCCTCGATGGATGTCGCATTTGCCGAACACAGGATCCAGCTCACACTTGCGGCCCTCGTTCGGCCACCCCGCTGCTGTCATGCACCCAGCGTGGCCTGCGCGGGCTTCCTGAGCAGCTCATACAGCACCGAGAGGCTCTCCTCGCGGTGGCCTTCGGCGACAGCACGCCGCAGCAGATCGTGCATCGGCTCGATCCAGGCGACATCGAGGTTCGCCTCCTCGCCCAGTTCCTTGTCGTAGGCGATCCCCTCGTAGAAGTTGCCGACGGAGGACAACGGCCTGCTGTAGTCGCCGCTGTCGATCTCCTCCGCGATGCCCGGCAGGAGAGCGATCACCATCTCCAGCCATTTGACGGAGTACGGAACCATGCTGCTGGCCTTCAGCCCACGCGCGGACACAAGCGCGGCGCCGTGGAAGAACCCGATGAGGGAGGGCAGCGTGCTCGTCGAAGGTGGCCCGGTCGTCGCTGTAGTAGAGCAGCGTGTCCGGCAGCCCGACGGCCACGGGGACGTTCTTCACGGCCCCGTCGAGGAATCGTGGCCCGTACCCGGCGGCCCGGTCGGCCATCTGGCGCGCCCCGCCGGGGGTACCGGAGCATCCCTACCAGTGGCCGCAGTGACGGGAAAGGTTGCCGTCACGTCGTGAAATATTCGAACGACTATCGGATCAGTCGATGGGGGCGTAGATCACGCCCAGTTTGTCGATCTCGCCACCGGCGCGCCCGGTGAAGCCGGTGATCTGCCAGCCGGTGGGCGCGGTGTAGGTGGCGGTGTCGGACGTGGCCGTGCCCGCCGACAGGGTGCGTCCGCTGTCGGTGGTGAAGACGGCGGAGAAGATCCGCGTCCGGCCGTCCTTGACGCCCTTGGTGAGCCGCACCGTGGTGAGGTGCTCGCCCGGCACCAGGGTGAGGGAGACCGGCGTACCCCCGGTGCTGCCATGCGTGAGCGCAGTACCGCCGTCCAGGACGAGCGACACCGAGTCGAGGCGCGCGCCGCCCCGCAGGGTGAGGGTGCGCGGGGAGGGGCGGGCGGGCAGGTCGTCGGCGTCGTTGAAGGCAGTGCCGTGGGGCCCGCCGAACTGGTCGGAAGCGCGCAGCCCTTCGGCCGGACGCCAGGAGAAGTCAACGGTGTGCGGGTAGTGGTCGGACAGTGGCTTGCCCGCGCTGTCGAGGAAGGCGGCGTGGTCGTTGGCGTAACGGGTGGCGGTGAGGTGCACGAGCGGGCCGCCACGATAGAGGATCTTGTCGACGACCTCGCAGGCGTCGGTGACATTCGCCGGGTCGCACACCAGCGGGTCGGCTCCCTGCGGGGGAGCGGCGCCGCCGCGTATTAACTGCACCCACGCGTCGGTGAGCCCGTTGCGGGTGGCCAGCTCCCTGATGTTGTCGCCCGCACGTGTGTAGCGGGTGTTGGTGTCGCCCATCACGATGACAGCGTTGCCGCCGGAGTTGGCGGCGATGAAGTCCGAGAGCTGGGTGATGTTGGCACGGCGGGCGGCCAGATCGGCGTCCGCCGAACCGGCGTTGGTGTGGACGTTGTAGACGTCGACGAGTACGCCTTGGGCGAGCCGGGTCCGGGCGAGGGTGAAGCCCTTGGGTGTGAGGCAGTCGGTCCCGTTGCACTTCTCCCAGTCGACGCGCTGGTAATCACCGAAGGGCTGGTGGGAGAGGGTGTTGAGCCCGTCGCCGAACAGCGCGCCGCCGCTGGTCGCGCTGCGGTGCGGGTGGCGGTCGTTGGCATACAGCGCCGCGTGGTAGTTGAAGTCCTCCTGGACGTTGACAATGTCGTATGGGCTCAGGCGCTGCCCGATCAGCGGGGTGTTGACGGCCGGGTCGCTGTCGCCGAGTCCCAGCGGGAGCCCCGCGACGTTGTAGGTGAGCACGCTGAAGGCCCCGGAGCCGACCGCGGTCGCGGGGGCGGCGGCGCTCGTGGCCAGGCCGGTGGCCGCGATGATGCCCGCGGTGAGGGAGCCGATCAGTTTTCGCATCGTGGGAGTTCGCTTTCCGCTGGACGGGGAATCGGGGACGCCGTTGAGAATCGCGACGCGGAGTCATCGGGTCAATGGGGTGTCGGTCTCTGGCCGGAAAGCGACCGCCAGTGCGTGAACCGACCCCGCCGAATGCCGGGTTCTGCACGGCTGCGCGGTCTGGCACCACCTGCGCAGACTCCGGCGACGCCTCGGCGTCCCCAGACGGGGCAACGGAGGAACACCATGGGCATCGTCGGAGACAGCTTGGAGCGGGCCGCGCGTGAGGCGGACACACGGCCCATCCCGCGCAGTGCGGGCGCGCGGATGCGGTATCTGGTGAGGCAGCACAAGGGTGCCACCAGGGCGGTGGCGGGTCTGTTTGGGGTCTCGCAGCGCATCGTGGAGCGGTACGTGAAAGACCAGATCAGGAAGCCGAAGCCCGCGCTTGCGGGCCGGCTGGAGGCCGAGGTACGGCGCCGGTGGCAGCCCCTGGTCCGCAAGCGGGCCCGGGGGAGGGCCGCGAAGCAGACCGGGCTGGTCATCGAGACCCGGGCTCGGTTCGGGTTCACCGCCGCTGCGGGCACCACGGACGACGGGCGGATGCGGCGGATCACCCAGCACCTGCCGCCCGAGTACGGGCGCCGGCTGCTCGCCGCCCAGGACGCCGGCGCCTCCGAGTCCGAGTTGCGGCAGATCGCCGCCGAGGGCCTGCAGGAGGCCTACTTCAAGGACGGAGGCAGCCGCGCGCAGGGGCTGCTGGTGGAGTTCACGGACATCGACTACATCGACGTGAGTATCTGACAGGGTCAGACCACATGGACTGCATTTTCTGCCGCCTGATCCGCGACGACTCCGCCCGGTGGGTGATCCGCGGACCCGTGGCCACGGCGTTCGCTCCTTTGAACTCCCTCGCGCCAGGCCACACCCTGGTGATTCCCACATCGCACTACACGGACATCTTCGATACTCCGCCGGAGGTCCTGTCATGCAGCTCGCCACCGCCATGACGGCCAGTCACGCAACACGACCGCACCACAGAAGTTGAGCCAGAGCCGAAACTCGCGAACAAGGCCAGTCCACTGTCCCTGCGGTGCGCTTGACTGTCCGCCATGGACCTCGCGCAATCGACGCTCAACGGCCTGCCGGCGGTGCGCCGCCCCGGGCGGGTCTCTACATCTGCCTCTGGACATCGACCCGCACAGGCTGGTCGAGTTGCTGGCTGATCGTCACGGGCCCCGCGCACCCTAGTCCTGGACGGCTTCACGAACCCGACCGTGGAGGAGTCCTGCGGTGCGGCTCTCCTCGCCCTCCTCAACGGCCAGGGCGTGACGATACGAGCATGGGCGTACGGGAATCAGTGGATCGCCACCGGGACCGCGCGGGACGCGAAAGGCATCGTCCGGCCTGTGCTGCAGGGGCTCGCATGTCCGCCCATGGTGCCGTGGTGGATGCCGGCCGCCCATGACAGCACGGCCCCGGCTACCGACAGGGATCGCATCACTGCTCGACGACTGCCCCGGCAGCGATACCCGGCC
Source organism: Streptomyces sp. NPDC003038 (assembly GCF_040611115.1). Lineage (NCBI taxonomy): Bacteria > Bacillati > Actinomycetota > Actinomycetes > Kitasatosporales > Streptomycetaceae > Streptomyces > Streptomyces sp. NPDC003038. The sequence goes on from NZ_JBEXNN010000029.1 coordinate 39,072, forward strand.
CATGCCGCTGCTGAAGCGTTCTCACGCGAACAGTTACGTCGGATCCGTAGCAGTCACCGAGCGTTTGGTGAATCGGTGCCACCAGTGGCGGCGCCGGGGATGCACTGCACGGCCCAACCGGAGGCCGATCAGCAGGTAACCCAGAAGAGCACCTGTGGTGTTGAGCAGAACGTCATCGATGTCGAAGGTACGCCCGATGATAAGGGCGCCTTGGACGAGTTCCACGAGGAGCATCACGAGAGCGGTGACCACCGCTACCCGGACCAGCCCTCGGGTTCGGGGCACCAGCACCGGCAGCAGCACACCGAACGGCACACCCATCACGATATTGCCGCCGAGCTGCTTGACCGTGTCAAGCGACGCGGGCTGGGCGAGATAGGCACGGATGGAGTCACCAGGGCGCAGGTTACTGTGCGTCAACGGCACGGATGCCGCCGACGGTTCCAGCGTCAGCCGGGCCAGCACCACCGCGAATCCCACCATCGCCGCGAAGGCCAGCAGCATGGCCAGTACCCGGCCGAGCACAGACAGGGGAGGTTTTCCGGGAACACGGTCCCCGGGTTCCGTCGCGGTCTTGTCACGCAGGACTATCCGCGCCATTACGAACTCCTAGCCGAACTGGTTTGCTTGGACGTTCCCATACCCGCGTCGTGAAGCGGCAAGCGCTACGCCGGGGGGTCCGTTCCGGTCCGAAGATGCCGGCGTGCCCGGAGGCAGTTGGATGAGCGTGCGGCGCAGCAGCGCGTCGTCAGGCTCCTCAGCGACCGGGGCGGGCACTGGTCGCCGACGGACCGGTTGAGTGTGTCATGCTCTCAGTCTTTTCCAACCTCACGAGTGCCGACGCGGGTCTCCTGTGACATGCGGCGTGACGCGACGGGCAGCGGTCGTCAGTCGGTGGCAGAGCCACGACCACCGGAACCCGCGTACGTTAGCGGAGGGGGCTGCGGTGCCTGGCGTACTGGTCGTCGCTTTGTCTGTGGGGGTGCCTGTGTGCGAGGGAATCGAGTGGCTGGCCGATCGGGACGAGGGCTGGGCAGCTTATGCCCGGTGGGTCACGGACGGCGGAGTTTGGCCAGTTCGGCGTTGAACTGGGCGCCGGTGAGGAGGGCCAGGTTGGACAGCCACAGCCACACCAGGAAGACGATGATCCCGGCGAGCGACCCGTACAACCGGTTGTAAGTGCCCACGTGCGAGACGTAGAGGGCGAAGCTGGCGGAGGCGACGAGCCACAGTGCCACGGCCAGAGCGTCTCCCAGAAGCCTCTGCCGCACCCCGCGTGTCCCGGCCGGGCCCGAGCGGAACAGCACCAGCACCAAGATGGCGACCAGGCACAGCAGGAGCGGCCATTTCAGCGTGTTCCATGCGGTGCCGGCCATACTGCGCGTGCCTACGAGCCGGCCGACGGTGTGGGCCGCTTCGCCGGTCAGGATGAGCACCAGGGGGCACTGGAAACCAGAAGCATCAGGAGCACCAGGGCGGTCATCACCAGCCGTGGCGCCGTCCTCCACGCCGGGCGCAGGTCCTCGATGCCGTGCATGACGTGCAGCGCTCGACGGAAGACCCCCAGATAGCTGGAGGCGGACCCCAGGGCGCCGATCGTGCCGAAGACGGCCAGCATCCAAGCAGCTGTGTGCTGCTCCGCCATGCCCTGCAACGTGCTCTGCATGACGGGGCGGGACTCGGTCGGCAGGACAGAGATCACGTTACTGATCAGGTTGTCGGTGGTCGAGGCGCCGACGATTCCCAACACCGAGACCGTGACAAGGAGCGTCGGGAAGAGCGCGAGCTTGATCTGCGTGGAGGTACCGGCGTACACCGTCACCCGGATCACGGAGCCGTTCCTGTTCGGGATCGACCCGGCCGGGCTGGCGCAGGCCCGCAGGACGAGCTGAGTCCCGCCGCGGCCAAGTCCTTTCCGTACGGCCGCCAGGAACAGCCTGACCGGCAGAGCTGGGCGCCGGCTCACGGTGATGGCCTTGGCTTGGTCGGAGCTATGAGCGGATTGCCGGATCCAGTGAAAGTGTGGGAGAACGGGCTCCGCCCCGCGTAGAGTCCCAGGTCAGCAAGCCCGCTCCCCGCGTATGCGGGGATGGCTCGCAGGGTTATCGGTCGGGGGAGGACGGGGCAGACGTTCGCGCCGTTTAATCGCTGGTGTGAGGGCAGTTGGCCTGCTTTAGTGTCATCGCGACCGCGCCCCCGATGCGCCCGGCTGCGGCTACTTCCTTCTGACAACCAAGTGACGCCGCCGCCCCTTTTTGATCTCGGGCGGCGCGGCCGCACCTCGCCCCTTGGACTTTTGGCCGGGGCCGTCCGTTCCTTTCGATCCGGGGGTTTCACTGCCTCGCTACACTCAGCGCGTCTCCAAGATCTGGTCCGAGATGCTCGTGGCCCCGCACGTCTCGGCGGCCGCCGCCCACACCACGCACGCACCCGCGGTCCACCACTGGCGCACCGGGCAGGCCACGCGCACCTACGAAGGCGGACCGGCCTTCGTTCGGGAGCCCCGGGAGGAGCTCTTCCTCTTGGCCGTCGGCAACTTCGTCTCCCAGCAGACCTTCTACGAGAGCGGCCAGGACCGCGACGACCGATACGCCCGCCTCGTGGGTCAACTCGCCGTCGCGGACCCCGTATGGACGGCCGGTGCCTGCTGCGCTGGCTCCGCAGCGAGGGAAACATGCGCACGGCGTCCTTGGTCGGTGCCGCCGCGTACGTTCGGGCGCGGCTCGAGGCCGGGTCGGCCGGCGGCCCGTCCAACCGGTCCGTGATCGACTCGGTGCTCCAGCGCGCCGACGAGCCCGGAGAGCTGCTCGCCCACTGGACCTCGCGGTACGGGCGGAACGTGCCGCAACCCGTGAAGCGGGGCATCGCCGACGCCGTACGCCGGCTGTACTCCTCGCGGTCCCTGCTGAAGTACGACACCGCGTCCAAGGCCTTCCGCTTCGGGGACGTGCTCAACCTGGTGCACGCCTCCCCCGACCCGGACAAGCCCTGGCAGGGCGCCCTCTTCCGGCACGCCCTGGACCGCCGCCACCACCCGGAGCAGGCGGCCGTGCCGGCCACCGACCGGCTGCTGACCTCGCACCGGGCGCTGATGGAGCTGCCGCCGGACGGGCGGCGGGCCGCGGTGACCGGGCCGGGCGGCGCCGAACGGCTGGCCGCGGCGGGCATGACCTGGGAGGCCCTGGCGGGCTGGCTCCACGGACCGATGGACGCCGCCGTCTGGGAGGCCGTGATTCCCTCGATGGGCCCGATGGCGCTCCTGCGGAACCTGCGGAACTTCGACGAGGCAGGGGTCTCGGACGAGGCGGCGGCCCGGGTCGCGACACGCATCTCGGACGCCGCCGAGGTCGCCCGCTCCCGGCAATTCCCCTTCCGCTACCTGGCCGCCCACCAGCACGCGCCGTCGCCGCGCTGGGCAGCCCCTCTGGAGCGGGCACTGGGCCACTCCCTGGCCAACGTACCGACCCTGCCCGGCCGGACGCTGATCCTGGTGGACCGGTCCGACTCCATGTTCTGGGACACCCTCTCCGAGCGGTCCACCCTGACCCGCGCGGACGCCGCGGCCGTATTCGGGACCGCGCTGGCGATGCGCGCCCAGCAGGCGGACCTGGTGGAGTTCGGTTCGTCCAGCGCACCGGTGCCGTTCGCGGCGGGGGAACCAGTGCTCGATGTGCTGAAACGTTTCCACAGCCTCGGGGGCACCCAGACCACGCTGGCACTGGGCACCCACTACCGGGAACACGACCGAGTCCTGATCGTCACCGACGAGCAGGCCGCGCACCAAGGCCCCGGCAGGCCGGCCGAACCGGTACCGTCCGGGATCCCCGTATACACCTGGAACCTGGCGGGGTACCAGCCCGCCCACAGCCCCGCAGGCCCCCACAGGCACGCCTTCGGCGGGCTCACGGACGCCGCGTTCCGGATGGTCGGTCTCATCGAGGCCGGCCGCCACGCCACCTGGCCGTGGACTGCTGGCCCGACATAGCCAGAGCTCCCCTCCCTGCGAGGTCGGCCCCGGTTCCCGCCTCACGGCTCACGGAGCGTCTGCCGAGGCCCTGCGGCGCGCCGCCTGGACCTGGTGCCAGGGGTTCTGGGCCCGGGATTGCGCGCGGTCGAGGTACTCGCGCTTCACCGTGGCCGAACCCGGCTTCCAGCGGCCCTGCTGGGTCGGATCGCCCCCGGCGTCCGCGATCTCCTGGGCGCCGGCCGCGGCGCAGGCCGTGCGAGGTGACCAGGTGCCAGCCGGGCAGGCCGGCCAGGTAGGCGCGGTGACGGACCCAGTCGTTGAGGGCGTCGCCGGTAACGTAGTCGCCGCGCGCGGTGGCCGCGACCCGGTTCTCGAGCCGTGCGCGTCTGCCCGATGACCGTCGTGTCGCCGGCGTTCTCCGGCCGGAGGCAGATCCGTGGCTCTGCATGCGCGTCGCAGATCAGCTCGGAGGTGTCGCGTGCGACGACGGGGTCGTAGCCCAGAGACTTGGCGAGAGGGATGACAACGGCAGCCGAGCCGGCGACCAGCACGAGCGCGAGTGCGGTCCGTGGCCAGGGACATGCGGTGGATTACCGCCAGGGCGGCAGCGCATAGTGCCGCGGCGAAAATGACGGCGACCCAGACGGCCCTCGGCAGGAAGCCGGAACCGACGCCGGTACCCGCTGCCCTACGACCCCACGGCGTACGGAAACGGCGTACACCGGGAGTGCGCCGAGTGCGGCAGGCCCTTCCGCATGGCGGGTGAACTGTGCCCGCCGTGTGCCGGGTACTGCCGTCATCGCCGCCGTGCACGCCGTCGGCCCCTGCCCGGCCGATCAGGAGGCGGCCTGGACCGACCGGGTCCGCGAGCGCGCCGTGAGCCTCTACGTCCTCGGGGACACCGTGGGGCAGGACATCGCCCGCCTGGACGCCGCGAAGCAGTTCACGGCCACCCTGCTCGACGTCCGGGTCGAGGCGTCCAGTACCCGCGGCGTGTTGGTCCTACGCGACACCTCTGCGAGCTGGAACAGACGATCCGCACGGACCGGGGCGACTGCGAAGCCGGCCGGGCGATGATCGAACGCGCCCGAGCCCCCGTCGGCCACCGGGTCCGCGTCTACCGCCTCAACGAACGGATGGCCTCCAACGCCAAGCTCGAGGTCCGCATCGTCGTGCACCTCGCCGACTTCGGAGTCGACACCGACCCGGTCCACGAGAACAGCGCGAAGCAGAACGTCCTCGCGGCAGCCGGAGGCGACACGGCCGTCGCCCAGCGGGCGTGGTCGCAGGCCGGGCCGCCCGAGTCGGGGTCCGTGTCCGTGCGGCAGCTCGCCGACGCCCTGGCCCGGCTTCCTCACGGCGACGGATGACGTTCCTGGCGAGCATCAAGCAACCAGGCGCGCCCTCCGGCAGGAGCGGGCGGCCACTCGGCTCGGCATTGCTTCGCTGAGAACGAACTAAGAGCAAGATGCTCCGCTTCCGACGACGGGACTCGGACGGGGGAAGCGGCTCGTCGAGGCCTTCAGTCGATCAACCGCACGAGATGAAGGAAAGGTTCGCGCCAACAAACCTCGCACTTTCGGGCTCTCTCCAGTTGGACACGTTGAGTTCACCGCGCAAACAACTTCGTCGGGTTAACGTGTTTCTTGACCAATCATTGACTGGTGCTTGGTGCGTACAAGAGATGCCGATTTTGCTGGAGGGATGGATAGTGCGAGGTGTGACTGCCGGGACCGTGCTCGCAATCCCCGCCGCCGCCCTGCTCACCGCCTGCCGCCGGCGCACGCGGCGGCGTTCGCACACGCGCACGGGGCCCGTCGTGCCGCGGCCGAAGCCCAGTCCGGAATTGAGTCATCCAGGTAGACGCCGTGCGCCATCACGGGTCACGGCGACCGCTGCCTCGGCGGGTCAGCAGGCCTCCGCGCGCATCCGCCACGTCCCGGCGGCGCTCCAGGTCTTCCGCTGCTGACAGCGAAGCACGCCTCCCCCCTCTGTCCTGCCCGTCCGACGCGCCGTCATGGCGCGCCAGGAGGAATGACCACGCATGCAGCCCCTCATCGACAACGCCCGTACGTTCGGACAGCGCCCTGAGGAGTTCGCCAAACTCGCCGAAGGCCAGTCCCCACAGGTCCTGTTCATCACCTGCTCCGATTCCCGGGTCGTACCGGCCCTGATCACCGGCGCCGCCCCCGGGCAGCTTTTCGAGCTGCGCACCGCGGGCAACATCGTCCCGCCGTACGCCTCCGAGCGGCCCACCTCCGAGGCCGCCACCATCGAGTACGCCGTGGAAGTGCTCGGCGTCCAGGACATCGTCGTCTGCGGCCACTCGCACTGCGGTGCCGTCGGCGCGCTGGTCCGCGGAGACGACCTCGACCCCGTCCCCGCCGTACGGGACTGGCTCGCGTACGCCGCGGACCGGCCGGTGTCGGCCGACCCGGACGACCCGGCGGTCGCCGCGTCCGTGCAGCACCACCTGCTCGCCCAACTGCTGCGCCTGCGTTCGTACCCGTGTGTGGAGAAGGGACTGGCCGAGGGGCGCCTGCGGGTGCGCGGCTGGTACTACGAGGTGCACACCGGGGCCGTACTCGAACACCGCGCGGACACCGATACCTTCCAGGCTCTGTGAGCGGCGCCATGAATGCTGTGATCAAGTCTCCCCATCTCAGGCAGGACTTCGCCGCCTCCCTCGTCGTCTTCCTCGTCGCGCTGCCGCTGTGCGTCGGCGTGGCCGTCGCCTCCGGCGTCCCGGCGGAACTGGGCCTGGTCACCGGCATCGTGGGCGGCATCGTCGCGGGACTGATGCCCGGCAGCAGCCTGCAGGTGTCCGGGCCGGCCGCGGGTCTGACCGTGCTCGTCTTCGAGGCCGTCCGCCAGTTCGGGCTGGCCGCGCTCGGCGTGATCGTGCTGGCCGCGGGTCTGCTCCAGCTCCTCATGGGCGCGCTCAAGCTGGGCCGCTGGTTCCGGGCCATCTCGGTCTCGGTGGTCGAGGGGATGCTGGCCGGCATCGGGCTCGTGATCATCGCGGGCCAGTTGTACGCGGCGGCGGGCCTGAAGGCACCGGCGTCCGGCATCGACAAGATCGCGGGGCTGCCGGAGGCGCTCGTCCGCGCGGCCGGCAGCACCGAGGCACTGGCCTCGCTCGGGGTGGGCGCGGCCACCATCGCGGTGGTGGTGCTGTGGAAGCGGATGCCGAAACGGGTCCGGGCGGTGCCGGGCGCGCTCGCGGCGGTGCTGCTGGCCACGTTGGCCTCGCTGGCGTTCGAGCTGCCGGTCGCCACGGTGGAGGTGCAGGGACTGCTCGGCGCCATCCAGCCGCCGGGGGCCGACGCCTTCGGTCAGCTGGCCCAGCCGGCCATCTTCGGCACCATCATCGCGTTCGCGTTGATCGCCTCCGCCGAAAGCCTGTTCAGCGCGGCGGCCGTGGACCGGCTGCACGACGGGCCGCGCACCGAGTACGACAAGGAACTCATGGCGCAGGGCGCCGGCAACACCGTGTGCGGGCTGCTCGGCGCGCTGCCGATGACCGCCGTGATCGTGCGCAGCTCGGCCAACGTCCAGGCGGGCGCGAAGACCAAGGCCTCCCGCGTGCTGCACGGCGTGTGGCTGCTGCTGTTCGCGGTTCTTCTGCCGTCCGTCCTGGAGCTGATCCCGCTGCCCGCCCTCGCCGGCATCCTCGTGCACGCCGGTTGGAAGCTGATCCCGTTCCGGCAGGTCGTGCTGCTGTGGACGGCGTACCGCGGTGAGGCGCTGATCCTCGTGGTCACGGCCGTGGCGATCGTCGCGGTCAACATGTTCGAAGGCGTGCTGATCGGTCTGGCGCTGTCGGTCGCCAAGACCGCCTGGCAGGCCTCGCACGTCAGGCTGGAGGTCATCGACAAGGGCGCCGGCCCCGTCCAGGCGTACCTGTCGGGCAACGCGACCTTCCTGCGGCTGCCGAAGATCCTCGACAGTCTGGAGGCGCTGCCTCAAGACCGCCCCGTGGAGCTGGACCTCTCCGGGCTGCACCACGTCGACCACGCCTGCCGCACGGCGCTGGAGACCTGGGCCGAGCGGCACAGCGAGGCCGACACGGAACCGGTGAGGGTCACGGCCCGGTAGGTGCACGCCGTGGCCCCGATCAGTCAGTCCCCATCGGTGGCCGACTGGAGCGGCGCGTCGTTCAGTTGATCCGGACCGGTACGACGATTGCGGGCCGCGGTGTTGAACCGCCCGCCGCGGCCCGCCGCGGCCCGCCGTATTGCTGCTGGGATCGGGGAGGCGCAAGGCTCCCCGGTCCGCTTCCGGTACGAAGAAGGACGTACGGCCATGGGCTTCGGCGGTTCACCACCGAGATCGAGCTCGCCGGCAAACGGCCTCCCGTCCGGGCGCCGGTGCTCGTCGCATCCAGGGGATCAACACCGATCCCACCCGTTCACCTGGACCAGTAGGGGCCGGCGGGGCCGCGGCCGCTGGTTGAGCGGCGGCCGGCCCGGGGATGGCCGGCGGGCATCGCGGGGCCGGATCGCTTTCCCTACGGGGTGCGGTAAGGGCGGGCGCCTGTCGCTACCCGGCCTTCGGTTCCCTGCAAAGCAGCTGTTACAAAACGTATGGATGACCGCATAACGCTCCTCCTATCGTGGCTGTCAGTGCCCGCACACGGCGGGCCGGGCCGGACTCGGCCGGATACCTGATCGGCCGCGAGGGCGGCACACCGCTGCTGAACCACCTCACCTGCCGCTTTCCCCGGCACTTCAGCGCAGGCAACATCGCGGCAGCCACCGGTTCCTTTCACGGCCGTGAGGCGGCGGTGACGCCCTGAAGACAGCTGCGCCACGCTGTCCAGCCCCGGCCGGGCATCTGGTGCCCACCGGCTCCCGGGAGAGTGCGGTCGCTGTCAGCGATGCCGTGAGCCTCGAACGACCGAGAGCAGAAGGAGAGGGACAACGTGAGCAGCAAGGCAGCGACGGAACTCGACAGGGCGATCGCCGAGCGTATGGCGTTGGGCTGGAGCATTGAGTCCCGTTCCACCGACCGGGCGACGCTCGTCAAGAAACACAGGCCCAACCGGGTCCTGCACGCGTTGCTCGCCGTGCTGAGTGTGCTGGCGCAGGGCAGCGGATCCCTGACGCCGCTGGGCACCTCCACCCGGGAGCGTCTGCTGCTGGCCGTGGATTGCCAGGGCCGCCTGACCGTGTGCCCGACGTGATCCAACGTAGTACAGCGCCGCCGACCTCAAAGGCCCGGTCAGCGGCCGTCTGACCCCAACTCGTGGCCGGGATGCCTGCTGCCCGGTCGTGGCAGACGGTTCCGCGGGCGGGCATGGCACCGCCCAGGAGGTAGTCGTCGACGGCTTTCCGGGTGCAGGGGCCCTGGGTGTAGAAGCCGTGGCCGCCGGAGGTGTTGGTGATCAGGCGGGCTCTGTCGAGCTGCCCTTCGACGCTTCTGGCCCACTGGGCGGGGGTGGCGGCGTCGAAGGAGTTCTGCACCAGCAGGATCTCAGGCGCGCCTTCGGCCTTCAGGGCGCGTCCGGCGTTCGGCAGGGGCTTTGCCGGCCAGTCGGTGCAGGCGTACCGGCCGAACATCATCATCGGGCCGAAGAAGGGTGCGGTCTTGTCGACCTCGGCGGCCATCTCCTCGGCGGCTTCGGGTGTGCGCTGCTCGGTGCGCAAGTGAAGGCACCGCACAGCAAGATCCCCACCAAGGCCGGAGGCTCCTTGAGAACCGTCCCCCACGACGAGGTGGAGGTAGGCGGCCAAAGGGGCGGTGTCGCCCTGGAAGGCGGCCCCGAGGGCTTGCTGCGCGGGCACCCACCGCTCTTCGGCGAACAGGGTCTGGTTCAGCCCGCTGGCCAGGTCCCAACCGGTGACCGGTGCGCCGTCGGCGGTCTTGAGCGGTTGCTGGTTCAGCCGCGTGATCAGATCGTCGATCTTCTTGGTCACCTCGGCCCGCCCACGGCCCATGGCACAGTTCCCGCGGTCCAGGCAGGCTTGTACGAACACGCCCAGCGCCGTGTCGAACGCCGCGCTTTCGGCCGCGGTGTCGCCCGGCCACACGGTCGGGTCGACGATCGAGTCCAAGACCATCCGCCCAGTGCGGGACGGAAACTGCTCTGCATAGAACTGGCCCAGCAGCGTCCCGTACGACACCCCGTAGTACGTCAGCTTCTCGTCGCCGAGCACGGCACGCACCACATCCAGGTCACGGGCCGCGTTGTCCGTGCCGACGAACGGCAGCAGGTCTCCCGCCCGGGCCGCGCACCCTTTGGCATGCCCCTGCCCCAGCGCCCGCACATCGCTGCCCGCCGTCTTCCCCAGGCGGGCTCCCTCCTCCTCGGTCAGGCACCGCACCGGCGAGCTCTTTCCGACACCGCGCGGGTCCATGCCCACGATGTCGTACCGGGCCCGCACCGCAGGGGAGAAATCAGTGGCGCTGTCGTAGACGTATGCCAGGCCCGATCCGCCGGGACCACCGGGATTGGTCAACAGCGAACCGACGCGCCTGGCCTTGTCCGCAGCGGGCAGCCGGTTGACCGCCACGCTGATGCTGCGCCCGCCCGGCCGGCTGTAGTCCAAAGGCACGCGCACCGTCGCACACTGGAATCCCTTCGGGGCGTCAGCGGGAACCTCCTGGGCGGGGCAGGCACGCCAGGTGACCTCCTGCTCGTAGAACGCGCTCAGGTCGGTGCGCGCAACCTCGGGTCCACCCCCGCTGAGCGAGCGCCCGCCGCTGCCGCAGCCGGCCGCCATCGCGCCCACAAGGACGGTACTGATCACGAAGAGCTTTGCGCGCATAAGCGGTGCCATTCCTTGAGCCGGACGAACAGCCGGGCACACCACGCATCCGGGCGCCCGGCCCGGGCATCGGTGTCCACCGCGAACGCTACGGCCGCCAGCGGCCACACGCCGTGCCGGAGCACCCGCATGGGCGAACCCGTTCGGTCGGTGAACACCCTCAAGAGCGCGAGCCCGCGCGCCCGCAGCTCCTCGCCCTCGGCCGCCTTGAGTGCCGGTGGCCGACTGCTCTTTCCCCCACCCCCGCCGACCAGCGCACTATGGGGGTGAGGAAAGAAGCCTGCGGAGGCGGGTGACCTGATCTGCCGCTGTACTAGGAGCGTGCGGCCCCCGCGCCGGTGAGGCCGAACTGTGCCAGGCCGCTTTCCCGGAGCGAACTCCACTCCAGCCGCAGGCCTTCATCATCGAGACTGTCCGGGCCGTGGAAGCGCGGCACATGGCAGTCGTCCAGGAAGCGCTCGAGGGGTTCGGTCTGCGCCTGCCGGATGTCGAACCGGGCCGAATATGACCCATGGATCCGGTACTGGTAGGTGGGCTCCGGCAGTTTGCTGATGAAGACCCCTCCGGCGGCCATACGCAGCCACAAGTCCCAGTCCTCGCCGTACCGGCAGGCCCCGTACCCGCCGGCTGCCTGGTAGTCGCGTCGGCTGTAGAGCGCACCGATCACCACGTAGCACTGCAGGAGCAACTGCGCCAGCTGATCGCCTGGCCGTGGGTAGGAGTTCTTGGCGTAGACCGGTACGTGCAGGCGCTGCGCGCCGTCCCAGATCAGCGGCCGGGGGCTGATGAGACCTGGACGAAGCTTGTGCGCTGCACGCATCATCGAGATGTGGCACGGCAACACCGCATCATCGGCATCCAGTTGCATGACCAGGTCGGTCTCCAGGGCGGTGATCCCTCGATGCCGGGCCGGACCGGGCCCCACCGGGTCGGCATCGGAGAGCACCGTCAGGGGCAGACCGCTGCGCCAGCGCCGTGCTCGCTCGGCCGTCCGGTCGGTGGAGCCGTCGTCGACCACCACGACCTGATCCGCGAGCACCTGCTGCGCGGCCAGCGAGGCGAGCGCCTGGTCGATGAAGGATTCAGCGTTATGGGCGGAGATGACGACCCCAATGGTCCGCCTCCATCCCGGACGTGTTCCTCTCCGGCGCAGAGGCCCGGATACCGGCGGGGGTGAAGATCGCGTTCTGGGACCGGGAATGCCCGTTCATGTGGCACAAGGAACGCCTGGTGAACCTGGCAGTACAGCGCCTTCCTACGCACTACACCCACGTCGTATGGCTCGACAACGATGTGATCGTCGGCCCCGGCTGGCGGGATGCCGTGCGGGAGGCCTTCAAGAAGGCCCCGCTGATCCAGGCGTTCAGGGCCGCGCACCATCAGCGCGCCGACGGGTACGCCTTCTCCCAGCCCAGCGCGCTTCTGCCGGGCGAGAACGGGGTGATGGGACTCGCGTGGGGCGCATGCCGCTCACTGTTCACCGACGGCCCGGGATTGTTCGAACTGGCCCTGGTAGGAGGAGGCGACACCGCGCTCGGCATCCCGGCCATGGCTCGAACGGCCGGCTACAACTCGGTGCCGTGGCTGTATGAGCGACCTGCCTGGCCGGCCAGGGTGTGGCCGCGCCAGCTCCTGAAACCGTACGAGACTTGGCGCAGCGACATCACGCGCTGGATCGGTGATGCAGATCCTTAACCCGGCCGCGCACCTGGTGATCGAGGACGGTCGCGTTTTCCGCTGGTCCGCTTCCGGCCTCGCGTCGATCGAGAGCGGTGTGCGGGCCTACTTCCTGGACCGGCGCGAGGACGACCCCGTGTGACCTGCGCGGCGTCGCCGTGGAACGGCCTGCGGAATCGGACCCCAGGGGCTCTGGGTATGGCTGTGAGCTTGTCGCCGTCTGATGGACAACCAAGCTCACGACCACGGCCTTCGCGCTGATCCACTCTGTGACGGAGCAAAGGATCAGACGAAGGCCGCCCTCATGCCGGCCGAGTCGCGAAAACGCCGACTGAGTTCGAGCCGCGTTCGACTCTGACCATCATGACAACCCGATCGTGTGGTTCAAGCTCAGAGGATGCCACTGGCGGGGTTGGGGAGGCTGATGAGGTTCCCCTTCTCCAGAACGCCCACATCGATGGCTCCGTTCACCCCGACGTCGATCAGGCCGCCGAGCGGGTCGGCGTGGATGTCCGCGTGGGCCGGCGCCGCAAGGGCAACCGCTCCTGCGGCGAGCAGAATGCCGGCGGCGGTGGTGGTCATGGCACGCCGAAGAGTGTTCATGGTGTTTCCATTCAGTGGACGAGTGCGCTGGTAATTCCGTGCGCTGCCTGTCTCAACGTGAAGGGATCTTCGGGGTCACGCAGTCCGCCGCAGTGTCCCCCGTCTCGACCTGGCTAGATGACCAGCAGTCACGGGACAGCCCCCACCGGAGGCCGCCGACCGCTTGACCTGGCTGGTCATCGCGGCGCACACCCTCGCTCCGCCTCGCCCGCCTGCCCGCTCGCCGTCGACCTGCGAAACGCCCAGGGGTCAGGCGACCGGCGCGTTGGGCATCGAGTCCCTGCCGCGGAGCTCGGCCAAGGCGGCACGCAGGACGGCGATCTCGTGGTCGATGTCGTAGTCCGTGTCGTTCAGGTGCAGGAGCAGCTTGCGCCGGCCGCCCGTCAGGTAGGCGTACGCGATCACACGGGGGATGAGGCTGCTATCGGCCCCTCTGAGCGGCTTGGACCTGATCTCCTGGATCTCCTCCCAGGCCACCCGCCGCGTGTGGGTGATCCCTCGGATCCGTATGCCGGTGCTGTCCACCTGAGTGCCCGATCGAGGCACGCGGACGACGATGACCACCAGGAACAGCGGCAGTACCACGCTCAGTCCGAGCTTCAACCAGGAGGGGATGATCTCCTCGGTCCATGCAAGGAACAACAACAGGGCCGTCTTGCAGACGAGGAGGGCTATGAGCCCGTTCTTCCTGCCCCGGCTCACCCGGTACTCACGCGGCAGATCCTCTGCCCCCGCGACCACCCCCCTCTCCCCGGCCGGCGGCGGAGCCGAGGGGGCCGCCGGCTGGGTGGACAGGTCGTCGCCCTCCACATCGCTGTGGAGCGCGGCGACGGCGGACACCACCATCGTGGCCAGCAGGATCAGCGCGAAAGGCCCCCAGATCGCCGGGATCGCCCATATAGGCCGGTCGTTGTCCGACTGCGCCCACAGCGTCAGGAGGGCTGTCAGGCCCAGGGCGACGCCGTGCCACCGCACCATGGCGGCTGCGCGCGCGTGCCGTCGGTCGTGGCGGACGATGAGGGCCCACAGCGATCCGACGAGGGCGGTCAGGCCGAATGAGATGCAGGCGAGTGCGCCGCCGAGCCGGTCTGCGGGCCACCCCACCGGGCTGGACGTCGTCTGCTGGCGCCGCCCATCGGCGTCCCGTACCTCGATGACCTGTCCGTGCCAGATCGCGCCGACGACCGAGTCGCCCGGTTCCATCTCCGATACCACCGGGTCAGCGTTGGGGAAGGCCACTTGCCAGGCCTTGCCGGTCGGCAGCAGCAACGTGGCCTCCGGCTCCTTCCCCCGCTCGCCCTGGTGCGTGTCGGCCCGGCGGACGGTGAATGCCTGATCCCACACACATGCCGACACGGTTACTGGCACGGAAGTACAGACCGCGGCGCCTAGGAACTCCCGTTCACGCTCCATCGCTTCGCGGACCTCCAAGGCCGACACCACCCCCACCACCAGCGCCACGAGAGCCACGACCAACCAGCCCGCGACCCCTACCGTCTTCTCCACCGGTCCCCCGCCCTTCCCCTCATTCCCCCGCGGGCCACTATCCCGCCCGGCCATTGGAGCACGTGCGCCGATCACTGCACACAGAAGGCCTGGCGCCTCGCAGGGGGCGGGGTGCGAGAACCTGTCGATGACGGCGATGGAGACCGGGCACGGGCGTTGTCGCAACACTTCGAGGACTTCGAGGACTTCGAGAACTTCCGCGAACGCTGGGAGTAGGGCGTGCGCCCTGATCCAGGACGCCTCCACTCTCTCGGGGACCGGACATCGTGGTCGCGGCCTCGGTTCCGAGGGGCCTGGGCACTCTCCCGCAGTGGCACGATGGTCACCGGCTCTCACCCGTCCCGCAGCCGTTCGGCGAACGCCCGCGCGGCGGCCAGGTCCCCGGCGTTCGGCCGCTTCTTGTTGATGCCGCCGACGAGCTTGAAGGGCGTCCAGGTGTCGAAGGCCCGGCACGAGAAGCTCCCGTCCACCTCGAAGCCCTTGCCTTCGAGGAGCTGGACCAGGGGGCGGGTGAAAGGCGCCAACGGCATCTCGGGGAGCCCGCTGGTGGCGAACACGAACGCCCGGCCCCGCCTGGTGGGAAGTGCCTTGACGAAGTCGGTCAGGCGGGGGTGGAGCCTGCTGTAGAAGACGCCCGAGCCGAATCCCACGAGGTCGGCGCGGGCCAGCTCCGCCAGGTCGGCCTCTTCGGGCGAGACGACCTTCGCACCCAGTACCTGGGCCAAGGTGTCTGCGACCCGACGCGTATTGCCATGTGACGTGGAGACGCACACGAGGACGGCATTCATCCTGACGATCCCTTCTCTCGCTTCTGTAGCGAGGACAGCGCAGCGGGGAGAGATGTGACACCACGCGGCTGTGACGGCAGCCACACCTCTACGGGACCAGCGGCAAGTCCTCAGACCGGTCGGGCTGACGGGCTGGTAAACGACGTCCGGGCCGACGGTTGCTCCGGTGGAGCCGCCCTTCTGAACCGAGTGCCACACGGGATGCCTTCGCCAAGCTGGCACGCCCGAATCCGGTGACGATCCTTCAAGCCGCCGAGGTAGGTATACGACATGAAACGAAAACCCGAAACGAAACGAATGACGCTCCCCGCCGGCTGGGCGTCGTCATGTCCCCGATGACTCGATCCAGGTATGTCCCCACCTTGGCCAGCAGCTGCCCCACGGGCGTGTCCGGCCCGAGCGTCACGGCTGCCGCCATCGCGGTCCGCGCCGCCTCCAGCGTCTGCCGCGAGCTGATCGCGATCGGCCTGTGAAATCGACGTTGAGCTCCATGGTGTACGTAGATCGCTTCTGTATGAACGCTTCCCCGAACACCGGCGCGGCTTTGGTTAGTTCGAGCCCGCAGCACTCCCAACAGATGGTTCCCCCAAGGCGAGTCCCACCGTCTGGCGGGGCAGGAGGGGTCTACCCGATCCCCTGCCGGTCTGCCCGCAGCGCGAAGGCCCGGTCGGCGGGATGGGTGATGATGTGGTTCACGGCGAGTTCCAGCAGTGTCCTGTGTCGCAGCAGAGGCTCCGTCCGGTTGTCGGGCACAACTTCCAGCAGGTCGGCAATGCCGGCGAGCATGCGACGTGTCACTTGTGGGTTGGCCACCCCTGCGGCCCGGATCTCGGCGAAGCCCAGGTCGACCACGTCCGCCCAGTCGGGTCCAGCCTGCACGAGCCGCACGTGAGAGTGCCGGTCGCGGTGGAGCACGGGGCCGAGGGGGCGCTGCCCCAGCGCCGCCAGCAGATGCACGATCCGGTCCAGACACTGCACTGCCGTGGTCGGATCATTCACCGCGGGCGACAGCGCCCTCAGCGCGATGTCGGCCAGCTGCCGCAGCCCGAATCCCAGGTCTTGGCGGGAGGTCCTGTCCGATCCCAGTGACACCGCCGACGCCACAGAGGCAGCCGACAGCGGCCCCCGCCCGCCGTGCACCGCCAGCAGCGGAGTGCCAGCCATCACGTAGTCCCCGATGCGCGGGACCAGGCGCAGCACGGCACCGTGCCGGCGTGCACTCTGCACGAGCCGTTCCACGTCCACGTCACGCAGTACCCCAGCCCGACCCTGATACCGAACCAGTCCCACCGCCGCCGGCAGCTCCTCCAGCTCCCCAGCGGAGGCAGCCGTGTGCCGTTCCACCACCCGCAACGCTTCGCGGGAGATGTGGTCGACAACCGGCCCCACCTGCATCAGCCTCAGTGTGGTTGTTACGTAAGCGATGAACAGCAACAGGCTCAGGCCGACGAGCAGCAGCGTGAACGAGGACTGAACGAGGGGGACGGGGGCTGCCCCGTCCGGATCCGCTCCTTCGTTGTAGGAGGTGAGGACCAGCAGGGAGAAGACGAATGTCGACAGGAACACCGTCAACGTCAGCTTGGTGATCCGGCTCCGCACGAAGATGCGCACCACTCGGGGCGTCAGCTGCCCGCTCGTCATCTGCAGAGCCACCAGGGAGATGCTGAATACGACGCCAAGGAAGGTCATCATCGCCTGGCTGACCGTTGTGACGATCGTCTTGGCGTCCTCGGTGAAGTCCCGCACGCCGATGCCGGCATTCGCCAGTATCGTGACCAATTCCTGGTCCGCCGCCCGTGCGACGCTCCACAGAAGGCAGGCCAGGACCAGTCCGGCGGTGGGCGCGAACCACATGGTTTCCCGCGCGTGTTCCCGCAGTCTCAGTAGCCTGCGCGGCACCCGAAGCCATGGCAAATTCTTCACATCTGAACGATATCGCCCATACTGTGCAGCCGTGCATAGATGTCATGCCGGGTCCATGTCCGCCGCGCCTCCTCAGGGACCGGGTTGTCGCTGCTGCCGCTGGTGCGGCCTTCGGTGGTCTGGAGGGCGGTCTTTCCCCGAGCCGAGCCAGGGAGCCCGCACCGGCGGCTCCTGGCCGCCGTCATCGACATCGGTACTCCGTACCCCCTCGTCCTCATCGGCGGGTACGCCGTCCAGGCTCATGGCCTGGCCGAGCGCCTGAGCTCGGACCTCGACGTCGCCGGGGCTGCGCTCGCTGGACGTGGAGCAGCGGGACGGAGCCGGACAGAATCTGCCGGCGCATCCGACCAGTGGATGAGACCTGGTTGGGGGGCTGAGGTCCTGCCGTCCGCGTGCGCGTACGTACGTACATCGGGATGCACCGGGTGTAGGAGGCACGCCCCTACACCCGGCCCAAGTCAACCCTCAGCCCGCGTATTCCGGGGTTGGTATACCGCAAGTGCCTCAACTCCGTGCCACGCTGAGGGGCGAGCGATACGGCGGACGACGAGGACTGACCGACGACGGCGGCTCAGGAATCAGGGGCTCAGGAACCGGTGGAGCGGACCGAGCCGGTGCTCGCGCCGCTGGTGTCGCCGAGGAAGCACGTGACCTCGCGGTCGCCGAGGGCCCAGGTGGTGGACTGCGGGTGGTAGTAGTACACCTCTAGCTTCTCCGGGAGCTTCGCGGCGTCGCCCACGTAGTCGGTGAGCGCCGTGCCGGCGCACTTCTCCTCGGCGACCGAGATGACTTTCTCCGTGCCCGGGTACGACCCACCTTCCAGGTCGAAGACGGCGTACGCCTCACCCTCGTGAGGCTGGTCGCAGGGCACGATGCGCACCGAGAAGGCGGCCTGGCCGCCGTCCTTGTCCTGGTACTCCGCCAGATCGTCGTCCGTGTTGAAGCAGTCCCCCATGCGGATGTCCTCCACCTTGCTGGAGCCCGGGCCGGTGACCTGGCCACTGGTGTCGCGCTTCAGCGGGGGGCCGTCGTCCAGCGCTCCGGAGAGTCCGAGGATCAGCATGAGCGCATAGAACGCGATGGTCGCACCGTGGATGGCGATGGCCGCGATGGCAAGGCCCTTGCCCTTTTCGCCGCGGTCGCGGATCTGGGAGAGGGCGATGATGCCGAGGATCAGCGGGACCAGCGGCAGCGCGCAGACGAGCGACATGACGAACGCCACGATGGCCAGCACATTGGTCTTCTGCGACGTCAGCGGCGTCTGTGGCGGCGCGTACCAGCCCTGCGGGCCGCCGTACGGCCCGGGCTGGCCCGGCTGTCCGTACGGTCCCGGCTGCGGGTACGGCTCAGGGGACGACGGTGGATGCGGTGGTATGGACATACGCGGGGCGCTCCTTGCAGAGAGGGTGAGACGCATCCAACAGCCAGGCGGTGACACCACGGCCGTCGGGGTGGGGCGTGATGGGCGCAGGGGGCCGGACCAGCCGAGCCCAGCTTCCCTCGGTGGGCTGCCGGGGCCCGGTCCGCGCACAACCGCGGCGACGGGCGGCGTCAGTGGCCGCTCCTGGTCCGGCGTGGGCTCGGACGCCGACGGCGCGCGGCAGTCTGACCATGCCGACGCATGCCTGCCGATGACGGTGTGCCACGACTACGCTGCGCCCCCGCAGCCGGGGGAGTGCCTGTGGGAAAGAGCTGCCACTCACACTCGTCCAGCTGATCACATGTGCAGTGAATCATGAATGCGGACCCGTCTCCAAAGGGGGGCGGACTGATGGTTGGAAATGCTCGACAGGGCCCTCACAAGCCCGACCGGCCACGTGAGTGGCTTGAGCTTCTGGCCACCTGGGCGGGAGCTCGCGGCTGATGAGGGGGTCGGATTGCACACCCTCGCCCCAGGCCTGAACGCCGCCTTCGACGTCGTGGTCTACGGCCTGAGCACCCAGGGGAGTTCAGGCGCGGTGGAAGGCGGAGTCAACGACCTGAAGGACCTCAAGCGGGGAGCAAGGCACTCTCGTTCAGCTCGGCGAGGGTATGTCGGCCCCTGCGGTGGACCAGACTGCGAGTTCGCCACCTGGAAGAGATACGAAGCGCCATCCCTCGGGGTCCGCGACTTGCCACGCTTCGAACGACGGATCCGCCGGGCAGTTGAGGTGCATGCCCGTGTCGAATACGAGACGGAGGGCACCGGACTTGAAGGCGACTGCGGAGCGGATCACCGCTCCGAACAGGGTGAGTGCCGCCGCGACATCCTGCGTCTCCGGATGCAGAACCGACGGCGGATTGGTTGGGACCGAGCCGTGCGAGAGGCTGACCGGTGTCTCCAAGGTGATCTCCCAGGCAGAGCCGAGGACCAGCGTGAGCCGGAAGTCCACAACGATCCTGGTGACGGGCAAGCCGTGCAGGTTCAAAATCCATCGGTCCTCGTGTTCGACGGGACCTTGTTCAGTACTCACCAACGAATCCTGGCCGATCTGCGATTCGATAGCCATGTGTTTTCGTCCCGCCAAGGGGGGCGGGGTGGACCTTCAGCGGATCTAGGCGGTGCCACTGCCAGACCCCCTGCCGCCGCCAACACCTGTGCAATCACCCAGGCCCCCGGCACAACGCTGACCAGTGACTTTGACCGTAGAAGCGCAGCGATCTCCGTACCCACACAAAACAGGAATACAGCTGGATCTGCCTACAGAGCGACCCGGACGACACTCCACATGCCCACAGGAGTCCGGGACTGCCTACACATCGCGAGGACAGGACAGCGCCGCGCAGGTCTGCCCTCCTTCGTAAAGGCCTTGGCCGAGGTGGAGTTCTTCCAGGGTCGACGCCGCCTTACGCCACGCCCGGCGGCTCCGTTACCGGCGTGCACCCGACGGCTCCCGGGTACGGAAGCTGCTCCGGCCGTGAACCGGCTGGACCGGCCGGAAGACCGCCCACCCGCACCCCGCCCGCCGCCTTGTCACTTGAGGCTGGGTGGCCGACCCTCGCCCACCCGGACACCGCGGTCCGCCTCAACGGCGCCGCCGCCAGCCAACTCCGAGTGCAACGGCTAGCCGTCGGCGGGTTCTGGCCGCCTCCCGCCGGCCTCGTCACGCCCCCTGCGCACCGCGCCGGGGTGATCTAACTCGTGTAACCTCGAAGGGAAGGTCCGAGTCGGTCGAAGGAAGCATCGAGGGACGTCATGAGCAGCCCATCACGCGTCCCCGCGTCCATCACCAGCGCGGATGTCGCCCGCCTCGCTGGCGTGTCGCGCGCGACGGTCTCGTTCGTCCTCAATGACACGCAGGGTCACCGCGTCAGTGAGAGCACCCGCGCCCGCGTGCTGGACGCGGCCAAGCAGCTGGGCTACGTACCGCACGCGGCCGCCCGGTCCCTGCGCGCCGGCCGGAGCAATCTCGTCCTGATGCCCGCGTCGGTGTCGGCGATAGGCCGCCTCGTCAGCGACTGGGTCGACGACCTGCACAGCGAACTCGACCGCCACGGCTACACGGCCGTACTCCACGCCGGTCGTTTCGCCGACCCCCTCGACGCAGCCCGGGCCTGGGCCGAACTGCGCCCGGCGGCCGTCGTGGCCCTGGACGGGGACCGTTTCACGACCCAGGCGGCCGATGTGCTGCGCCGCGCCGGGGTCCGCGGACTGCTCGCCTTCGCCGCCCACCCCCTCAAGGGCGTCCACACCGTCGGTTTCGACCACGCCCACATCGGAGCCACAGCGGCCGAACACCTCATCGCCCGCGGCCGGACGAGGATCGGCGTGGTCATGCCCCGGGAGCGCGGCCTCGCCACCCTCGCCGAGCCGCGCCTCGCCGGCGCCCAGTCGGTCGCCGCCCGGCAGCTGGCCACCGTCACGCCGGTGGAGCTGGCGTACACGCGGGAGTCCGCGATCGCTCTCGCCCGGCGATGGCCGAGCCTCGGCCTGGACGCGGTCTTCGCCTACAACGACGAGTACGCCGCGCTGCTCCTGCACGCGTTGAGGGCCGAGGGCATCGTTGTACCGGACGACGTCGCGCTCGTGGGCTCCGACGATCTCGTCCTCTCCGCGCTCCAGGAGCCCGCGCTCACCACGGTCCGCCTGGACCTGCCGTCGGCCGTGCGGGTCGCGGATGCCGTGCACGAGCTGATCGAGACCGGGACGGCGTCGCCGGTGCCGGACGTGGCGGCCGTCCTCGTCCACCGCCAGACGTCCTGAAGGCCGGGGACTCACGGGCCTGGGGGCTGAGGGGCCGGGCACTCACGGGCCTGGGGGCTGGGGGGCTGGGGGGAGAAGCATCCCCAGCCCCTCAGACGGTCCTCGGCGCGTCCGCGGGCTCAGGCCCCCGCGCCGAGGTGGCCGGCCAGGAAGGCGACACTCTCCGCCACGATCGGCGTGATGTCCGGGGCGCCCAGGAAGATGTGATCGGCGCCCTCCACGGGCCGCAGGGTGACCTCGCCCCCCGCTCTCTTCAGTGCCTCGGCGAGGACCTCGCTCTGGCTGTACGGGACCAGGGCGTCGTGCGTGCCGTGGATCAGCAGGAACGGCGGCGGGTTCGAGCCGTCGGCGTAGGTGACGGGACTCGCGGCCCGGGCCAGCGCCGGGCGCTGCGCCTCGGTGCCGCCGAGCAGCGCCTCGTACGGATCGGGGAAATCGGCCCCGCCGGGCATCGGCGGCATCGGTGGCATGGGATGGGCGGCCAGGGCGGTCAGGTCGGAGACGCCGTACCAGTCGACGACGGCCAGCACGCCGGTCTCCCCGGAGCCCACGCCGTGCGCGCCCTCCAGCGCCTCGCCGTCGGCGCTGCCCGGGCCGACGAGGCCCGCGAGCGCGGCCAGGTGGCCGCCCGCCGATTCGCCCCAGACGCCGATCCGGTCGGGGTCGATGCCGAGGACGCCGGCGAACGTGCGGACGTAGCGGATCGCGGCCTTCACATCGTGCAGCTGGGCCGGGAAGGGGGCTTCGAGGCTGTGCCGGTAGTCGATGGAGACGAGCGCGATCCCGGCCGCCAGTACCGATCCGTGCAGCAGGAGGGCGGGCACGGTGGGCGGCGGGTAGCGCCGGTCGCCGTCCAGCCAGCCGCCGCCGTGGATCCAGACCACAGCGGGGAACGGCCCCTCTCCTGCGGGGACCTGGACGTCGAGCAGCCGGGGCCGGTAGCCGGGCGTGGTCGCGTACGTGACTCCGTCGAAGCGGCGGATGCCGTCCGCGCCTGTCACGGGCGGTACGGGGGGCCGGTACGGCGGGGGCGGCCAGGTCATGTCGGCGGTGTCGAACGCGGCCGGAGGAGATTGCGTCATGGCGGCCCTTCCAGATCAGGTGCGGCGTGGTGGGTGGTGGGTGGCGGGTGCCGGGGCGGGCGCGGGCTTCGTGATGTCCGTCCGGAGCGCTTGCGCGGGTCAGCGGGAGGCCCTCGTCCGTTACACGTGTAAGCACGACTTTAGCGACGAGTTTCCGTCCAGTACAAGCCCACCGCCGCCTGATCTCCACGCCGGTTACACGAGCTGCCCACGGGCGCGCCGCCCTTCCCCTCTGGGACCACGCCATGCTCACCCCGCACTCCGGTGGCACGCCCCGAATGCCCCGCACACTTCGTCCACCGTGGGGGTGACCGTGACCGTGACCGTGACCGTGACCAAGGCCATGGTCGCCCTGGGCCCCGGCTGCCTGCGCCCCCGCCTCGGTTCCGCACGCGGAGGGGCCGGGGGAGGGGTCGATATGATCGCGACCGCGTACAACGGAAGGCGATCATGTCGGACAGCCCTCTCAGGCCCAGCTCGTTGATCAACACGGTCTACGGAGCGTTCCTGCGCCGCCTCGGCGGCTGGATCTCCATCGCGGACCTGATCACGCTCATGGGGGAGCTGGACGTCGACGGGCCGGCGGTGCGGTCGGCGATCTCGCGCCTCAAGAAGCGCGGTGTCCTCGAACCGGAACGGCGGGGCGCCACCGGCTACCGTCTCAGCCCCGCCGTGCACCCCGTCTTCGACGAGGGCGACCGCCGGATCTTCGGCAGCCTGGAGCCCGCCGACCTGGCCGACGGCTGGGCCATGGCGGTCTTCTCCGTACCGGAATCCGAGCGCTCCCACCGCTACCAGCTGCGTACCCGCCTGACCTGGCTCGGCTTCGGCAACATCGCCCCGGGGGTATGGCTGGCCCCCGGCCGGCTGCTCGACGACGCACGCAGCATGCTCGTACGGCTGGGACTCAGCGACTACGTCCACCTGTTCGCCGCCGACTACGCCGCCTTCAGCGATCTGCCGCGGACGGTGAGCTCATGGTGGGACTTCCCGGCGATCCAGACCCAGTACGCGGCCTTTACCGACACCTACGCACCCGTCGCCGCGCGGATGACGGCCGCCCCGGAGCCGGACCCGGCGGAGGCGTTTCGCCACTACGTGCCGCTGCTCACCCGGTGGCGCCGACTGCCGTACCTCGATCCGGGTCTGCCGACCGAACTGCTGCCGGCGGACTGGAACGCGGTGGAGGCCCGCCAGGTCTTCCAGCGGCTTCACACGGTTCTTCAAGAACCGAGCCTGCGCCACGTCCAGGACGTGACGGGTCTGACCGCCGGCTAGCCCGGGTCGTCGGAGTCCCGCCCGGCTCGACGTCCCGCCGGGCTCGACGTCCAGCCGGGCTCGACGTCCAGCCGGGCTGGACGTCCCGCCGGGCCGGCGGTCGGCAGGGGGCACCTTCGAGGGAGTCGCCCCGGACGGAGGCCGGGGGAGGCAGCCGGGAGAGAGCTGCTTCGGCGGCACTTCCAGGCCCGGTCCCGGCCTACCGCAGCGGGGGCACGGTGTACTTCGGGATCGACGGGTCGTCCGGGTCGAACGGCGTCGGCTTCCAGTCCATCGTCGGAGTGTGATCCGGCGCCGGGGGCGGGGTCGGGCCGCGATGCGGGTTCTGCGGGATGCCCGCCGAGGGCGACGCGGTGGTCTTCCGGCTCGGCGCGGACGTGCCGGGGGCCGGAGGGTTCCGGGACCCGGCCGGGGACGTGGCCGGGGCGGTGGGCGAGACCGACGGCTCCGCGGCCGCCGACGCCGACGGGGAGGGTGACGGCGAAGCCGACTCCGTCGGGCCGGCGCCCGGCGTGGGCGAGCCCGGCTTGTCCGCCACCGGCGGGGCGCCGCCCGTACCGCCGGAACAGCCGCCGACGAGCAGGCCGCCCGCCAGCAATAGGGCCACGGCGCCCGGCACTCTGCTGCGTGAGCTCACGCCCACCACCCACCCCCGAGAAACGATCATCCGATGAATCCGGGCGATCGTAGCTCAGCCCCGTGCCCGCACCCCCGGCAGGATGACCGTGACCCCCTGGCCCGGATCCGGGCCCGTCGTGGCCAGGGAGGCCGGGGCCGCGTCGAGCGGGATGGCGGAGGCGATCAGCAGGTCCGGCCGGAGCGTGCCCGCCCGGCCCCGCCGGCGCGGTCCGGCCACCGAGGCCGCCGCCGTCACCGGCCACCCCAGGGCGTCGAGCGAGAGGTGCGCGCCCCCGCCGGTCAGCTCCCGGACGGCTTCGGCCGTACCGCCGCGTGCGGCCGAGGCGTCCACGCAGTGGGCCGCGCCGAACCTCCGCGCCGGCTCCCGCGCCCCGGTGCGGTGTCGGCGGCGACGCCCCGTGCCCCGGCCGCCACCGCGGTCATCACGGAGGACAGCCCCACCCCACCGCAGCCGTGCACCGTCACCCACTCGGCAGGCGCCGTCCCGTACCGCTCGGACACCACCGCGTGTACGCGATCCGCCCTTCGCTCGACCGCTCCGCACGCTACCCGGCCCCGGCCGGGGCTCCGGCGTCCGCCCGGGCCAGCGAGCGCACTCCGGCGCAGACGAGGGCGAGGCCCAGCAGCTCGGGGAGTACCCACCAGCCCGCCCGCAGGTGTTCCTCGTAGAGGAGCACGCCCAGCGCGACGCTGACGCCCGCGTCGCCGAGGGTGAGCGCGGGCTGGGAGGCGATCAACGGGCCTCCCTGCATGGCGTGTTCGAACAGCAGCAGGGCGCAGACGCCGGTGGCGCAGAAGGCGTAGGTATGCCAGGTGGTCAGGAACGCGCCGACGCCGCCCGCGTCGAGGATGTGCATGGCGGACTTCATCAGCGCCGCGGTGAGCGCGTAGCAGACGGCGGTGGCGGCGCCGAGGCAGCCGGCCCGCATCCGGCCCGGCGGCCGTCGCAGCCCGGCCACGGCCAGGACGGTGACCGCGGCCCCGCAGGCGGCCATGGCCGTGAACCACCGGTCGAGGGGTACGTGGGTACGGTTGCCCGCCGGCGAGGCGGCCGCCAGCGCGATCCCGAGCCCGGCCACCACCCCCGCCACGGCGAACCACAACGACCTGGGCAGCCGCCGACGCGCCATCAGGGACGCGATCAGCAGCGCGAGCGGCAGTTCCAGCACGAACAACGGTTGTACGAGGACCAGCGCGCCGGTGGCCAGCGCCGCGGCCTGCCCCGCTCCGGCCGCGATCACGGCCAGGATCCCGGCGAGCCACAGCGGCTGCCGCAGCAGATCGAGGGCCAGGCCGAAGCGGAAGCCGTCGCTCTGCGGGACGGTGAGCGCCGCCCGGCGCTGGAGCACGGTGGCGAGCGCGTTGCTGAGCGCCGCGAACAGCGCGAAGAGGACCGGCACGACGACGCTCATGCCCCGATCCTCACCGGGCCCGCCGCCCGGCGGCGCCGCGACACCGTCCCGAGGCGGCTGGGCCGCGCGCGTTCCCCCGTCCGGGCCCGTGGGGGCCCCGGCGACGCCCGCCCCGCCCCTCCCCGGCGCGGCGGCCGCCGAGGCCGGCGCCTGGTGGACAGGGCCTCACAGGGCACTACACGTGGGCTTCGGAGGCCCGCAGCAGGGCCAGGGCGGCCAGGGCCTCCGGTGCTCCGGCCTGGCCCCGGATGCCCGGGAAGGCGTTGACGTCCACGATCAGCGGTCGGCCGCCACTGGTGTCGATGATGTCCACGCCGTAGACGTCGAGCGCGAACACCGCGCCGACCTCGCGCACCAGGTCAGCCCATCGCGGCGGCAGTTCGTCCGCCGCCAGCGGCAGGGTGGGGCCACGGCCTTCGGGCGAGAGCTCGGAACGGCGCAGGGCCGCGAAAACCTGGTCCCCGATCGCCCACAGCTTGTGGTCCCAGCCGTCGTTGGGGGCCAACTCCTGCACCACGACCGGCTCCTGCGGCCAGGTGGCCGCCAACTCCCGTACGTGTTCCTCATCGTCCGCCCGCGCCACCAGATCGCCCCTGCGGCTGTGCCGGCTCTTGACCACCAGGGGGGAGGGGACGCGGGCGGTGGAAGCCCACGCCGCGAGGGAGCCGAAGGTACGGGTCGCCGCGAAGGGGAGACCGGCCCGCAGGGCCAGCTCCGCCATCCGCGTGCGGTCCTGGCACAGCGCGGTCGCCGCCGCCGAGTTGACGACGGCCGCGCCCCGCCGCTCCAGGGACCGGGCGAGGCCCAGCGCCTGCGGTGTCCGCGACTTCAACAGGTACACGTCGGCCGACGGCAGGGAGAGGTCCGCCGGCGCGAGCGGATCGAGCGCCTCGACCGCGTGCCCGCCCGCCCGCAGGGCGGCGCAGGCCGCCGCCAGCAGCGGATGGCCGGGCTCCGGCGTGATCAGGCCGATCCTCATACGCTGTCGGCCACGCGCGCGGAGGCCTGCGCCGGAATGGACACGGGCAGCGTGTACGGCGGGGGGCAGGCGACCGCCGAGCCGCCCGCACGCGCCAGTCCCAGCACCGCGCGGGCCACCCGCGCCGCCGCGTCCGGCACCTGACGGAAACTCGGGAAGTCGTTCACGTCCACGACCACCGGCCCGTGGGGCCCCAGCAGCACGTCCACTCCGTACAGGTCGAGCCCGTACACGGCCCCCACCTGGGCGGCGATCGCCGCGACCTCCGCCGACAGCGGCACCCGCCGCTCCCGCACCGAGGGATTCGGATGCAGCGGCGAGCAGCGTTCGGTCGCGAACAGCTCCCCGCCGACCGCGTACACCTTGATGTCGGTGCCGGGGTTCGGCACGTAGGGCTGTGCGATGAGCATGCCCTCGCCTGCGAGGAGGGGGAGTATCGCCTCCAGGCGCCCCGGTGAGGTCACCAGGTGCACGGACCGCCCCGAACTGCCGTCGGCGGGCTTGACGACGAGGGGGTACTCCGCCGCCGGTATCTCTCCGAGCAGCTCGGGGCGCGCCACCGCGTACGTCGGCGGCAGGGGAAGCCCCCGGCCGAGCCCGATGGCGGCGGCCAGCGCCTTGTCCCGTACGCCCCGGATCGAGCGGGCGTCGTTGACGGTGGTCATCCCGGCCGCGGCGGCGGCTTCGAGCAGGGTCAGTCCCGGTCCGCCGGAGACCGTCTTGAGGACCCAGGCGTCGTGCGCGCCCCTGTCCACGGCCTCGGACATGCGTAGCAGGGAGCCGCCCGGTCGCACCACATCGACCTGGTGTCCCCACGCGGTCAGCTGCCGGACCACCTCGTTCGGCATGCCGTCGTGGCGGTAGTGCTCCTCCACCAGGAAGCAGAGCCTCATGGACCTTCCCCATATTCACCGGACGTCCGCCGATCCCGTCCGGCGAGTTGTGACGTCACAGGATGTCATGGACCGCAATGTGATGATCGTCCCGCCTTATCGTTCCGCCCGGCGCCGACGACGGCGACGACGGCGACGGCCGTTGCCGTCGTGCCCGCCGGGCCGGGAGGCGGAGTCGAGGCGCTGTGCAATCGGTCGGAAATGGATCCAGAGGAGCCTTTATCAGGCGCTACGGAACGTGATAGTCGCCGAAAGCTTTCCAAAACGATCAGTAACTCTCCTATAGTTGGCCCTCGTTACCCATAGGGACCCTCTCCTCCATATACGCCCGGTATGAGGCTTTGATTGATGACGGCGCCGCCCTCCCCCCTTCGGCCCTCCGCGCTGGCCCTGCTGATCACCGCAGTGATCGCCGGCGCGCTCTCCACGGCGGCGGTGGCCGCGGCCCCGTCCTCCGTCCGTGTCCCCCTCGCCTGGTTCTCCGGGGCGGGCGCGCTGCTCCTCGCCGTAGCGGCCTTCGCCGTGGCCTGGTCGGCGCGCACCACCCGGCTGTTGCGGGCCCGGATCTCCGGCCTCGGCGGCGAACTGGCCGCCCGTGACGCGCACATCGCCCGGATGACCGCCGACGCGGCGCGCGGCGCGGCCGCGTACACCGCCGAGCGCGGTCGGCTGGCCGAAGCCCACGCCGCCGAACTGCACCGGCTGAGCGGCGCGCACGCCGCCGAACTCGACGAGCTGGTCGCCGCCCAGAGCGCCTCCCGCGAGCACCTCGGCAAGGAGCTGCGGCGCGCCGAGTCCGGGCGGGCCGCAGCCATGGCCGCCGCCGCCAACGCGGCCGGCCGGATGCAGGCCCTCGCCACCGGCATGCTCGCCGACCTCCGCGACATGGAGCACCGGCACGCCGACGAGGACGTCCTCGGCGACCTGCTCCACCTCGACCACCGCACGGCCCAGGCGGGCCGCCTCGCCGACTCCATCGCCGTGCTCACCGGC
Organism: Streptomyces sp. NPDC003038; assembly: GCF_040611115.1. NCBI lineage: Bacteria > Bacillati > Actinomycetota > Actinomycetes > Kitasatosporales > Streptomycetaceae > Streptomyces > Streptomyces sp. NPDC003038. The sequence continues at coordinate 67,765 of NZ_JBEXNN010000029.1, forward strand.
GCCCGTTCGGGCCGCCGATGGGCGAAGCCGATCGTCATGGAATCGATTCTGCGCGGCGCGATGGGCCGCATCGGCGGATACCAGCGGGTCCGGCTCCACTCCACCAGCGACGCCGCCGTCGCCGGGCACGCCGCCGAGGGCGTCATGCACGCCCTGGCCGAACTCCTCGACAACGCCGCGAACTTCTCCCCGCCGACCGCCGAGGTCCACGTCTACGTGGAGGAGGTGCCGGCCGGGATCATCATCACCGTCGAGGACAGCGGCCTGGTCATGAGCGAGGTCCAGCTGCGCCGCGCCGAACAGGCCGTGACCGCCGAGTCGCTGGACCTGGCCGGGCTCTCCGGCACCCGGCTCGGCCTCGCCGTGGTCGGCCGCCTCGCCCGCAAGCACGGGCTGACGGTCTCCTTCCGGCCCTCGGCGCGCGGCGGTACGGGCGCGCTGATGATGCTGCCGCAGGAGCTGATCAGCCGTACTCCCGCTGCCGCGCCCGCACCGGAACGGGCGCCCGGCACGACGTCGGCCCCCGCTCCCGCGGCCCTGCCCGGCGCCCCCGCCGAGCCCGGCGCCGCGGAGCGCGCGGGCGACCGTACGCCCGCCGGAGCCGGCACCACCCCGGCCACGGTCCGCGCGACGCCCGCATCCCCGGCCGCATCCCCGGCCGGATCCCCGGCCGGATCCCCGCCCCCGTCCCCGGCCGTCCCCCCGCCCGACCCCACCGGCGGGCTCCCGCAGCGCAGGCGCGGCCGCACCCTGGCCGCCGCCCACCCCGAGGGTCCCGACGCCGCGGGCACGGCGGCCCGCACGCCCACCCCCGCCACGCCCCCCACCGCCCCCGCCACGCCCACGGCCCCCACGGGCGCGTCCCGGTCGGCCGCCCGCTTCGGCAGCTTCCGCCAGGCGGTCCGCGGCGCCTCCGCGACACCCGCGCAGCCCGCGCCGTCCCCGAACCACCCCCCGCATCCGGAAGGCAACACGGAATGACCGGCTCCACCACCGACGAGACGCTCAGCTGGCTCCTGGAAGGCCTCCTGGAGCGCACCCCCGGCGCCCGGCACGCCCTCGTGCTCTCCCGCGACGGCCTCAAGCTGTGCCGCACCCCGGAGCTCTCCGTCGACCAGGCCGACCAACTCGCCGCGATCGCCGCAGGCATCCAGAGCCTCTCGCACGGCGCGTCCATCGAGTTCGGTGACGGAACCGGCGGCGTACGCTCCGCCATGGCCGAGTTCCACGGCGGGATCCTCTTCATCGTCGAGGCCGGCGAGGGCGCGCACCTCGCGCTCGTCGCCGCCGAGGACGCCGACGCCGGACTGGTGGGCCACAACATGGCGGAACTGGTCGAGCAGCTCGGCGAGCACCTCATCGCGCGGCCCCGGGGATGAGCAGGAACAGACCGGGCCGGGACGACTCCCCGGACCGGCTCTACACCCTCACCGGAGGCCGCAGCCGCTCCGACTCCGACGCCTTCGACCTCGTCACGCTGATCGTCGCCGAGTACGACCCGGTGCCCGGCATGCAGTCCGAGCACGCGGCGATCCTGCGGATGTGCCAGTACCCGACGGCGGTCGTGGAGATCGCGGCCGAGCTGCGCCTGCCGGTGTCGATCGTACGGATCCTCCTCGCCGACATGCTCGGCAAGGGCCGGATCAGCGCCCGCCACCCGCGTTCTGTGACGGCCCGCCTTCCCGACCTCGACATCCTGGAGCAGGTGCTCGTTGGACTCCGCAACCTCTGACCAGAGGGAAACCCGCCAGACCCTGCACAGCACCGCCGACAACGGTCTGAAGATCGTGATCGTCGGCGGTTTCGGCGTCGGCAAGACCACGATGGTCCGATCGGTCAGCGAGATCCGCCCGCTGAACACCGAGGAGACGATGACCAAGGCCGGTGAGGCCGTCGACGACACCGACGGCATCGCCGGGAAGAACGCCACGACCGTTGCCTTCGACTTCGGCCGCATCACCCTCGACGCGCACAACGTGCTCTACCTGTTCGGCGCCCCCGGGCAGGAGCGGTTCTGGTTCCTGTGGGACCGGCTCTTCTCCGGCACCCTGGGCGCCGTCGTCCTCGTCGACACCCGCCGGCTCGCCGACTCCTGGTACGCCATCGACCGGCTCGAACACCACGGCACCCCCTTCATCGTGGCCTGCAACGACTTCGGCGGCACCGAGCGGCACACCCCCGAGCAGGTCCGGGCGGCCCTGGACCTCCCGCCCGGCGTCCCGCTGGTGTTCTGCGAAGCCCGCTCCCGCGAGTCCGGCAAGCACGTCCTGATCTCCCTCGTCCAGCACCTGCAGACGGCCGTCCGTCCGAACCCGTCGAAGACCCCGGAGCCCACCCCGTGACCTGCCCATCCGCCCACGAGCCGCAGCCCGTCCCCCTGAGCGGTCCCCGGTTCCAGACCGACCCCATCGGCCTGTACCGCGACATGCGGCGCGACCACGGCGCCGTCGCCCCGGTCGTCCTCGACGGGGACGTACCGGCCTGGCTGGTCCTCGGCTACCGCGAACTGCACCAGGTCACCAGCGACCCGGTGCTGTTCTCCCGCGACTCCGACCTGTGGAACCAGTGGGACCGCATCCCCGCCGACTGGCCGCTGCTCCCCATGATCGGCCGCAAGCAGCCGTCCATCCTCTACACCGTCGGCGAACGCCACCGGGAGCGGGCCGCCGTGATCGGCGACGCCCTGGAGTCGGTGGACCCCTTCGAACTCAAGGGCCATGCCGAGCGGTTCGCCGACGAGCTGATCGACGCACTGTGCGGCAAGGGCGCGTGCGACATCGTCGGGCAGTACGCGATGCTCCTGCCGCTGCGCGTCCTCGCCCGCGTCTACGGATTCTCCGACGAGCAGGGCCCGGGCCTCGTCTCGGCCATGAACGACATGATCAACGGCCGGGAGGGGGCCCTGGAGGGCCAGCGCCACCTCGGCGAGTCGATGTACGCGCTGCTCGCCGCCAAGCAGGCCGCGCCCGGCCAGGACGTCGCCTCCCACATGCTCGCCAACCGGGCCGGCTTCACCGTGGACGAGATCGCCCAGGACCTGATGGTGATGATGGCCGCCGGCCACCAGCCCACCGCGGACTGGATCGGCAACTCGCTGCGCCTCATGCTCACCGACGACCGGTTCGAGGCCTCCCTGGCGGGCGGCCGGCACAGCGTCGGCGAGGCCATGAACGAGGTGCTGTGGGAGGACACCCCCACCCAGAACGTGGCCGGCCGCTGGACCTCCCGCGACACCAACCTCGGCGGGCAGCGCATCGCCCGCGGCGACCTGCTCCTGCTCGGGCTCGCCGCCGCCAACGCCGACCCGCACGTACGCACCGACGCGGGCGCCCTCACCGGCGGCAACAACGCCTTCTTCTCCTTCGGGCACGGCGAACACCGGTGCCCCTTCCCCGCCCAGGAGGTCGCCGAGGTCATCGCGCGCACGGGCATCGAAGTCCTCCTCGACCGGCTTCCGGACGTCGACCTCGCGGTACCCGCCTCCTCGCTCGCACGACGCCCGTCCCCCTGGCTGCGCGGCCTGTCCGAACTGCCCGTGACCTACACCCCGACCCCCGCCCTGGGAGTGACCCGATGACGTGCCCGATCGATCACGCCGCAAATCCCGGTGGCCCTGCCGCCATCACCCTGGACCCCTTCGTCGCCGACCTCGACGCGGAGAGCACCGCACTGCGCGCGGCCGGCCCGCTCGTACGGGTCGTCCTGCCCGGCGGCGTCGGCGTCTACGCCGTCACCCGTCACGCCGAGGCGCGCCGACTCCTGACCGACTCCCGCGTGGTCAAGGACATCAACGTGTGGGGTGCCTGGCAGCGCGGCGAGATACCCGTGGACTGGCCGCTGATCGGGCTGGCCAACCCGGGCCGCTCGATGCTGACCGTCGACGGCGACGAGCACCGCCGCCTGCGCACGCTGGTGGCCCAGGCGCTGACGGTGCGCCGGGTGGAGAAGCTGCGGGCGGGCATCGAGGCGCTGACCGCCGGCATGCTCGACCGGCTGGCCGCGCTGCCGCCGGGCGAGAGCGTCGACCTGAAGGCCGGGTTCGCGTACCCGCTGCCGATGAGCGTCATCAGCGAGCTGATGGGCGTGGACGCCGCCGACCACCCGCGGCTGAAGGAGCTCTTCGAGAAGTTCTTCTCGACGCAGACGCTGCCCGAGGAGGTGCCGCAGATGATGGCGGACCTCGCCGCGCTGTTCTCCCGCATCGTGGAGTCCAAGCGCGAGAACCCGGGCGACGACCTCACCAGCGCGCTCATCGCCGCCTCGCAGGACGGCGACCACCTCAGCACGGAGGAGATCACCAACACCCTCCAGCTGATGGTCGCGGCCGGCCACGAAACCACCATCAGCCTGATCGTCAACGCGGTCGTGGCCCTGGAGACCCACCCCGCGCAGCGCGCGCTCGTACTCAAGGGCGAGGTCCCCTGGGAGAACGTCATCGAGGAGACCCTGCGCTGGTCCACCCCGACCTCGCACGTGCTCATCCGCTTCGCCGCCGAGGACATCGAGGTCGGGAGGCGGATCCTGCCCAAGGGCGAGGGACTGATCGTCTCCTTCGGCGCCATCGGCCGGGACGAGGAGCAGCACGGCGACACGGCGGGCGAGTTCGACGTCACGCGCACCCCGAACCGGCACATCTCCTTCGGCCACGGCCCGCACGTCTGCCCCGGCGCGGCCCTCTCCCGGCTGGAGGCCCTCGTGGCCCTGCCGGCCCTGTACGCCCGCTTTCCGGACCTCACCCTGGCCGTCGCGCCCCAGGAACTCCGCAACAAGCCGGTGCTGACCCAGAACGACCTGTACGAGCTTCCGGTCCGCCTGGCGTGAGCGGCCCGGCGGCCGGGGAAGGGTACGCCGTATGACACCCGTTGAGCTCCTGCACGCCTTCGCCCGCACCCGCGCCTCGCTCGACGGCGGCGAGGTCACCTTCTGGTGGTCCGGCGACGTCTACTCCTGGGCCCCGCAGGAGCCCTACCTGCGCCTCTTCGGCTTCGAAGGGCTCAACGTCGCCCGCCTCGTCACGGACGAGGAGAGCGGCGGCTACCAACTGCTCTCCCGGGAGGCGGCGTTCTACCTGGACCCCGGGACCCGGGAGATCATGGAGACCTGGCAGGACAAGCCGGTCATCCACGTCTGGAACGATCCGGCGAACCAGAAATGGCGGCCCTTCCCGATCCCCGTGACACACCTCGGCGACCAGGTCTGCTTCAGCCTGGAGATCCCGCTCGCCTATCCCTCACCCCTCCCGGTCGAGGACTTCCCGGCGAACTCGGCGGACGACACCTACCGCGCGCTGGAGCTGTTCCAGTTCTTCGCGCCCGCGACCGCCCTCACCACCGACGCGGCGAGCGTCCCCTCGACGATGTCCTGGACGCGGATGTCCCCGTGGCTGCCCTGGATGGAACAGGGCGGGCGCCCCGGCGGCCTCACCTTCCACTGCCGGGGCCGGAAACTGGACTCCTACGCGGACGTTCCTGAGCGCACCCGTGCGTACATCCGCGACAACCATCCTCAATTCGCCCACGCTCCGGAGAAGTGGACCGACCCGAACGAAACCAGCTGGACGTACTTCCGTAAGCTCTCCTCGCCCCGGTAGATCAACCGGGGGAACGCCGGCACACGGCTTGGACGGATGGGGAGGGGGGACCGGTCATGACCGCTGCTCCGGCGCCGGCAGAGCCGCGCGAAGTCCGGCGGCCGAACGCGAAGCCGCGCAGCCGCCACGGCGAGCGCGGGGCGCGACGGCCGTACCTGCGGCGTGGCTCCCCGCGCGTGACCGGGCAGCCGGTGCGCACCCCGGTGTCACCCGGCGCCCCGGCCCGGACCGTAGCGGTCCGCGGTACGGGTGCCCGAGCCGCGCCGCCCGTCCTCGGCTTAGGTCGTCTCTTTCGGATCTTGCCGGGCCCGCGCTGCCCGGCACCGCACCTCGCTGTACTGCGTTCGCTTCGCTCACTGCGTCTCGGCTCCTCTTCGAGGACCTTGGCGGCCGAGCTGTCGGAAGCGCCCTAGTGTCCTGAGTCGGAGATTCGTCGTTGGTCTGGTGTGAGTCGTCCTGGACCGAAGATTCCGCCGGTGGTGCTGTCCGATGCCGAGCGGGCGA